>NZ_JAMYPF010000004.1:0-421584 GCF_040320205.1 Mesorhizobium sp. M0761
ATCTCCCCCACAAGGGGGGAGATTGGCAGCTTCACCAGCCATTTGGACTATCGTCACGATTGCGGCACTATGACAGTGCACAAACGCTGTGTAGGCCGGGGAGAATTGACCGTTTGAAGGAAGCGAAGATCCAGAAGCCGGAACGTCAGCAGCGCCTGTTCGGCCTGTCGACACCGCTCAGAGCCGCCGTCATTCCGCCGCTGTCGGCGGCGCGCTGGCTGTTGGTGCTGATCGTTGCCGCCGGCGTCTATTTCTTCCACGGCTTCCTGTTTCCCGTGCTGGCAGCCCTCGTCATTGCTTTTGCCAGCTGGCCGCTCTACCGCCGGCTGCTTGCCGGTGTCGGAGGCAACCGCACGGTCGCCGCGACGCTCGCCATCCTGTTCATCCTCGCCTTCCTGGTGGTGCCGATAGCGCTTGCCGGCACCTACGCCATCAACGAGGTCCGCGAATGGGTCGGCTGGGCGATCGAAACCAACAGGCACGGTGCGGTCACACCGCACTGGATCACCTCGCTGCCGGTCGTCGGCGAGTGGCTGAACGAACAGTGGATCGACAATTTCGGCCATCCCGGCGGCATCGGCGAGCTGATCCAGCTGGTCAGCGGCGCCAATATCGGCAGCATCTATCGCGGCGTGCTGGCTGCCGGCGGCAGCGCCTTCGGTCTGTTGCTGACGCTGCTGTTCATGATGATCGCGCTGTTCTTCGCCTATCGCGACGGCGCACACTTTGCCGGTCAGATCGACCGCCTCGGCGAACGCATCCTGCCGGCACGCTGGGAGCGGATTTCGCGCGTCGTACCGGCAACGATCTCGTCCACCGTCACCGGCATGACCGTGATCGCCATCGGCGAGGGGCTGGTGCTGGGCATCGCCTACTGGCTGGCCGGGGTGCCGTCGCCGGTGACGCTGGGCGCATTGACCGGCGTGATGGCGCTGATCCCCGGTGGCGCGCCGCTGTCGTTTACGCTTGTGTCGATCTACCTCGCCGCCAGCGGCTCGCCGATGGCGGGTCTGGCGCTGTTCATCTGGGGCGCGGTGGAACTGTTCATCGTCGACAAGACCTTGCGCCCGAAGCTGGTCGGCGGACCGATCAAATTGCCCTTCCTGCCGACCTTTTTCGGCCTGATCGGCGGCGTAAAGACAATGGGCTTTCTCGGCCTGTTCATCGGCCCGGTGCTGATGGCGCTGCTGGTCGCGATCTGGCGCGAATGGCTGCGCGAGGTGGAACTGGCCGAAGACACCGTTCCCGACGCGGCGGCCGAGCTCGAAGGCGGGCCGCCGCAGATCGAGATTGTCGCCGGCCCGGCGAAGAAAAGTCAGGCTGGGTAAGCGACGGCGAGCGCTGCCCGGCGCTTGCGCCCTTCATGCAACTGCCACAGGGAATGGGCAACCAGCGTGACGATCAGGATCACGCCGCCGATCAAGCTGTTGCGCGACGGCGTCTCGGCAAAGATCATCCATATCCAGACCGGCGCCAAAACCGTTTCCAGGAGATAGAACATCGCCACTTCCGGGCCTGAAATGTATTTCGGCCCGTTGGCTAGGCAGAAGAAGGCGAACGGCATGATGACGGCGCCGTTGAAAACGATCCACCATGGCGCCTCCACCTGAAAACCGGTCTTGGAGACCATGAGCGCCGCCAGCCCGAACGGCAGCAGGACGCCGGTCAGCGCGGTGAATCCCATATCCCTGCCGCTGGCGCGTGAAACGGTGATGGCGCAGGCAATCGCCAAGGCCGAACACAGCGCCATCACATCGCCGAACAGATTTCCCGTGCCGACGGAATCGCCGACGATGATCGCGATGCCGACGATCATCAGCGCCATTGCCGCAAGCGTCAGCGGCTGCGGTCGCTCCTTCAGGAACAGCCACGACAGCAGCGCCGAGAACATGGTGGAGAAGGCGAGGATGAAAACCAGATTGGCGGTCGAGGTGTTGTAGACGGCGGTGATGAAGGCGATTGCGCCGAGCCCGTAGAGTGTGGCGACCACGAGCCCCGACCAGCCGGGTATCAGCTGCGGAGCATTCTTGCTGAACGAGCGCCAGATGGCCCATACGATCAGCCCCGCCACGAAGGTGCAGCCGGTGCGCAGCAAAAGGATCGTCCAGGCTTCGCCATGGGCGAGCCGGATCAGGGGAATGTCGATGGTCAGCGCCAGCCCGCCAAGCGCGGTGAGCAGGAGTCCTTTGGTGTGGGCATTGTGAGAGGACATGCAACGGCTTTCGCAATGATTTGAGCAGATGCCGGTCGGCGCAATCGCCCCGCCAACGGGCGGAAGACCAGCATCGTCTCGGCTGAAAATGTTTAGATCAGGATCTGGTAAGAAGAAAAATCAGCGCGTGACCGCTTCGTGGTCGTAGCGTTCCCAGCCCTTCGGGCCGAGATGCTCCTGCGGCATGAAGCGCATTTTATAGTTCATCTTGCGCGAGCCGTTGACCCAGTAGCCGAGATAGACATGGGGCAAGCCCATGGCCCGGGCGCGGGCGATATGGTCGAGGATCATGAAGGTGCCGAGCGAACGGTCCTCGAACTCGGGATTGAAGTAGGAATAGACCATCGACAGGCCATCGGCCATCTTGTCGGTCAGCGCCACGGCGATCAGCTCGCCCTGGTCCTTGCCGGTGATGAATGTGTCGGGGCCGCGGCGCCGGTATTCGATCACCTTGGTGTCGACATGGGTATCCTCGACCATCATGGCGTAGTCGAGCACCGTCATGTCGGACATGCCGCCGCGGCGATGGCGAGCGTCGAGATAGCCGCGAAACAGCGAATACTGCTCGGTCGACGGCTGCGCGTCGTGCATGGCGCCGATCAGATCGGAATTGCGCTGGATCACCCGCTTCATGTTGCGGCTGGCGGTGAACTCCTGCGCCAGGATGCGCACCGAGACGCAGGCGCGGCAGGTCTCGCAGGCGGGACGGTAAGCGATGTTCTGCGAGCGCCGGAAACCGCCTTGCGTCAACAGGTCGTTCATCTCCGGCGCCTTGTCGCCGACCAGATGCGTGAACACCTTGCGTTCGAACTGGCCCTCGAGATACGGGCACGGCGATGGCGCGGTCAGGAAGAACTGCGGCGACTGGGTCGGATGGTGCGTCATCGAACCTTGGGAACACTCCTGCGAATCGCTCTACCTTTGGCTTGGCTGGCGAAAAATTCAACAGGATTGTGAAGGCGGGGTTGAACGGACCCCTTCACATTTGCGCACAAATGCCTGTTGGCGTCGGTTGGACGCCGGTTCAACGGTCGCTGCGGCTGACGACCGTGCCAAGCAGCAGGTCGTGCAGTGTGCGCTTGCGATCGGAAAACAGCGTCACCAGGAGGACGAGCGGCGTCAGGATGACCGTGCTCGCCCAGAACAGCACCGAATGGACAACGGCGGTGAGGCCGTCGATACGGCTGCCGTCGAGACGATCGAGCCGAATGCCCATCATCTTCATGCCTGATGTGGCCTGGTTGCGACCGCCCAGCGTGTTCCAGATGTAGAGAATGGCGACCGCCGGCACGAGGATGGAATACAGCGCCCAGCCAAGACCGAATGTCAAAAGGCCAAGCACGGCCACCAGGATCGCGAACGGAATGGTGAGCAGCGCCACGATGCAATAGTCGATGATGAAGGCCAGGATCCGCCGCGTGCGCACACCGTCATAGGCCCTGACGTCGTCGAGCCTGCTGGTGATGATTTCGCCGTCAAGTACGCGCGCGTTCATGTCATGTCCTCGCAACAGGCGCCACGCTAGGGTGCGCCGCCACTGAAATGGTGAAGACCGCGGGCGGAATCAAGATCGGTTCGTCCATCCGGTCCTGCTCGGCAGTGTGACGCGGTTGAGCCGATTGAATTTGGTGGACGGATGGCGTTAGCTTGCTGCGGCGCAACAAGACGCCGAGGGGACGGGGTTACATGGATTACGACATGCTGGTCATCGGCAGCGGCCCTTCCGGGCGCCGCGCGGCGGTGCAATCGGCCAAGCTCGGCAAATCGGTGCTGGTGGTCGACAGGGGCCGGCGCCTCGGCGGCGTCTCGGTGCACACCGGCACCATCCCGTCGAAGACGCTGCGCGAGACGGTGCTGAACCTGTCCGGCTGGCGCGAGCGGGGCTTTTACGGCCGCGGCTACCGGGTCAAGCAGGACATCTCCATCGCCGACCTGGTCGAGCGGCTGCACAAGACGCTCGACCACGAGGTCGAGGTGCTGCAGCACCAGTTTATGCGCAACGCCGTCAAAAGCGTGCGCGCCATGGCGAAATTCGTCGGCCCAAACAAGGTCAGCCTGACGGCAGACAATGGCGACTACTCGGAGGTTGGTTTCACCAATGCGCTGATCGCGGTCGGCACCAGGCCGCACCGGCCGCGCGACGTGCCTTTCGACAAGATCCGCGTCTTCGACAGCGATGAGATGCTGGAACTCGACCATCTGCCGCGCACGCTGACGGTGATCGGCGCCGGCGTCATCGGCGTTGAATATGCGACGATCTTTTCGGCGCTCGACGTGCCGGTGACGCTGGTGGAGCCGCGCAACACCATCCTCGATTTCGTCGACCGCGAGATCGTCGACGACTTCATCCACCAGATGCGCGACCGCGGCATGACCATTCGCCTCGGCAGTACGGTCAAGGAAATCGTCTCAAAACCCGACTATGCCGAAGTGACGCTCGCCGATGGCCGCACCATCCGCTCCGAGATCGTGCTTTACGCCGCCGGCCGCAGCGGCAATCTCGGCAGCCTCGGCCTCGACGTGGTCGGCATCGAGGCCGATTCCCGGGGCCGCATCAAGGTCGATCCGCAGACCTTCCAGACCAGTGCGCCCAACATCTATGCCACCGGCGACGTCATCGGTTTCCCCAGCCTTGCCTCGACATCGATGGAGCAAGGCAGGGTGGCCGCCTGCCACGCTTTCGGCGTGCAACTGCCACCGCCGCCGGAAACCTTCCCCTATGGCATCTACGCCGTGCCGGAAATCTCCACCGTTGGTCAGTCGGAGGAGCAGGTGCGCGAGAGCGGCGCTGCTTATGAAGTCGGTCTGGCGCGGTTCCGCGAAACCTCGCGCGGCCACATCATGGGCGTCAACTCCGGCTTTCTGAAGCTGCTGTTCTCGGTCGAAACGCGCCGCCTGCTCGGCGCCCACATCGTCGGCGAAGGCGCCACCGAACTGATCCATATCGGCCAGGCGGTGATCAACCTCGGCGGCACGGTTGATTTCTTCGTCAACAACACCTTCAACTATCCGACGCTGGCCGAAGCCTACAAGATCGCCGGGCTCGATGCTTGGAACCGGATGGGACAGGGCTAGGCGACGAGCATCTGCTCAGCTGTTCCGCCGGGCGCCGATGCGGTCTACCAAGGTCTCCTAGCCTGCCTGGCGTGCGACCAATGCTGGTCCCGCAAGCCACTGCCGGACGATGGCGGCATCCGGGTCGCCGATTTCGTGACCTGAAGGCACGATGCGCGCATCGACCTCGGCGCCATGTTTGTTGAGCAGCGTCACCAGTGGCGGCGCAAACGGCCCGTAGGTCTCATCGGCGGCACCGGCGACAATCAGGACGCGCGTTCCGGTCAGATTGGTTGCCGGCGCATCGTCAAGCACGGGCATTGCTCTCAGCAACGCCGCTTTTCGGACGAGGCCGGAGTTGAGCAGCATCAGGCTGGAAACCAGATTGGCGCCGTTGGAATAGCCGAGGAAAGTCGCCCGGGCGAGGTCGAGCCCGTAGCGCTTTGCGGCCTCGCTTGCGAAGGCGGCAAAGTACGATGTTTCGGCACGGATGCTCGCCTGTTCGAAACTGGTCGGCGTGATCCGCTCGAACCAGCGGAAGCCGTCTTCTTGGCGGATGCGGCCACGCACCGCGACCAGCGTGGCGTTGGGGGCGATCTGCCTCGCAATCGGCACCATCGTCGTTTCGTCGACACCCGATCCGTGCAGTAAAAACAGGCTCTCGCCGCCGGCATTCTCCGGCTTGAGGAGGCGGTAGGGAAAGGCCAGATCCTGATGCAGAAAGGCGTTCTCGTCGCTATATCGATGCACGCTCATATCTCATTGATTTCACGGAGACATTGGTCCTTTGCCAGCTTCAAAACGGAATATTTTCACGCTCCGCGAAATGTGATTGCAACAGGCTCATTTCAGACCGTTTCTGCGCCGATATGCTCCCTGCGGGAGGAATCGAAGCGGTGTGCGCCGATGGTCGCATCCCGGCATGAACAACGCGAGCACCCTTGCTCTCCTTTGAGGCCTTTTGTCGATGACCCTGCCAGTTCCGCCCGATCGCGCCCCGCGTATCGCCGATCGCGCTCCGCGTATCCCCGATCGCGACACGCGCATTGACGTGTTCCGTGCGCTCGCACTCCTGACCATCTATATCGACCACGTGCCAGGCACCGTCTTCGAAACGCTGACCTACAAGAATTTCGGATTCTCGGACGCGGCGGAAGCCTTCGTGCTGATTTCCGGCATGTCGGTCGCACTCGCATATGGCACCAAGTTCCAGCCGGGCGGCCGGCTGCTGGCGATGTTGAAGATGTGGCGCCGGGCCGGCGTGCTTTACAGCGCCCACATCGTCACCACCATGGTTGTGATGGCGTTGTTCTGCGCCGCGGCGGTGTTCGGCCGGCGGCCGGAACTGCTCAAGCTGATCAACATCGAGCCGCTGATGAAGAACACGCCGGAGGTCATGATCGGCATTGTCACGCTCGGCCACCAGCTTGGCTACAACAACATCCTGCCGGTCTATGCGGCGCTGCTGTTGATGGCGCCGCTCTTCCTGCTCTTCGTCAGCTACCGGCCGCTGCCGGCGCTGGTCTTTTCCGGCGCGCTGTGGCTCGTCGCCGGCCTCTGGCAGATCGCGCCGCCGAACTATCCGGAGCCCGGCTTCTGGTTCCTCAACCCGCTGTCCTGGCAATTCCTGTTCAACATCGGCCTTGCCGGCATGCTGCATGTCAGGCGCGGCGGCACAATTCCCGTCAATCGTTGGCTGGTGGGCGCCGCGGCGACCTATGTCGCGGCAGCGGCGGTCTGGGTGCACAGCCCGCTCTGGGGCGAGATAACGTGGTTTAACCTGCCCGTGGTGATCGGCGGCTTCGACAAGACGTTCCTGTCGCTGCCGCGGCTCCTGCACATATTGGCGGTGAGCTATCTGATCGTCGCCCTGCCGGCTTTCTCGAACCTGTTCCGTCTCAGCCCGGACCATCCGCTTGCCCTGCTCGGCAAGCGCTCCTTGCCGGTGTTCCTCGCCGGCACGCTGATCGCCATGGCGGCGCAGGTGATGAAGCTGATCAATCCGGGCGGCTTTGCCTATGACGTCTTGCTGATTTCGGCCGGCATCGCCATGCAATTCGCGCTCGCCTTCTATCTTGAGTGGCTGTCCGGCATCGGCTTGGGCAAAAAGCCGGTTCGCAAAGAAGCGCCAGCCGTTCACCAGACCTTCGGCATGCCCGCGATGCCAAGGCTAAGCCGATGATCCCACATCAGCCGCCTAGCTAGCAGGCGAGGGGCCGGACGACCCCCGCACCACAAGATCGACCGGCAGCAATTGCCGGTGCTGCGAGCCGTCATTTTCGAGGATCGCCTTGACGGCCAGCCGGCCCATCTCGGCGATCGGCTGGGCGACAGTGGTTAGTGGCGGCTCGGAGTCGGCGCCTTCCGGCACGCCGTCGAAGCCGACGATTGACACATCGCCCGGCACGGCAATGTTACGCTCGCGCAGCCAGTCGAGCGCATGCAGCGCGATCTTGTCCGACATGGCCAGGATTGCCGTCGGCGTCTGCGGCAGCGCGAAAATATGATCGAGGCCGGCCCGAACGCTCGCCTCGTCATTGAGGGTTTCGTAGATTGGCACTTGCGAGACGTCGATGCCGAAGCGGGAGAGCTCGCCGAAATAGCCACGCAGACGGTCGCGTGTGCCCGAGTAGAGGGATGTCGTCTCGACTTGCTCCTGCGTGACGGGACCAAAGCCAGCGCCGGCAGATTCCAGGGCGAGTACGGCAAAGCTGCGATGGCCGAACTCGGCCAGATGGCGCGCCGCCAGACCCGCGCCGGCGACGTTGTCGACGCCGATCGCAGCGACCGCCTCATTTTCCGAATCGAGATCAAGCGCCACGAAAGGCAGTTTGCGTTCGCGCGCCAGTTCGACCAGCCGCGACCCACCCTCGATGCAGAACACGATGAAGCCGTCGACCAGGGCGCTCTGGATGTTCCAGGCGAGCTGCTCGCTGTTGGCGGCCGAGACCAGCGAAATTCCGGCGCCGGTGGCGTCGCAGGCCTGCGAAATGCTGGCCATCATGACGCGGGCAAAGGGATCGTCGAAGAAATAGGACAATGGTTCTGCCGTTGCCACGCCGATGGCGTTGACCTTGCCGGCGCGCAGCAGCCGGCCCTTGGGATCCGGGCCGGCATAGCCCATCGCTTCCGCCGCCGCCTTGACCCGCTCGCGGACCTCTTCGCGCACGATTTCCGGGCGAGCGAACACGTTGGACGCGGTACCGTGCGAGACCCCGGCCGCCTTGGCGATGTCGGCAAGCCGCACTGGTCTCGTCTTGCCGGAGGTCAATGCCGTCATTTTCGTCTCCTGAACCGGAGCCTGTTTAGCACTTTCGTTGGATCGGTTCAAATTTTCCCTTGATCGGACGGCGGAGAGAGTCTATATTTGAATCGATCCAAGGGATTCACCAAGTACAACTTGGATCGATTCAAGAGGAGGGTGCCATGCATCCCGTGAATTATCTGTTCGAAGACATCTATGGCAATGATTGGGGCATAGTCTCCGACGCCGCCACCCGCAAGCGCCGCGACAAGGTCGGGCCGTGGAGGCGTGACCTGCAATACCTTGTGAAACGCAAGCGCAACTGATCGGCCCCGGCATTTTCGTGCCAGCTGATTGGATCGATTCAAGTTCTTGAAGAGGAGAACGAACATGCATCCCGTGAAGCATCTGTTCGAAGACATTTATCGCAACTACTGGGGTATCTCGCCTGCCACGGAGCAGCCGGAAAGGCGGCGGCCGACCAAGTCTGCCAAGCGCAACCGCGACCTGCTGCCGCAAAACCGGCAGGATTAAGCCTCGTGTGATATCTGATGGGGCAGGGTTCTTGGCTCGTCAGGACCGTTGCCGCACGAGCGCCGAGGCCGCGATCACCAGCCAGCCCGCGATGAGCAAGGTGCCGCCGATCGGCGCCGACATCGGGAACAGCCGCGATCCCACGAAATCCCGTGCCAGCAGATCGCCGCAGAACAGAACAAGCCCGACGAGCAGCACCAGGCTGCCGATCCGCAAGATCCGGTTTGCGCCGGCGAGGCCGACGGCCAAAAACACCGGCGCATGCATGAGCAGGAAGGATGCGGCCGTGCCGACGAACGCGCCGCCGAGATGCGCTGAAGCCGCCGACAGCGCCACGCCCGCCGCGCCGGCAATGCCGCCGGCGAAAACGAGGATGCGCGCGCTGTTTGCTGGTGCTGACTCGGCGATGCTCATGTCTCGGGCTCCGTGATTGACGATAGGCGGCGCGACCTGTCTGTCAGGATTTTTCCGATATCGCCAGCATGTCGCGCGTGCGGCGCGCCTGGGCCAGCCAATTATACGCGGCACCGCCCGCCATCAGCACCGACGTGCCGAGAAACACCGCGCGCATGCCGAAATGGCCGCCGACGAAGCCGCCCAGCAGCGGCCCCGCGACCTGGCCGACATATTGCGCCGAGATTGCCAGGCCCAGCACATTGCCGCCGACCCCATCGGGAACATTGTGGCGGATGACGCTGGTGATGCAGGGCAACAGCCCGCCCAGCACCAGACCCATAAGGAACCGCAGCCCGACCAACTGCCAGCTCTCGGTGACGAAGGCCTGCGGTATCAACAGCAGCGCCGAGACGGCCAGCGATGCGACGATGACGTTCCAGTGGCCGATGCGGTCGGCGAGCTTACCCAGCCGTGACGCCGACAGGATGGCGCCCAGCGCCGCCGCCGACATGACGACACCGGAGACCAGCGTCACCCGGCTTGCGTCCGCGACCAGTTGCTGGACGTAGACGGTGATGATCGGCTCGATCGACATGTTGGCGAAGGTGAACAGCATGCCGGTTGCCAGCATCGCCACGACAGGGCGTTTGTCGGGGATCTGCGCCCAACCGCCCTTTGGTTTCTCCTTGGGTTGTGCCTGCATTGGCGGGCGAGGCATCTCCTTGATCAGGAACGTCGTCGCCAGCGCCGCCAGGAAAATGACGCCGCCCGCGATGAGGAAGGTGGCGCGAATACCGATCAATGGCGGCAGCGCGCCGCCAAGCAACGGGCCGACCAGGGAGCCTGCGGTGATGCCGGCCGACAGCACGCCGAGCGCCCAGCCGGAGCGCTTCTTCGGCGTCTGCATGGCGACAAGGATCGTCGAGCCTGAGGAATAACCGCCGGCAAAGCCGATCAGCAGGCGCAAAAGCACCAATTGCCAGACGGTCTGCACCATGCCGGTCAGCGACATGCAGATCGCCATGCCGAAACTGGCGCGCACCAGCATCACCTTGCGGCCGTAGCGGTCGCCGAGCCGCCCCCACAGCGGTGCGACAAGGGCGGCGGCAAGGAAGGTGGCGCCGAAGGCGATGCCGGACCATTGCACGATCGCCGCGTGGCCCACGGCGCCCAGCTGTTCGACATAGAGCGGCAGGAACGGCAGCAACAGCGTCATCGCCACAAGCGTGCTGAACGATCCGGCAAAGCACACGAGCAGGTTGCGCCGCCAATGAATGTTGTAGGTGGAAGGCGCTTCGGCGGCCTGCGCTGCACTGTCCTGCGGCATGTCCTATCCTGTCCGCTTGCTGCGGATACCATTTTGGGATACCAACTTGGTACCTCATGGACGCAAAGCCCGGCTGCTGTCAATCAGGCGCTCTCAATGTGATCGGCAAGACCAACGGGCAAGGCCGATCGCCAGCAATGGAAGCAACTATGTCGCAGATGCAGATCGTCGAAAAAGCGCTTCGCGAGATGATCCTTGGCCTTGAGGTCGGTCCTGGCGAGCGGCTGACGGAGCGCTGGATCGAGAGCCGCTTCGGCGCCTCGCGCACGCCGGTCAGGGCAGCCCTGCTGCGGCTGGAGACGGAAGGGCTGATCTGCCGCGACGGGCGCGGCTGGACCGTGTCGCCGATCAACCTTGCCGAACTGGAACAGATCGCGGTGTACCGCGAAGCGGTCGAGGTCGCGGCGGTCAGGCTGACTTCGGCGCTGGCCGACAGGAGCGCAGCCGATGTCATCGAGGCGATGCTGGACTCCTGCGACACTGCCACGCCGCGCGAGGAATGGCACCGCGTCGGCATGGATTTCCATATCGAACTGGCGCGGCTCTCCGGCAACGAGTTCCTGTTTCGGGCCGTGCGCGATGCCATGACGCGGCTGTCGCGGGCGCGCTGGCTGGAGGTGCGCGACGAGGCGGCCCTTGGCCGCGCCTGGAGCGAGCATCACGCCATTCTGGCAGCGGTGCGGGCCGGCGATGCCGATGCGGCGGCGGCGCGACTTTCCGCCCATATAGCCGGCAGCCGCGCCCGCCTGGTGACGTCGTTGCACAATGACCGGCGCGGCCTACGCGCCAGGGGTTTTGCCGTCGTCGCCGCTTGATACTGGTCACGAAAACGAAAGAACGCCGTCGCGATCCGCTTTCGGCCTCGCTTCGCGGACGCCGATGGCGTAAGAGGCGGCCATGGAAAACAACCGATTTGAAACACCCGTGACCGTTAAGTCGGGCACGGAGGGAAGCACTCAGCTCTTGCGTACGGTGCGCGAGGCTTCCGATTACCTGCTCAACAGCTGGCCCGGCAAGCGCAGCCCCAAGCACCGCGAAGCGCTGCAGGCCTGCCATGACGCGCTGGCCGGCGACAAGCCGGCGATGATTGCAAGACGCGCCTTCATCGCCGCCGCGCGCGAGGTCAACGTCTTCGTCAGCGACAAGGCCCCGGCCTGATCACATCGGCCTGATCACACCGGCATTTTGCCAGGATCCGGCCCGTTTCGCGGGCCGGTGATCCTGTCTTGCCTATTTTTCTGTCTCGGTGTCGGTTTTGGAACTTGCCTCGTTCTCAGGCTCGGCGCGCTCCTTGGCCGCGACCTTGGCGGCGAGCTTCTCCGCCTTCTTGGCGGCCTTCTGCCGGTCGCGCTCTTTGCGTTCCTGACCGTAATTCGGTGGTCGAGCCATATCGTTTCCTTTCGCTGTGCCTGATCCTGCCTAGAAGCATTGGCCGGCAAACACAACAGCGCCGCGAGGGCAGATGCCAGCGGTTCTGGACTTGCGTGATGGCGAACACAATGGTTTAGAAAAGGCTGCGGGACAGTTGCTGGAGCCGCCGCCGACCGATTTCGAATCAAAACGACCGATGGCCACGCTTCAAAGAAACGCACAGAAGCTGATCTACTATGCGCGCAACGCCATGCGCGACATCGCGCCGCCGGTTCTTTTCCGGCGCCGGCTCGGCCGGCTGCTCGATCAGGCCAGGCTTTCCGACGCATCGGTCCGCCAGCGGCTCAATTACTACAACACGCTGCGGGAGCCTTTTAGCCCCAGCCCCGAGGCCGTGCCGGTCAGCCGGCTGCCGTCGGACCGCAGCATGTACTATTACGATCTGAAGGAGTTCACCCGTTATTTCGACCCAGATCTGCGCATCGACCTGGAATTCGGCGACGTCATCGAAGTGCCGAAGATGCCGTCGATCGTCAAGGACCGGCCGATAGCGGGCGACAACGGCAACGGCGTCCTGTTCAAGCTGAACAAGTTCCGTCATTTCTACATGCCGGCCGACGATGTCGCCTTCGCCGACAAGCATCCGCTCGTCGTTTGGCGCGGCGAACTCAACAATCCGATCCGCACCTTGTTGCTGGATGCAGCCCGCAATCTGCCGTTCTGCGATGTCGGCACGCCGAGGGCGACAGCACCTGCGGAATACCGCAAGCCCTATCTCAGCATCGATCAGCAGCGCCGCTACCGCTACATCATCTCGCTCGAAGGCAATGATGTCGCGACCAATCTGAAATGGATCATGAGCTCGAACTCGCTCTGCCTGATGCCGCCGCCGACTTACGAGACCTGGTTCGCCGAGGGGCAGCTCGAGCCCGATGTCCATTATGTGCCGCTGGCGCCCGACTTCAGCGATCTGGCCGAGCGCGTGCACCATCTCGAGAAACATCCGGCCGAGGCCCAGCGCATCGTTGCGGCGGCCAACGCCTATTGCCGCAAATTCGCCGACGAGCGGGCCGAGCAGGCGATCTGCCTGCTCGTGCTCTACAAATATTTCGTGCTCAGCGGCCAGATCGAGCCCGATCCGCAGGTCTGGCGGTTTATCGCGGCCTAGCGGCTTCCGGCGCCCTTAAGTCAGATGACGCTGCGGTCCATAACCAGATCGGCCGGGCCGAAGCGGTCCCTCGCCGTAAACTGCTGGTGCCAGTAGGGATAGAGCACCGGCGGCCGGCTGACGGCATCGAGACGCTGGCGTTCATCAAAGGACAGCGTCAGGCTTGCCGCGGCGAGATTGTCTTTCAACTGCGCCTCGTTGCGTGCGCCAATCACCAGCGAACTGACGGCTGGTCGGCCGAGCAGCCAGGCCAGCGCCACCTGCGCCGCCGAGACGCCGCGTGCCGCACCGATGTCGACCAGCACGTCGACAATCCGCCACAGCCGGTCTTCGTCGCGGATCGGCGGTTCCGACCAGCCGCCGATCTGGCGCGCCGTCGGACTGTCGCGGCGGTATTTTCCCGACAGCAGGCCGCCGGCGAGCGGGCTCCACACCAGCACGCCAAGGCCCTGGTCGACCGAGATCGGCAAGAGCTCATACTCGGCCTCGCGTGCTTCCAGCGTGTAGTGGATCTGCTGGGTGACGAAGCGCGGCTGGTGCTGGCTGTCGCTGATGCCCAGCGCCTTCATGACCTGCCAGCCGGAAAAGTTGGAGCAGCCGACATAGCGGATCTTGCCCTGGGCAACCAGCGTGTCGAGCGCGGCGATGGTTTCCTCGAGCGGCGTCGCGCCGTCCCATTCGTGAAGGAAATAGATGTCGATGACATCGGTCCTGAGGCGCTTCAGGCTCTTCTCGCATTCGCGGATCAGATGATGGCGCGACAGGCCTTCGTCATTGGGGCCCTTGCCGATCCGCATGCGCGCTTTGGAGGCGATCAGCACGTCGTTCTTGCGCTTGCCGCCGAGCGCCTCGCCGATGATCTCTTCCGACAGACCGTTGGAATAGACATTGGCGGTGTCGATGAGATTGATGCCGGCATCGATGCAAGTGTCGATGATGCGCGAGGCCTCCGCGAGATCGGAATTGCCGACGGCAGCGAACGGCCCGCTGCCGCCGAAGGTCATGGTTCCCAAGGTCAGCGCCGAAACTTTCAAGCCGGAACGGCCAAGCGTGCGGTATTCCATGTCTGATCCTCGTAGTTTTGGTGGGGAGGCGGTTTTAGCAGGAAAGGGCGGGGAAGCCCGAACGGGTCCGCTATTTGTAGGACAATTTGAGCGGCTTGTCGCCATGCCAGGGCGCTGGATCGGCAATGCCTCGCTGCTTTGCAGTGAAGACCGGCTGGCCGGCGGCTTGCAATAAAACCGTCATTGCCGGCCTATATCGAGTCGGCTCAGGGTTTCATGTCAGCCGGCAAGCGGAGCAGTGGAAATGAATGAGCTAAAGCAGAATTCTGCGGCCAGGGATTGGCTGGAAGCCGAACTCGCCGACACGCTCGACGAGGACTATGAGCTGGAAATCTCGGAGCCGGCGCTGTCGCTGGAGATCGCCAAGATCTACAAGAACGCGCATCCGCCGTCGATCGATCGCATGCAGTATTTCCGCGACCTGATCGGCTTGCAGTCGGAACTGATCAAGCTGCAGTCCTGGGTTGCCTACCACAAGAAGAAGCTGGTGGTGGTTTTCGAGGGCCGTGATTCCGCCGGCAAGGGCGGCGTCATCAAGCGCATCACCCAGCGCCTCAACCCGCGCATCTGCCGCGTCGTGGCGCTGCCGGCGCCGACCGAGCGCGAAAAGTCACAATGGTATTTCCAGCGCTACGTGCCGCATCTGCCGGCCGGCGGCGAGATCGTGCTGTTCGACCGCTCCTGGTACAACCGCTCCGGCGTCGAGCGGGTGATGGGCTTTGCCGAACCCGATCAGGTCGAAGAGTTCTTCCGCGATGTGCCGGAGTTCGAGCGCATGCTGGTCCGCTCCGGCGTCACGCTGGTCAAATACTGGTTCTCGATCACCGACGAGGAACAGCAGATGCGCTTCATGATGCGCATCCACGATCCGATGAAGCAGTGGAAGCTGTCGCCGATGGACCTGCAGTCGCGCGTGCGCTGGGAGCAGTACACCAAGGCCAAGGAAGAGACGTTTGCCCGCACCAACATCCCAGAGGCACCGTGGTACATCGTCGAAGGCAACGACAAGAAGCGGGCGCGGCTGAACTGCATCGACCATCTCCTCAAACAGCTGCCCTATGAGGACGTGCCGCACGAAGAAATCACGCTGCCCGAGCGGGTGTTCAACCCGGAGTACGAGCGCCAGGTCCTGCCGCGCGAGCTTTACGTGCCGGAGAAGTATTGAGCACTTTTCCTTCTCCCCGTTTCACGGGGAGAAGGTGCCTGAAGGCGGATGAGGGGCAGCGCCGGCATCGACGAATTCACAGCCGTCGGACGCTGCTAACCTCCAAAAGCAGCGCTGCCCCTCATTGCCTGCCGGGCATTTCTCCCCGCAAAACGGGGAGAAAGAAGCCTGCGCCTGTTACTTCGCCACTATACCCGCTTGATCGTCACATGCGTGGCGAGCGCCGTGGCCACCTGCTCGGTGCACTGGTAACCCAGCTTCAGCATATCCAGCCCGGCAAACAGGCTCTCGCCCCTCCCGAGCAACACTGGCGACACAGCCAGATGCAACTCGTCGATGAGCTTCTCCTTGAGATATTGCCGGATAGTGGAAACGCCGCCGCCGACGCGGACATCCTTGCCGCCGGCCGCAGCCTTTGCTTGTTCGAGCGCGGCGTGGATGCCGCCGGTAACGAAGCGGAAAATGGTGCCGCCTTCCATCACAATGGGGTCGCGCTTGTGATGGGTCAGCACGAAGGTCGGCACGTGATAGGGCGGGTTGTTGCCCCACCAGCCCTTCCAGTTCTCATCCGGCCATTCGCCGCGGATCGGGCCGAACATGTTGCGGCCGAGGATCCAGGCGCCGACATTGTCGAAGCTGCGGACGGTGAACCGGTCGTCCACATCGGTGCTGCCGCCATCCTTGCCGACCATCTCGTGGAAGGTGCGGGTGCCGGTCATCCATTTGTGCAGATCTTCGCCACCAACGCCGAGCGGATTTTGCAGGTCCTGGTCAGGACCGGCGCCGAAACCGTCGAGCGACAAGGTGAAGGCATTGACGCGCAGTTTGGACATGGAAGACTCCCTTTGGTGACCAGTTGTGATTTGCAATCAGTATTCAAACTGATTGCATTTTGCAACTAGTATTTTTAGAGGCAAGCCGATCTGTGGAATGCGCAGGGACCTCAAGCCGCCACGCGCTTCGGCATCACCGCAAACGGGCTGAGCCCAAGCCAGATCTGCATCTTGCCGGCGACGTCGAGATCGCCGGTCAGGCTGATCTTGTCGCGTTCCTTGTGAACTGTCGTCAGCCCCATCCAGATCGAGGTCATGGTGCACAGATCGGTCGAGACGTAGAGATCGACGTCGAAGCCCGGATCGTACCAGCAAAGATCGACCTCGCCCTGCTTCTCGACGATCAGCCACCACGATCGTTTTGACGCCGGCAGGTCATGGTACAGGAATTGTATCACGGTGCGCCCGTCCGGCAGCGGACTGGGGTTCAGATTGCGCCGCATGTCCCACATCAGCAGCGACGGATCGAGGTTTTTGAGCGACAGCCTGGCCTCGACCCATTTCTGGCCCCAAAACCCCATCGCCTCGACAACCGGGCGCAAATCCCGGCCCGCCTCGGTCAGCCGGTATTCGAACACGCCCTTCTCGGTCGCGATCTCGGTCCGCTCGACGATGCCGCCGGCCTCGAGGTCCTTGAGCCGTTGCGACAGAAGGGTTGGCGACATTTTCGGCACGCCGCGGCGCAAATCGTTGAAGCGGGTCGATCCCGCCACCAGTTCGCGCAGCAGCACCATGGTCCAGCGTGTGCAGAGCAGCTCGGCGGCCATGGAGAGCGGGCAGAATTGCTTGTAACCGGCTTGTGTCATGTGGTGAGCTCCAAAAGATGTTGCCGGACCTTATTCAGAAAACCTGAGTTCAGCCAGTACAGAAGCTGTACTGGCACCCCCGGTACAGTTCTGTGACTGGAGCGGTCCGGCGCCGCCATGCGAGGCAGCGGTCACGTCACCGGGCAGTCCGGTGCCGATCCATGAGGAGTTGGACAATGACCGCTTACGTGATCGCAGACATCAAGGTGAAGGACGACAAATGGGTGCCGGCCTATGCCGCTTCGGTGCATGACCTCGTCCACAAGCATGGCGGCAAGTATCTCGCCCGCAGCGGCAATGTGAAGACGCTGGAGGGCAAGCCGCTCGACACCAGCCTGATCGCCATCATGGCGTTTCCGTCGGCAAAGGCAGCCGAAGCCTTCACCAACGATCCGCAATACGCTCCGTTTGTGGCGGAGCGCCGGAAGGGCAGCGACAGCCGCTTCCAACTGATCGACGATACCGATCTCGCCGGAACGATTCCTTATTTGCCAAAGGCGTGAGGAAAAGCCGGAACCCGGAGCATCCAGGTTCCGGCTAACCCTTCAGCAGCTGCGCCACTTCCGGCGCGAAGTAAGTCAGGATGCCGTCGCAGCCGGCGCGCTTGAAGGCGAGCAGGCTCTCCAGCATTGCCTTTTCGCCGTCGATCCAGCCATTGGCGGCCGCCGCCTTGATCATCGAATATTCGCCTGACACCTGGTAGGCGAAGGTCGGCATCTGGAACTCGTCCTTCAGCCGGCGGATGATGTCGAGATAGGGCAGGCCGGGCTTGACCATCAGCATGTCGGCGCCCTCGGCGATATCCTGCTCGGCCTCGCGCACCGCTTCGTCGGAATTGGCGTGGTCGAGATAGTAGGTCTTCTTGTCGCCCTTGAGCAGGCCGGCGGTGCCGACCGCCTCGCGGTAGGGGCCGTAGAAGGCGGAGGCGAATTTCGTCGCATAGGACATGATCGCCACATCCGAAAAACCGTTGGCGTCGAGTGCGTCGCGGATGGCGCCGATGCGGCCGTCCATCATGTCGGACGGCGCGATGATGTCGGCGCCGGCCGCTGCCTGGATGACGGCCGCGGCGGTCACCTGTTCCACTGTCTCGTCATTGACGATGATGCCGTCGCGCAAGATGCCGTCATGGCCGTGCGAGGTGAACGGATCGAGCGCGGCATCGGTGATGATGCCGATCTCCGGCACCGCGTCCTTGATGGCGCGGGTTGCGCGGTTGATGATGTTTTCCGGGTCGAGGATGTGCGATCCCGTCAGGTCGCGCAGGCTGAGTTCAACATTGGGGAAGGTGGCGATCGCCGGAATGCCGAGCTTAGCGGCCCGCTCGGCCTCCTTGACGGCGAGGTCCAGCGACAGGCGGAATACGCCGGGCATGGCGGCGATCGGCTCGCGCGTGTTCTTGCCGTCGATCACGAAGATCGGCCAGATCAGATCGTTCACCGTAAGCCGGTTTTCCTGCACCAGGCGGCGCGACCAGTCGGCCTTGCGCATGCGCCGCAAGCGGCGGCTGCCGGTGATCTCGTCGACGCTGCGCGCACCGCCGGGCTTTGCCGGCGCGAATTTGTTGCTCGTCGCGGGGGTGAATTTGTTCATCGCAAAAACTCCGGGTCGAGGCGGCTTTTACCACGAGGCCTTGCCGCTGACCAATGCGACACGATTGTGCCAGTCGATAACGCGCTGCTTACGGCTTCGGCGGCCACGCCCAGCTCGGGGCCGGTTTTGAAGAACGACACATTGTTGGTGAAGATGCTCTTCGGGGCAAGCCGGATCAGGCGCCCGTCCGGATGGCCGATGTCGGCGACATTGTCGATGAACCAGCGGTTCCAGGTCGCCTCCGGGCCGAGATATTTGTGCAGCAGCCGTTTGAAGCGTTTCGGCGCCATCGGCTCGATGGTGGCGGAGCCGCGCAGGCCGAGATGCAGCAGGATGCCGGCCTCATTGTCGAAATGGACGATCTCCACGGCGCAGCGCGGGTCACGTTCGAGGTGTTTGACAGCACTTGCCCCGGTCGAGCCGAGCAGCCAGATTGCAGCGTCCTCCCAGATGAACCACATCGGCGCGTTGCGCGGCGCGCCGTCAGGTGTCACGGTCGCCAGATTGGCCATCAGCGGGCGGCTGAGAACATCATCCGGGTCGAACTTTTTCGCATCTCCCAGCCATGGCTCGGCGCTGCGGTTTCAAGCGTCATGCGTTTGTTTCTGCATCAGAAGAAAGGCTGTTTCGCCCGGCAATTCTGCGCGCATTTCTGCGGGGGGCAAAGCACGGTCGCGTTCCCTTGCGAAAATCCAAACCGCGCCCGCCGGTTGACGCACCCATGCGCCACCTTTAGCACTTCAGTCCCGCAGGCGCGGGGAGGGATTCTCTGACGATGGATTTTGGCGGCGGCGACGAGATCCGCTTCGAACAGTTGGGCAAGGCGGGCGTCGTCACGCTGACGCGGCCGCAGGCGCTCAATGCGCTGACACATCGCATGATCAAGGCGCTGGACAAGGCGCTCGACGCTTTTGAGCGCGATACCGGCGTCGATGTCGTCATCGTCAAGGCCGAGGGCAGGGCGTTTTGCGCCGGCGGCGACATCATGCACGTCTACGAGGCCCGCGCCGGAAAGCCGCCGGTCGAGTTCTTCGCCGACGAATACCGGCTCAACGCCCGCATTAACAGTTACAAAAAGCCCTATGTCGCGCTGATCGACGGGATCGTGATGGGCGGCGGCGTCGGCATCTCGTTCCACGGCTCGCAGCGCGTGCTGACCGAGAACGCCCAGTTCGCCATGCCCGAAGTCGGCATCGGTTTCTTCCCCGATGTCGGCGGCAGCCATCTTCTGCCCGACCTTGGCGGCAGCTTCGGCATGTATCTGGCGCTGACCGGCAACCGCATCCGCTATGGCGATGCATTATGGTCGGGCCTGGCCACCCACACCATCAAGGCCGCCGACCAGGCTGCCTTTCTCGACCGGCTCTGCGCCAATGGCGATCCGGAATCGGTCCTGCGCGGCTTCTTCGTGCCGGCCCGGCGCGAAACCGCCCAGCCGGTGCTGGAAGCCATCGCCCGGCATTTTTCCCAACCCTCGCTCGCCGAAATCCTCGAGAGCCTGGAGCGGGCGGCAGGCGCCGACGAGTTTGCCGCCAAGACGCTGGCCACCATCCGCACCCGCTCGCCGACCAGCCTCAATGTCGCGTGGCGCCAGATCAGCGCCGGGCTGACGCTGTCGATGGAAGCCTGCATGAAGATGGAGTTCCGCATCCTCAACCGCATGCTGGCCGGGCACGACTTCTATGAAGGCATCCGCGCCGCCATCGTCGACAAGGGCTCGACGCCGCAATGGCGGCCGGCAAGCCTGGCCGAGGTTGACGCTGCTTCGGTGGACGCCTATTTCGCGCCGCTCGAACGGGAGCTCGAACTGTGAGCGAGGTCACGTCGCGGCGCATCGTGCTGCAGCCCTCGGGTGTCGAGATCATCTTCGCCTGGTTCCAGCGCGTCATAGCGGGCTATTGCCTGCTGTTCGGCATCCTGTACTGGATCCGGCTGATCGGCTTTTATCCCGGCCCGCTGTGGCGCTTCGACCTGATGCCGGTGCACTGGCAGGTCGTGGCGGTGATGCTGGCCGTGTTCTTCCCCTTCGCCGCCGCCGGCCTCTGGATGCTGGCGTCGTGGGGCCCGGTGATCTGGTTCATCTGCGCGGTGACCGAGACCATCATGTATGCCGGCTTCCCAAATCTGTACGGCCACCGGCCGCTGATCGTCTTCTCGCATGCCGCGGTGGCGCTGCTCTACATCGCCTTCCGCGTCGTTATCTGGATGCGCAAGCGCCCCGCGCGCGCCTGAAACGCCGCCCCGCAGCCATTGGCTAAATCTTTAGGTTAATTATCCTTGCTCGGGTGACCGTTCGTTAAGCGTCTTGCGAAACCTATTACCGGTAAGCTCTTGTTAGCCCTAGCGTTTAAGTCGAATTTTATGAGTATTCGATAGTGTCGCAATCAAGGTGAAAAACAAAAAATCACCAGGGCGACAAACGAGAGGCAAAGACAATGATCAATTCGCGTCCGGCGGCGAAGACCGCCAACGTATCCGATGATCGCCGCGAGGCTATCCGTTCGCTTTACATGGAATCGCTTCAGCTGGTGGAGCGTTTGCATCGCCGTCTGCTTGACGTGATCAAGGACGAGTTCGACCGCAACGGCCGTTCCGACATCAATGCCATCCAGGCGCTGCTTCTGTTCAATATCGGCAATTCCGAACTGACCGCCGGCGAGCTGCGCTCGCGTGGCTACTATCTCGGCTCGAACGTCTCCTACAATCTGAAGAAGCTGGTCGATCTCGGCTTCATCAACCACCAGCGCTCGCGCATCGACCGCCGTTCGGTCCGCGTTTCGCTGACGCCGAAGGGCAATGAAGTGGCGGAAGTCGTCGCCGGTCTCTATGAGCGCCATGTCGGCTCGATCGAACAGGTCGGCGGCATCAACAGCGAAGAGTTCAAGCAGATGAACCGCGCGCTGCAGCGCCTCGACCGCTTCTGGAACGACACCATCGCCTACCGGATGTAATCAGCGGGCCATTGAATAGCAGCTGCGCCGGAAGAAGCGCGGCCGGAGGAAAGTCTCAGCCAACAGGCCGGTGCCGAAAAGCACCGGCCTTTTCTTTTCGAGCCGCCGGCGTTCCAAATTCGGCGCAAAGCCACGTTGCCGCCATATTCGCGGTGGAAGCGAGGGGTGTGGGTATGCGGCGGCGAAAGCTGTTCGCGCGCCTGTAAGGTCGCATCGCCGTCCGGTTTTTACGGCCAGGTGACGCAGGTCATGGTTGGCTAATTCTTAACAATGCCAACTTTAAAGTGCGGGCGATATCGCCCAAAATCGAGCACGTAGCCGAACGCTGCAACAGCCAAACGCTACAAGCCAACACGACAAGAATGTCTGGAACGTCCATGAGAACCAGCCGCCGCTTTTTCCTTTCCGGAGCTTCAGCGCTCGCCGTTGCCATGGTTGCCAATGCCGCCAGCGCGCAGGATGTCATCGACGACATCCTGAAGTCTTCGAACCGTGGCAATTGGGACGACCAGTTCGACGCCCGCGCCTCCGAAGGCGGCAAGGTCGCCTCGACGCTGCCGATCTTCAGCCTACAGACGGTCGCCTTCACCGAACAGGCTGTGGCGCAGTATCAGAACATCGTCGCCCAGGGCGGTTGGGGCGAGGTGCCGGCGACAAAGAAGCTGCAGCTTGGCGTCGACGATCCGGACGTGGTGCCGCTGCGCAAGCGGCTGATGGTTTCGGGCGACCTGGCGCAGAGCGCCGGCATTTCGACGTCGTTCGATTCCTATGTCGACGCCGCGGTCAAGCGCTTCCAGGCGCGCCATGGCCTGCCGGCCGACGGCGCCATGGGCAAATACACCTATGCCGCGATGAACGTTTCGGCGCAGATCCGCCTCGGTCAGCTGCAGACCAATCTGGAGCGCCTGCGCGAAAAGGCCGGCACGCTGGGCAGCCGTTATGTGCTGGTCGATATCCCGGCGGCACAGATCGAGGCGGTCGAGAACGATCGCGTCGTGCTGCGCCACACCGCAATCGTCGGCAAGATCGACCGCCAGACCCCGGTGGTCAATTCCAAGATCAACGAGATCATCGTCAATCCTTACTGGAACGCGCCGGTCTCGATCGTGCGCAAGGACATCATTCCGCTGATGCGGAAGAACCCCGACTATCTCAAGGACAGCCACATCCGCCTGTTTGCGCCGGATGGCAGCGAAGTCGATCCGATGACTGTCGACTGGTCGACGGACGATGCCGCAAAATACCGCTTCCGCCAGGATCCGGGCTCCGGCAACGCCATGGCTTCGGTCAAGATCAACTTCCCCAGCCCCGACGGCGTCTACATGCACGACACGCCGCAGCAGAGCCTGTTCGGCAAGATGATGCGCTTCGATTCCTCGGGCTGCGTGCGTGTCCAGAACGTGCGCGACCTCGTCACATGGATCCTGCGCGACACGCCCGGCTGGGACCGCCAGCATTTCGAGGCGACCATCAAGACCGGCGAGAACACGCCGGTGCAGGTCGTCAACCCGGTCCCGGTCCACTTCCTCTATGTGTCGGCCTGGTCGACGGGTTCGGGAGTCGTGCAGTTCCGCGACGACGTCTACGCGCTCGATGGCGCCAGCGAACTGCAGATCACCTCTTCGCTTTAAGCGGCTGATCTCAGTCAGGAAAGGCCACCGCAAGTGGCCTTTCCGTTCGAAGTCCCACGAGGCGGGGCTGGTGGCGCCGGCCATGCGCCAGGCTTGCCGCCGCCGAGAACATCGTCGCCGGCTACCGGCGCCGCATCGCCACCTCGGACGAGGCCGACGACGCCCGGACGGAGGCCCGCGAAGCCGGGCGGCTGGAGCTCGAAATGCGGCTTGCCGGCATCGAGGCCGAGCGCATCGCCGTGCGCGACATGTTAAGCAGCGGCGCGATCAACGACCATACGGCGCGGGCGCTGTTTACCGAGATCACGCTCACCGAAGCCTTGCTGCAGGGGCGGCAGGAGCGAAAATAGCGGTTCAGGGCCGCTCTGGCGCAATCCGGCCAGCAAATTTCGCGCTGCAAACGTGGCGAGGCGAAAACAACTGTGTTAATGGCGCGGCAATGCATGTCGCCCGGAACCGTGCAGCGGTTTCGGGGCAACGATATGCATAGATAAATGCCCCGAACCGAAGGATTTCAGGCCATGGCAACTGCAGCGGCAGCGTCGAACAAATTCGAATCCTTCTTCGAAACCACGCTGGAAGATGCCGATCCGGAGATCTTCGGCTCGATCCGCAACGAGCTTGGCCGCCAGCGTCACGAGATCGAGCTGATCGCCTCGGAAAACATCGTTTCGCGCGCCGTGCTCGAGGCGCAGGGCTCGATCATGACCAACAAATACGCCGAGGGTTATCCGGGCAAGCGCTATTATGGCGGCTGCCAGTTCGTCGACGTCGCCGAGGAACTCGCTATCGAGCGCGCCAAAAAGCTGTTCGGCTGCAACTTCGCCAATGTCCAGCCGAATTCCGGCAGCCAGATGAACCAGGCGGTCTTCCTGGCGCTCTTGCAGCCCGGCGACACCTTCATGGGCCTCGACCTGAATTCCGGCGGCCACCTGACGCACGGCTCGCCCGTCAACATGAGCGGCAAATGGTTCAAGGTCATTTCCTACGGCGTGCGCAAGGACGACCATCTGCTCGACATGGACGCGATCGAAAAGACCGCGCATGAGACCAAGCCGAAGCTGATCCTGGCCGGCGGCACCGCCTATTCGCGCATCTGGGACTGGAAGCGCTTTCGCGAGATCGCCGATGCGGTCGGCGCCTATCTGATGGTCGACATGGCCCATATCGCCGGCCTGGTTGCCGGCGGCGTGCATCCGTCACCGCTGCCGCACGCCCATGTGGTCACCACAACCACGCACAAGTCGCTGCGCGGCCCGCGCGGCGGCATGATCCTGTGCAATGACGAGGACATCGCCAAGAAGATGAACTCGGCGGTTTTCCCCGGCCTGCAGGGCGGGCCGCTGATGCATGTCATCGCCGCCAAGGCGGTCGCCTTTGGCGAGGCGCTGAAGCCGAGTTTCAAACTCTATGCCGAGAGCGTCGCCGCCAACGCCAAGGCGCTGGCGTCGAGCCTCAAGGAAACCGGCCTCGACATCGTCTCCGGCGGCACCGACAATCATCTGATGCTGGTCGATCTCAGGCCCAAGAACGCCACCGGCAAGCGCGCCGAGGCAGCGCTCGGCCGCGCCAACATCACCTGCAACAAGAACGGCATCCCGTTCGATCCGGAAAAGCCTTTCGTCACCTCTGGCGTGCGTCTGGGCACGCCGGCCGGCACCACGCGCGGCTTCGGCCATGCCGAGTTCCGCGAGATCGGCAAGCTGATCGCCGAAGTGCTGGACGGGCTGAAGGTCGCCAATTCCGACGAAGGCAATGCGGCGGTCGAGGCGGCGGTGAAGGCCAAGGTCGTGGCGCTGACCGATCGTTTCCCGCTCTATCCCTATCTCGGTTGACCGCCAGCGGCGCTTCGTCTTTTATCCCGCGCTCTGCGCCGGTTGCTGTTCGGGCGGCGCGGCCTGTTGGAGATCTGACGATGCGCATGTTCCATCCTGCCGTTCTGGCCTTTCTCGGCTCGCTTGCCGCTGTCGCCGTGTCGGGCGCGATCGCCCAGGAGCAGACGCAGCCGGGCACGGATATCCCGGGCACCAACACCTTTCGCAGGTGGACCACCATCATTGATGCGCTCGACACCGGCCAGGATTCGCACAAGACCTGTGCGGCCTCCACGGCCTTTCTCGACGGCAACGGCAATGCCGGCACGCTGACGCTTTCGATCTCGACTGGCGACGCCCTGCCGCCCGATGCCTATCCGGCGATCATGTTCACGATCGCCAACAAGGACCTGCCGACCGGCAAGAAGATCGCCGCGACCTTTGGCGACCCCGGCGTCAAGGTTTCCGCGACCGTCTATTCCAATGATGCCGGCCGCCCGAGCTGGACCGTCGACAACCAGGTCAAGACCAGTCTCGCTTTGTTGCGGGCCATGCGCCAGGTCATCTCGCTCGATGTGACGTTCGGCAAGCAGGCTGTCGCCAGCATCCCGATGGATGGCTTCACCAAGGCCTACCGCAACCTCGGAACGTCCTGCGGCTTCCCGACCAAGGACGTCGCCCCCTGACATATCTGGCGCGGCTGGCAATTTTCCTCCCGCCTCGCTATCTCTGAGGGCGCGAGCGGCCGTTGCCGAACCTTTGCCGTCCCGGCAAAAACCTCTAAGCCTATCGTTCCGCCAGAATCGCCAACCTGAAGGCTCTCCATGCGCTGTCCCTATTGCCAGTCCGAAGATACGCAGGTGAAGGATTCGCGCCCCGCCGAGGATGGCGCCGCGATCCGCCGGCGGCGCGTCTGTCCCGATTGCGGTGGCCGTTTCACCACTTTCGAGCGCGTCCAGTTGCGCGACCTCGTGGTGGTGAAGAAGTCCGGCAGAAAGGTGCCGTTCGACCGCGACAAGCTCTTGCGTTCGGTGGAGATCGCGGTGCGCAAGCGCAATGTCGATCCCGAGCGCATCGACCGCGCCGTCACCGGCATCGTGCGCCAGCTCGAAAGCTCCGGCGAGACTGAAATCGCCTCGGGCGAGGTCGGCCGGCTCGTCATGGAAGCGCTGAAGTCGCTCGACGACGTCGCCTATGTCCGCTTCGCCTCTGTCTATCGCAATTTCCGTGAGGCCAAGGATTTCCACGATGTGCTGGGTGAGCTCAAAGGCGACGAGCTCAAGGGCGACGAGCTGAAGAGCGAAGAGGACGCCGGCTGAGCATGGCAACCCAAACGTCAGGGAAGGCCGATCAGCAGGCTCTCGATCGCGGTTTCATGGCGGCAGCGCTGAGGCTCTCGCGCAGAAATGCCGGCCGCACCTCGACCAACCCTTCGGTCGGCACCATCATCGTTCGCGACGATGGCCCCGGCCCGATGATCGTCGGCACAGGGGTCACCGCCGTTGGCGGCCGGCCGCATGCCGAGACCGAGGCGCTGACTGAAGCCGGCGAGTTGGCGCGCGGCGCCACGGCCTATGTCACGCTGGAGCCCTGCGCCCACCATGGCCGCACCCCGCCTTGCGCCAACGCGCTGGTCAATGCCGGAGTGGCGCGGGTGGTGGGCGCCGCCAGCGATCCCGATCCGCGCGTCTCCGGCAAAGGCTATGCCATCCTGCGCGCCGCCGGCATCGAAGTGGTCGAAAAGGTGCTGGCCGAGGAAGCCGCCGAGCAGATGGCCGGCTATTTGATTCGGTCCCTGAAAAAGCGCCCGGAAGTGATTCTGAAGCTTGCGCTTTCCAGCGACGGCAAGATCGGCAGGCATGGCGCCGGCCAGGTCGCGATCACCGGCGATATCGCCCGCCGCGAAGTCTATCTGATGCGCGCCGAAGCCGATGGCATACTGGTCGGCATCGGCACGGCGCTGGAGGATGATCCCGCGCTCACCGTGCGGCTGCCGGGGCTGGAGAACCGCTCGCCGGCGCGCATCGTGCTCGACCGCCAGATCAGGCTGCCGGAAGCCTCGAAGCTGGTCTCCGGCACCGACCGGGTGCCGCTCTATGTCGCCGCGAGCCTGGAGGCTGATCCGCTACGGCGGTCGGTGCTGGAGCGTGCCGGCGTGCGCTTCATCGGCACCGAAACCCATGAAGGCGGCGTGGCCTTGCCGGAACTGCTCGAGGATCTCGGCGCGCTCGGCATGGCCAGCGTTCTGGTCGAAGGCGGCGCCAAGGTGGCCAGCGCCTTCCTCGCCGAAGGACTGATCGACCGCATCGTGCTGTTCCAGGGACCGGAAGCGATCGGCGAGGGCGGCATTGCATCGCCCATCGACGCCAACCATATCCCGGCAGGCTTCCGCAAATTGCGCGAGATGCGCTTCGGGGAAGACAGCTATGCCGAATGGGTGAGAGATATCTGAAATGTTCACTGGAATTGTCACCGATATCGGCACCGTCGCGGCCGTCAAGCCGCTGAGCGAAGGCGTCGGCCTGCGCATCGACACCGCCTATGACCCCGCGACGATCGCCATCGGTGCCTCGATCTCCTGCGGCGGCGTCTGCCTGACGGTGACGGCGCTGCCAGATGGCGGCTCGAACGCCCGCTGGTTCGAGGTCGAAGCCTGGGAAGAGGCACTGAGGCTGACCACGGCGTCGGGCTGGAAATCAGGCACCAAGGTCAATCTCGAGCGGGCACTGAAGATCGGCGACGAACTCGGCGGCCACATCGTGTCGGGTCATGTCGATGGCATGGCCGAAATCGCCGAGCGCAAGGATGAAGGCGATGCCGTTCGCTTCACGCTGGAGGCGCCGCGCGAACTGGCGAAATTCATCGCGCCCAAAGGGTCCGTCGCACTCGACGGCACCTCACTCACCGTCAACAAGGTCGAAGGCGCCCGTTTCGACGTGCTTTTGATCCATCATTCGCTGACCGTGACCACCTGGGGCGAGCGCAAGGTCGGCGACAAGGTCAACCTCGAGATCGACACCATGGCCCGCTACGCCGCGCGGCTGGTCGAGGCCGCGAAGGAAGGTTTGTGATGACAAGAGACGAAATTCACTTCGGGCAGCGGGAAGAGCTCCACACTGAGGACGCGCTCGGCCTCAGTTTGTCGGTCAACGATCGCAAGGTTTTCCCTGAAGCTCTGATCAATGCTCAGCCCATAAACGATCGTCTTCGCGATACAGTGCGTCGGTATCGCGAGGCTACCGGTATCTGACGGCCTCACCTCCAGCAATCTTCCGCTTGCGATCAAACCGGCTTCGGCCTAAGTCACCGGCTACCCCCGGAGACATTCATGGCAGGCACATCCCAACACGGCAAAGCGTTCATTCGCCCGAAGAAGAAGGCCCACCTTCTGATCATCGAGGCGCGCTTTCATGACGATCTTGCCGACGCGCTGCTCGACGGCGCGACGAGCGCGCTCGACGAAGCCGGCGCGACCTATGACGTCATCACCGTTCCCGGTTCGCTGGAAATTCCAGCAGTGATCACTTTTGCGCTCGACGGCATGGGCGAGGGCGGCAAGGACTATGATGGTTTTGTCGCGCTCGGCACCATCATTCGTGGCGACACTTATCATTTCGACATCGTCGCCAATGAATCGAGCCGCGCGCTGATGGATCTCTCGGTGCAGGAAGCGATTGCGATCGGCAACGGCATCCTGACCACCGAGAACGACGCGCAGGCCTGGACGCGCGCCAAGCGCTCGGAGGGCGACAAGGGCGGCTTTGCCGCGCGCGCGGCGCTGACCATGATCGCGCTCAAGGAGAAGCTGGGAGCGCAATCGTGAGCGAACCCGCTTCGCCCGGCCAGCCCGCGACACGCCATGCCAATAAGCGTGGCGCCGCCCGTCTGGCCGCCGTGCAGGCGCTTTACCAGATGGACGTGGCCGGCAGCGGCGTCTTCGAGATCACCGCCGAATACGAGGCGTTCCGGCTCGGCAAGGAAGTCGACGGCGCGCTTTATCGGGAGGCCGACGCGCAGTGGTTCCGCGCCATCCTGGCCGGCGTCGTCGAGAACCAGACGACCATCGATCCGATCATACGCCAGGCGCTGACGGAAGACTGGCCGCTGTCCAGACTCGATTCGACGTTGCGCGCCATCCTGCGCGCTGGCGTCTACGAACTGATGAAGCGCGACGACGTGCCGGTGGCCGTCATCGTTTCGGAATATGTCGACATCGCCAAGGCCTTCTACGAGGAAGACGAGCCGAAGCTGACCAACGCCGTGCTCGACCGTGTGTCGCGCCGGGTGCGGGGCGAGGGGCGCGGCAAGGACGCATTGTGACCGGCACCGTCCCCGGCGCAGCAAGGGAAGCGCGCCGCACGGCGATCATCCTGGCGACGTCGCAGGCGATTATCGGTTCGGCCGCGCCGATTGCCATTTCCATGGGCGGGCTGGCCGGGCAATATCTGCTTGGCCCCGATAAGTCGCTGGCAACGGCGCCAATCACCGGCTTCAACATCGGCGTGGCGCTCGGCGCGTTGCCGGCCGCGGCCATCATCCGCTGGCTCGGCCAGCGCGGCGGCTTCATGACCGGCACCATCGTGACCGCGCTTGGCGGCGTCATCTCCACGCTGGCACTGTTCCACGCCAGCTTCTGGCTGTTCGCTTTCGCGCTGCTGGTGATCGGCGTCGGCGGCGCCTTCGTCCAGCAGTTCCGCTTCGCCGCCGCCGATAATGCTCCGCCCGAATTCAAGGCGCGCGCCATTTCCTTCGTGCTGGCCGGCGGCGTCATCACCGCGATCCTCGGGCCGCAGATCGTCATCTTCACCCGCGAATTGCTGGCGCCGGTGATGTTTGCCGGCTCGTTCGTGGCCATTCCGGTTCTGGCGGCGGCCGGCGCCATCATCCTGTCATTCCTGCGCATCCCGGCCAAGGCTCCCGGCCACGCGGAAGTCGCGTCAAGCGACGCGCGGCCGCTGTCCGAGATCGTCACCCGGCCGCGTTTCGTCGCGGCACTGTTTTGCGCCGTCGGCAGCTATGCGCTGATGAGTTTCGTCATGACCGGCGCGCCGCTGGCCATGGTCGGCTGCGGCCTGTCGACGGACGACGCCACGCTCGGCATTTCCTGGCATGTGATGGCGATGTTTGCGCCGAGCTTCTTCACCGGATCGCTGATCCATCGCTTCGGCGCCGAACGCATCGTCGCAACCGGCCTGGTCCTGCTCATCGGCTGCGCCGCGGTGGCATTGTCCGGCCTGCATCTATGGCAGTTCTGGACGGCGCTGATCCTGCTTGGCCTCGGCTGGAATTTTGCCTTCATCGGCGCCACCTCCATGGTCGCCGACAGCTACCATCCGTCCGAAAAGAGCAAGGTGCAGGGCTTCCACGACTTCGTCCTGTTCGGCTCCGTCGCCTTCGCCTCGCTAATGTCGGGCGCCATCTACAATGCGTGGGGCTGGGAGATGCTGAACTGGCTGGTTTTCCCGGTCGTCGCCCTCTGCTTCGTCGCCCTTGGCGCGCTCAAACTGACCGGATCACGCAAAGCCCGCGCCTGATCCGGTTCTATCTTTGGCTTGGCACGACCTGTCAGCATGGCGTCGGCCGAAATCGCGGCGACCGCACAAAATTATTGCGTCTGTACCCATTGTTATGAAACCGTGTGCCCCGACGGGGCGTTGGAGCCATGCTCATATGCGGCCACCGCATTTCGGTCCAAAGCAAGGGGTTTTCACAATGTTTTCAGTCAAGATTCTGGCCGGGGCGGCGTTGGCGCTCGGCATCACGGCCGCCTCCGCCAATGCCCAGGTGGTCGTCTCCTCGAAGATCGACACCGAGGGCGGCGTGCTCGGCAACATCATCCAGCTTGTGCTCAACGCCAACAACATCAAGACCACCGACCGCATCCAGCTCGGCGGCACGCCGGTCGTACGCAAGGCGATCACTGCCGGCGAGATCGACATCTATCCCGAGTACACCGGCAATGCCGCTTTCTTCTTCGAGAAGGCCGACGATCCGGTCTGGAAGGATGCCGCCAAGGCCTATGAGACCGCCAAGAAGCTCGACTATGATGCCAACAAGATCGTCTGGCTGTCGCCGTCACCGGCCAACAACACCTGGGCGATCGCGCTGCGCAAGGAGGTTGCCGAGACCAACAAGCTGGCGACCCTGACCGACTTCGGCAAATACGTCGCCGGCGGCGGCACGGTGGTTTTGGCGGCGTCGGCTGAGTTCGTCAATTCGGCGGCAGCCCTGCCGGCGTTCCAGACCACTTACGGCTTCACGCTGAAGCCCGAGCAGTTGATCACGCTTTCGGGCGGCGACACCGCCGCGACAATAGGTGCTGCCGCCAACCAGACCAACGGCGCCAACGCCGCCATGGTCTACGGCACCGACGGCGGCATCGCGCCGTCCGGCCTGGTCGTGCTCGCCGACGACAAGGGCGTGCAGCCGGTCTACCAGCCGGCGCCGATCATCCGCGAAGCGGTGCTGAAAGAGCATCCGGAGATCGAGACGCTGTTGAAGCCGGTGTTCGCCAAGCTCGACCTCGTCACGCTGCAGGAACTCAACGGCCGCGTCCAGGTCGGAGGCGAGCCGGTCAAGGGCGTTGCCGAGGACTTTTTGAAGAAGAACGGGTTTTTGAAGTAGTCAGCGCATAGCTGATCGTGACGCTGGTGCGAGACACCCCTCTCTGGAAGCTGCTGATCTCCCCCCTTGCGGGGGAGATGTCCGGCAGGACAGAGGGGGGTGCTGTCCCGCCGACCTCACAACCGGTAGCAGGTGCGTGCCTCGACAGGGTTGCTTCTGAACAGGCCGACGCTCGAAAGCTGGCGATCCTTCACACCCCCCTCTGGCCTGCCGGCCATCTCCCCCGCAAAGGGGGAGATCGGATTTCGCGTCGGCTTTCGCCGATCACCAGCGTAGTCTGCGCAACGTGGAAAATCGCTCCTCATGAGGGGCATCCATGACCCTGCGTTTCGACAAGCTCGGCATGGTTATCGCGGCGATCGTTGCCAATGCGGCGTTTCTGGCCCCGTTCGCCACCTTCCGCGCCAATCGTATCGTCCCCGGTCAGGCGCGCTCGATGCTGGAGGCGTTGCCCGCAACGATCGGGCCGCTGCTGCTGGCAGTCGTCGTCGTGGCCGCAATTGTTGCCTTGCTGAAGACCCCGCTTGTCCTGCGCCTGGCCGCAAGCGTCGTGGCGCTCGCCGCCCTTGCCATCCTGATCGGTGTCGCCGGCACCTTCCTGACGCCGGCCGGCAACACCTTCGCCCGCATCTCGCCGGCTTCCGGGTTCTGGCTGTTGATCTTTGCCTTCACATTGTTGCTCGCCGACGTGCTGACCAGGCTCAACCTGTCGCCACCTGCCCGCATCGGCGTGCTCGTCCTCGCGGCGCTGGCCATCGGCTCGTTGCTGATATCGGGGCAGTGGGACAGCCTGTCGCTCCTCAAGGAATATGCAAACCGCGCCGATAGTTTCTGGGCCGAAGGCTCCAAGCACATCACACTGGCGCTGGGTTCGCTGGCGGCGGCGGTGATCGTCGGCCTGCCGCTCGGCATCCTGTGCCACCGCGTCGAACGGTTGCGGGCCGGCGTGCTCAATGTGCTCAACATCGTCCAGACCATACCCTCGATCGCGCTGTTCGGCCTGCTGATCGCGCCGCTAGGCTGGGTCGCCGCGCATGTTCCGGGTGCCGCAGCGCTCGGTATCAGAGGCATCGGCACCGCGCCCGCCTTCGTGGCTTTGTTCCTCTATTCGCTGCTGCCGGTGGTGGCCAACACCGTGGTCGGGCTTGCCGGCGTACCCCGCGCGGCCAATGATGCAGCGCGCGGCATGGGCATGACCGATGGCCAGCGCCTGTTCGGCGTCGAGTTTCCGCTGGCCTTTCCGGTGATCCTCACCGGCATCCGCATCGTGCTGGTGCAGAACATCGGCCTGGCCACCATCGCCGCACTGATCGGCGGCGGCGGCTTTGGCGTCTTCGTCTTCCAGGGCGTCGGCCAGACCGCAATGGACCTGGTGCTGCTCGGCGCCGTGCCGACGGTAGCGCTGGCCTTCGCCGCGGCCATCATCCTCGACGCAGTGATCGAAATGACCGCCACCAGGCGCAGGGTTGAAACGGCATGATCGAGATCGAAGGCATTACCAAGCGCTATGACGCGACGACCGTGGTCAACGACGTGTCCATGGTCGTCGAGCCGCGTACGGTTTGCGTCATTGTCGGTACCTCCGGTTCCGGCAAGACGACGCTGCTGCGAATGATCAACCGGCTGGTCGAGCCGACCGCCGGCGTCATCAAGCTCGACGGCAACGACAACCGCACGCTGCCCGGCTACGAGCTGCGCCGCAGCATCGGCTACGCTATCCAGGGCCACGGCCTGTTCCCGCACCGCACCGTTGCGCAGAACATCGCCACCGTGCCGGTCCTGCTGGGCTGGGACAAGGACCGCATCAAGGCCCGCGTCGATGAGTTGATGACACTCTACCAGCTCGACCCCGAGGCCTATGGCCCGCGCTACCCGCACGAACTGTCCGGCGGGCAACAGCAGCGTGTCGGCGTCGCCCGCGCGCTCGCCGCCGAGCCCAATGTGCTTCTGATGGACGAACCGTTCGGCGCACTCGACCCGATCATCCGCACCAAGGCGCAGGAGGACCTGCTGGCAATCCAGAAGCGCTTCGGCACCACCATCATCCTCGTTACCCACGACATGGAGGAGGCGGTCCACATGGGCGACAAGATCGCCGTCATGGATGCCGGAAAGCTGGTGCAATACGCCAAGCCAGAAGAGATCCTGGCGCGGCCGGCGAACGCCTTCGTCGAAACCCTGGTCGGCGCCAGCGAAAAGCCGTTCCGGCTCTTGTCGCTCGGCCGCGTGCGCGACGCCGTGGAAAAGGGGACTGCCGAAGGCGAGGCGATCCCAGGCGACGCCAGCCAGCGCGACGCGCTGGCCGAGCTTCTGTGGTCGGGCCGGCCGGCGCTGCCGGTCAAGGGCGAAGACGGCAAGCTGCTCGGCCGCGTCACCGTCGACGGGCTGGTGAAGCGCGCGGCGAGGCCGGCATGAAAGGGGCCGGTCTAAAAGCCTGGCTGCCTTCGCTGCTCAGGCTTGCCCTGGTGGTGCTTCTCATAGCCTTCGTCACCAATCCCGGCTGGTTCGAGCCGCTGTTGAAGCCGCTGACCGAAAACAATGCGCCGGCGATCTACAATCAGGGCAGCCTGCTGACGCTGACCCTGCTGCATCTCAGGACCGTGCTGATCGCTACCGTCGCCGCTGCCATCGTTGCCGTGGCGCTTGCCATCCTGGTGACCAGGCCGGCGGGCGCCGAATTCCTGCCGCTGTCGCGCAGTCTGGTCAATATCGGCCAGACCTTTCCGCCGGTGGCGGTGCTGGCGCTGGCGGTGCCCGCCGTCGGTTTCGGCGAGAAGCCGACGCTGATTGCGCTGTTCCTCTACGGCCTGCTGCCGATCTTCGAGAACGCGCTGACCGGCCTCACAACGCTGCCGGGCAACATCATGGAGGCCGCGCGCGGCGCCGGCATGACGGGCTGGCAAAGACTGGTCAAGGTCGAATTGCCGCTGAGCGCCGCGATCATTCTGGGCGGAATAAGGCTGTCGGTGGTGATCAGCCTGGCCACGGCGACGATCGGCTCGACGGTTGCCGCCAAGACGCTGGGCGAGGTGATCATCGCCGGCCTGCTATCCAACAATCTCGCCTTCGTCCTGCAAGGCGGCCTGATCGTCGCGGCGCTGGCGGTGCTGATCTATGACGGACTGTCCGCCATCGAGCGCTACACCGCGCGCAAGATGGGGCAGGAGACTGGCGACTGACCTTCGCTGGACTGCGGGCAAAGCATTGACTGACGCGGCGTCATTTCAATCGATCTAATAGCAGGGCATCGGCAATGGGAATGTTGTGGCCTAAACCTTTTGGCTGAAAGCGGGGCAAAAACCGAACAATATCTTGACGTTCCGAGCCCTGTTTCGCATACACCGCTGCGAAGGACGGATTCCGCCTAGGCTTATCCGCTCCCCGCACCAACGGCCCAGGGAGGGGTTCTTTTGGGCCATCAATCGAGGAAAATTCGGCAATGACCATCATTTCTGCCGTCATCGCCTGCGGCTTGCTTTCAATTCTTTACGCCATCTGGGCGACACGATCGGTTCTTGCAGCCGATCAGGGCAATGCACGCATGCAGGAAATCTCCGCCGCCATCCGCGAAGGCGCGCAGGCCTATCTGGCGCGCCAGTACACCACCATCGCCATCGTCGGCGTGGTCGTGCTCGTGCTCGCCTGGTGGCTGCTTTCGATCACCGCCGCGGTCGGCTTCCTGATCGGCGCCGTGCTTTCGGGCGCCGCCGGTTTCATCGGCATGCACGTCTCGGTGCGCGCCAATGTGCGCACCGCGCAGGCGGCGTCCAACAGCCTCGCCGCCGGTCTCGACATCGCCTTCAAGTCGGGCGCCATCACCGGTATGCTGGTGGCTGGCCTGGCGCTGCTCGGCGTGTCGATTTACTACTATATTCTGACCGGCCCGATGGGCCTGCAGCCCAATGACCGCATCGTCATCGATGCGCTGGTTTCGCTCGGCTTCGGCGCTTCGCTGATCTCGATCTTCGCCCGTCTGGGCGGCGGCATCTTCACCAAGGGCGCCGACGTCGGCGGCGATCTCGTGGGCAAGGTCGAAGCCGGTATTCCCGAAGACGATCCGCGCAACCCGGCCACCATCGCCGACAATGTCGGCGATAATGTCGGCGACTGCGCCGGCATGGCCGCCGACCTCTTCGAAACCTATGCGGTGACCGTCGTTGCCACCATGGTTCTGGCCGCCATCTTCTTCGGCGGCACCGCGGCTCTGGGTGCGGCGATGCTCTACCCGCTCGCTATCTGCGGTGCCTGCATCCTGACCTCGATCGTCGGCACCTTCTTCGTCAAGCTCGGTTCCAACGGCTCGATCATGGGCGCCCTCTACAAAGGCCTGATCGTCACCGGCCTGCTGTCGATCGTCGGTCTCGGCGTCGCCACCTCGGCAACTGTCGGCTGGGGCGAGGTCGGCGCCGTCGCCGGCATGACCATCATCGGCAAGAACCTGTTCATCTGCGGCCTGATCGGTCTCGTTGTGACCGGTCTCATCGTGGTGATCACCGAATACTATACCGGCACCAACAAGCGCCCGGTGAACTCCATCGCCCAGGCCTCGGTGACCGGTCACGGCACCAACGTCATCCAGGGACTTGCGGTGTCGCTCGAATCGACCGCACTGCCGGCAATCGTCATCGTCGGCGGCATCATCTCGACCTATCAGCTCGCCGGCCTGTTCGGCACGGCGATCGCGGTCACCACCATGCTCGGCCTGGCCGGCATGATCGTCGCCCTCGACGCCTTCGGCCCGGTCACCGACAATGCCGGCGGCATTGCTGAAATGGCCGGCCTGCCCAAGGAAGTGCGCCACTCCACCGACGCGCTCGACGCGGTCGGCAACACCACCAAGGCGGTGACCAAGGGCTATGCCATCGGTTCGGCCGGTCTTGGCGCGCTGGTGCTGTTTGCGGCCTATTCGAACGATTTGAAGTTCTTTGCCGCCAATGGCGACAAATATCCGTACTTCCAGGGCATGGGCGATGTCTCCTTCGACCTCTCCAATCCCTACGTCGTAGCCGGCCTGATCTTCGGCGGTCTGATCCCGTACCTGTTCGGCGGCATCGCCATGACGGCCGTCGGCCGTGCGGCCGGCGCCATCGTCGAGGAAGTGCGCAAGCAGTTCCGCGAGGATCCGGGCATCATGGCCGGCACCTCCAAGCCAAACTATGCCCGCGCCGTCGACCTTCTGACCAAGGCGGCGATCCGCGAAATGATCATCCCCTCGCTGCTGCCGGTGCTGGCGCCGCTCGTCGTCTATTTCGGCGTGCAGCTGATCTCGGGCTCCAAGGCGTCCGCCTTTGCGGCGCTCGGCGCCTCGTTGCTCGGCGTCATCGTCAACGGCCTATTCGTCGCCATCTCGATGACTTCGGGCGGCGGCGCCTGGGACAATGCCAAGAAGTCGTTCGAGGACGGTTTTGTCGACAAGGACGGCGTCAAGCACCTCAAGGGGTCCGAAGCGCACAAGGCTTCGGTCACCGGCGACACGGTTGGCGATCCCTACAAGGACACCGCCGGCCCGGCGGTCAACCCGGCAATCAAGATCACCAACATCGTGGCGCTTCTGCTGCTGGCCGTGCTCGCGCACGGCTAAGGCAACGCCACTGCTTCAGGAACAAACCCGCGGGAGCGATCCCGCGGTTTTTGTTTGAGATTTACGCTGGTGGCAGTCAACCCTCATCCGGCTCGGTCCCGGCATCGCCGCGCTTGCTGTAGCGATCCAGCAATTCGCTCACGCCAGGTTCGCGCTCAGGCATCGGCGCCAGGCCACGCAGGCGCCGCAGCTTGGCAAGGAAGGCGCCTCGCTTATACTTGCGGCGGAAGGCGCGGGCGCGGGGATGGATGCCAAGAGCCGCCATCAGCCTGCGCCTGAGATAACTCGATGCTGCCACGCGAATGGGTTCGCCCGCGCAGCCAAGGATTTTCACGCGCAAGGCGTCCGGCGTCTGCATGGCGTCCAGAAGATCCTTCTGTTCCTGCGCATTGTCGCCGAGATAGGAACCCTTGCGTATGCCGGAATGCAACTTGATCACCGTGAGGTGCGGCATCGTCGCGATCACCGCGCCCTTTCGCCATGCCCGAAACAGCCAGTCCTGCGAGCTTTCGCAAAAGCACTGGCTGGCGGGTCGCCAAGGTCCGAGCAGGCTGAACGAAGCGCGGCGAAACATGTGTGCCGAGCCAAATCCTTCCGTCGTGACGGGGTCGTAAAAACCGTCCCTGCCGATCCCGAAGATCGAATTGACAGGATTGCCGGCCGCCGACGGCGGCTGGATGACGGCGCCGCGCGCCAGCACCACGTCGGCGCCCGAGGCGTCGATCCAGCCGGTCATCGCCGCCAAATGGTCGGGAAACCACAGATCGTCGTGGTTGAGCAAGGCGACGAAGCGGCCACGCGCCCTGGCAAAGCCGATATTGTTGGGACCGGACTGTTCGCCGAAATTGACAGGAAGATCGATGTAGACGATGCGGGCATCGTCAAATTCAGCGACAACGGCCGCCGTGTCCGGCCTGCAACCGTCGCCGATGACCAAGGCTTCCCAGTCTTGCAACGTCTGGCGCATGACGCTGGTCAATGCCTGCCGCAGTGCTGCCGGCCGGTTGTGCGTCGCGATCACGATCGAAACCAGCGGTTCGCCGCCGGCCTGATCGCGCTGCGCCGATGCTTCCACGCTACACCAGTCTGTAGGGAATGTGGTCGGTGTCTGGCGGCAGGCGCCAATGGTCGGGCTGATCGTAGGCATAGGCCTTGTCGACGAGGTTGAGCAGCACCGCCGTCTCCGCTCCGAGCGAAACAACACCGTGCCATATTCCGGGTGGAATGATGACGACCGCCGGGCGCAACGGGCCGATAATCTTGTGCCAGACGGCGCCGAAGGTCGGCGAGGCCTTGCGTCCGTCAAACAGCGAAATGCGAACGCTGCCGACGCAGCAGAACAGCCGGTCGGTGGTCACCGCGTGTGCATGCCAGCCAGTCACCGCGCCGGCATACAAGGTCCGTTGGAAGACCTGGCCGACCGGCTCCGAATCGAGCTCCCACTCCTCGCGAAAGATCTCGGTCAGATAGCCGGTGGAGGTTGCGACCGGCCTGATCTCCTTGACCCTCACGCCATCGATCGCCACCGGCTCGATGGGTATCCAGTCAGGCGTGACCACCTGGCCGTCAGCCGTTCCGGTCGCCATCCAGCCTGTCGGTTTTGTCCGGGTTTTTTCCGGCACGGATGCTCCTCCCAATTCAGCGTGATGCGCCATTGGCCAGCACGGTCTGATACGAATTTGACCGGTCGCTGGCAAGTACGCGTCAAGGTTTGCTGATAGGCTTCGATCTCACGGCACTTGATGTTTCCGACGCAATCGGAGGGCCGCGTTGCCCAAAACATCGTTCCATCCTACCCAAGCCCGGACCGTTCGCCTGCTTTAATACCCGGGCCATTGGCCAGGACATTGCGATCGACGCGGTGTCGGGCTCGCCTCTGCGGCGATTTTGGCCAGGGAAACGACATTCGGGCAGGGAAAAGACATGGACATTTTCTTGATGGCGGCTTCGCTTGCGCTGGCTGGAATTATTGCCGGCATCTACGTCTCGGGTGTAATCCACGATTTTCGCATCGATGATCTTACCGCCGGCCAGTACATGGCCATGCATCAGATGCGCGACCGGACGTTTACCCGGGTGATGCCGTTCGTCAGGCTGACGACGCTGGTGCTGATCGCGGCGATGGCGATGTTTGCGGTCGATGCCGGCCTGCCGCGCATCCTGACCATCGTCGCCGCGGCGCTGGTGGTGATCGACATTGGCTTCACCGTCAGCCGTCAGGTGCCGCTCAACAAACAGGTGCAGAGCTGGACGCCGGTGACCATCCCCGATGATTGGGCGCAGACCCGCGACAACTGGGCGGCCAACCACAATTTGCGCCTTGTGCTTGGACTGGCCGAATACGCCTGCCTGTTTGCCGCGGTCATCCTGACGCTCAGCCGATGATTCAGTTTTTGCGGAACGCCACCCCATGGGTCGGCACTTCTGCCGGCCGCCGCCGTTGAAAACAGGAGTATTGCCATGCTGCACCACGCTTCATTCAACGCCCGCGATCCGCAGGCCGTCGCCAGCGTCCTTGCCGAAATGCTTGTCGCCACTGCGGTTCGTGCGCCGTCGCCGCCATTTCCTGAGGGAGCATGGTTCGTCTGCCTCGGCGACGATTTCGGCTCGCTGATCGAAATCCTGCCGTGCGGCACGGTTCTGGATCAGCAAGCGCCGCTCGGCATCGGCTTCGATCCGAATATGCGCCTGCGCTCCGGCTCGCATGTGCTGCTCAGCACGCCCAATTCGACCGAAACCATCCAGGGCATTGCCGCCCGCATGGGCTGGCATAACGAGCTGATCGATGCGCGCCTGTTCAAGGTGCTCAAGGTCTGGGTCGAGGACGAAACCCTCGTCGAATTCCTGACGCCCGAGATCGCACCGCTGTACCGCGCGACATTCGGCTGGGGTGGCATGGCGACACTCGACGCCAAGCTGCGCGAGCTGGAGAGCCAGATGGCGGCAGCGCTTGCCGCCAAGGCCGCGAACCAGTCGGGCCGCAAGGATGAGCAACCGGCCGGTGCAATGAGTCCTTGAGCACCGGGGGGCGCCTTCTGCTGTCCTCCCGAGGAGAGTTCCCAAACGGCCGCCGAGGTCAACCGGCGCCGGCGCTGTCGCCGGCTTCCGCCTTCAGCCAGTTGATGAACGATCTGGCAGGCTCCCAGGCGGAGATGGACGGGTGCACGACGACGTAGTGGTTCCAGTTCGTCGGTATGTCCGTGGTCAGGAGGCGGACGAGCCTGCCGGTGCGCAAATCGCTCTCGACCAGCGACTTCCTCGCGATAGCGACGCCCAGACCGCTCGCCGCCGCTTCGACCGCCAACAAGGTGCCATTCAGATTCATGCCGTCGCCAACCGTATCCAGCGGCAGATTGTTTCTCTCGAACCAGTGGCGCCAATTGGCGCCGCTCTCGTCATTTTCGGCCGTCGTGTCGAGGATGCGAAACAGTCGCAGCACATCGTGCTGGTCTCTGACCGGGCCGTTGGCGGCGAGATAGTCGGGACTGACGACAGGAAAGATCGCATCCGCCATCAGCCATTCGGTCTCGACGGCCGGATAGTGTCCGCCGCCGAAGCGCAATGCGATGTCGACTGTTCGCTGCGAAAGGTCGACGACTGCAAGATCCGCATTGATGTCGATCTCTGTTTCGGGATGCTTTTTGCGAAACCTGTGCAGACGCGGGGCCAGCCAGCGCACGGCATGCGAAGGAATGGCGGTGACCCTCAGCCTCGTGCGCTCGTTGCGCGCGACACTCGCGACCGTGCTCTGGATTTCCAGCAATGCACGTCGCACGCCCGCGGACAATCTTTCGCCTTCAAGCGTGAGTTCGACGCGGCGGACATGGCGGGTGAACAGAAGCACGCCGAGATCGGCTTCGAGATCGGCGATGCGGTGGCTGAGCGCGCTTGGCGTAACATTCAGCTCATCGCCGGCGCGCTTGAAGCTGCCCAGCCGGGCAATGACCTCGAAAGCCCGAATGGATTCCAGTTGTGGAAGCCGTCTTGTCATCTGCCGTTACCCGATCCCGCCCATGGGTTCCTTAGCATGAATGAACAAAGCTCATCCATAGCTTCGTAAATAGTCTTTTGTCCAAGTGCGCAAATCATTGTAGCCATCCAGCGCCCCCCGATTGCCGCCGTCGAATGAGAGGCCGTTCATGGAACGAGCCTCGACTACGAACGACAGTGAAATGAAGACAATCGCTTGGGAGTACCCCATGACTATTCGACCCCCCGAGTTTGCGCATGCGCGCTTTTCGACCGCCATGTGGCCGCGAGCGGAATGGCGAAACGTCTATTGCGACCTGTTGCGCCGGATGGTGACCGACATGGATTTTAACGTCACGGAGGAAAAGCTCTCCGTCGACGCGACCATCCTGCGGCTACCGGGCGTCGGCATTGCCGATTCGAGGACCACCGCCTTCCGCACCATCCGTTCCCGCGCCATGGCCAAGGGGACCGATGACTACATTTTCTTCATGTGTCTGGAGGGCGCTGCCACCTTCTCGCATCTCGGCCGCGAGGCCAGCATCGAGGCCGGCCAGGCAATCCTTCTGTCCTCCTCTGATCCGCATGTGATCGAACGGGCGATGTCGCATCATCTCTTCATCACCATCCCCAAGGCAGCGCTCGGGCCCATGGCTGCGAATGCGGATGCCGCCCTGATGACGCCGATGTCATGCGTGGGCGAAAAGTTCTTGCTGCTGACCAGCTATGTCCGTCTGCTGATGCAGGAGCCGAACCTGGCCGCATCCGAATTGCGCTGGCTTGCCGCCAAGCACATACAGGACCTTGTCGCGGTCGTGGTTGGGGCAACGCAGGACGCCACCGAGGTCGCCGCAGGTCGCGGCATACGCGCCGCGCGGCTGCGCGCCATCAAAGCCGATATCGAAAGCAATCTGGCTTCCGGCGATGTCGGGTCCGACGCGCTGGCCGGGCGCCACCACGTCAGCGCGCGCTATATCAGAAAGCTGTTCGAGGGTGAGGGGACCTCGCTGTCGCAGTTCGTGCTTGGCCGGCGGTTGGCGCTGGTTTGCAGCAAGCTATCCGACCTGCGCCTGGCACACCGCACCATCGGCGCCATCGCCTTCGACGCCGGCTTCGGCGATCTCTCGACCTTCAACCACGCCTTCCGCCGGCATTTCGGCATGACGCCTTCGGAAGCGCGGCAGAGTGCGGCTGTGCACCGCGCCTCGCTGGAGCCCGGCGGCCGAACAGGCCACGCGCTGCAAAGCGCGACGGGTGTTGCGGCCGCATGACCTCAAAACAAAAGCCCGCAGGATCGCTCCCGCGGGTTTTTGGTCGCCTGAGATGGTGTCGCTTCGGGGGAAGCAAAAATCTGAGGAAGGCGGTCGCTTCTTAGGCGCCGCCGCCAGGAATGGGGGGCGCCAGCTTGCTGGCGCCTTTGATGATCTGGCTGAGGAAGTTCTGGTCCTTCCCGCCGGTCGGCGTGGTGCGCGAGATGAAGTCGAAAATCTTACCGTCCTTCAGACCGTAATTGGCAATCTGGGTGACGCGCCCGTCCTCGCCAAAATAGACCGCGAGCACTTTCTGGTCGACCAGGCGCGGCTTGTCGAAAGCGACATAGCGCTTGCGCGTCTGCGAAATGTAATAGAACGCCTCATTGTCGAAGGTGGCTTTCGTCGATGGCGTGCCGAGCGCCAGAAGCACCTGTTCGCGGCTGGAGCCCACCGGCACCGAATCGACCGCCTGCTGGTCGATAACATAGCCCTGCGTCAGCGTCTCGCTAGGGTTAAGGTCGCCGAACATCTTGGACGAATTGCAGCCCGACAGCGCGGAAGCCACCAGCACCAGCGAAACCGCGGCGGTGGCCCCAGGCAGAAAAGTCGACTTGAATTTCAGCGCGCGCAACAACAACTCCATTAGCTGGCCGCAACTTGCGCTGGGCGGCAAAACCGGTAAACCAGCTTGCTTGCCGATGCAACAAGGCCCATTCAAACAATCGGTCCCCAGGAGACCACCCTCAATGTTCCAGCGCCTTTTTGGCCGCGAACGCAACGCCAACCGCGCTATCACCGAGGCGCTTTACGCACAAATCGTGGCGGCGGCGCGGCAGACCGTGTTTTATTCCCACTGGAATGTGCCGGATACGCCGCTCGGCCGTTTCGAGATGCTGTCGCTGCATATGTTCCTGTTTCAGCACCGGCTCCGCGGCGAAGAGGGCGTCGCGCATGAGGTCGCGCAGGTGCTGATCGACGAGTTCTTTCTCGATGTCGAGCATTCGCTGCGGGAACTGGGCGTTGGCGATGTCGGCGTGCCCAAGCGCATGAAGAGGCTGGCCAAAATGTTCTACGGCCGTACCGCCGCCTATGACGACGCGCTGGAACGCAGCGACCGCGACGCGCTTGCTGCCGCCCTGGCGCGCAATGTCAGACCCGATGCCGGCGCCTGGCCGCAAGCCTTGCCGCTGGCGTCCTATGTAATCGATGCCGCAAGGCAGCTTGAAGCACAGCCGTCCGAATCGATCGTTTCCGGTGCCGTGGCGTTTCCCGTCGCGAAAGCGGAGTGAGGAGGGGAGACCAAGATGAAACATGTGGACACGCCTAGCCCGGTCTCATTTGCGGCCAATGTCGGCCGCCTGCCGCACAAAGGTTTGCAGGTGGTGATCGACGCCGACGCCGCGCAGCGCGCAATGCTTGCGCGCGAGCACGAGCTGCTTTCGGTCGAAAACTACCGTGCTGAGCTTTTGGTGGCGCCGTGGAAGCGCAATGGCGTCAAGGTCAGCGGCCGCGTCGAGGCTGATATCACCCAGGCCTGCATCGTCACCCTTGAGCCGGTCGCGGCCCATATCGACGAAGAGGTCGAGGCGCTGTTCCTGCCCGAACAATCCAAACTCGGACGGCAAGGTTTCGAAGGCGGTGGCGAAATCCTGCTCGACGCCGAAGGGCCGGACAGCCCGGAAACTTTCTCCGGCGACACGATCGACGTCGGCGCGCTCGCCGAACAGTTCTTCGGGCTGGCGATCGATCCCTATCCGCGCAAGGCAGGCGCCTCGCTCGATGCCGCCGGCCCGAACGAGCCCGTCGAGAATGAATTCCAGCAAAAGCTGCGATCCTTGCTTGGAAAATCCTAAAACACGAAGCGATCGGAGAAAAGCCGGTTGTGCGGCAGCCCAAAACCGCTATTTTCGCCGAACCTTCGCGAGCCCCTGAATTTCGCGAGTTTCGTATTTCTTTCGCGGGCCATGTGCCCTGGCCCAAGCTAGTGAGATAAAGACCGCGTGATCAGGATTTCCATCGATGCCATGGGTGGCGATCACGGGCCAAACGTGGTCATCCCGGCACTCATGACGGTCGCCGTCAGGCGTCCCGACATCCGCTTCGTCATATATGGGCGCGAGGAATTGGTGCGCCCCGAACTCGCCAAATTCCCCAAACTGGCCGAGGTCAGCGAGTTCCACCATTGTGAAGTCGCGGTCAGGATGGACGACAAGCCGAGCCAGGCGCTGCGCCACGGCCGCTGGAAGTCGTCGATGTGGAAGGCTGTCGAAGCAGTCAAGAGTGGCAGCGCGCAGGCCTGCATTTCGGCCGGCAATACCGGCGCGCTGATGGCGATGTCGAAATTCTGCCTGCGCACGATGGCGACCATCGACCGTCCGGCGATCGCGGCGATCTGGCCCACGATGCGCGGCGAGAGCGTGGTGCTGGATGTCGGCGCCACCATCGGCGCCGATGCGCACCAGCTGATCGACTTTGCCATTCTCGGCACCGGCATGGCGCGCTCGGTGTTCGGCATCGACCGGCCGAAAGTCGGCCTGCTCAATGTCGGCGTCGAGGAGATCAAGGGACAGGAAGAGGTCAAGGAAGCCGGGCGCATGCTGCGCGAGGCCAACATGGCCTCGATGAATTATCATGGCTTCGTCGAGGGTGACGACATCGGCAAGGGCACGGTCGACGTGGTCGTCACCGAGGGCTTTGCCGGCAACATCGCGCTCAAGACGGCAGAAGGCACTGTGCGCCAGATCTCAGGCTATCTGCGCGCCGCGATGAACCGCACGCTGATGGCCAGGATCGGCTATGTCTTCGCCAAGGGCGCTTTCGACCGCCTGCGCGAAAAGCTCGATCCGGGCCGCTCCAATGGCGGTGTTTTCCTGGGTCTGAACGGCATCGTGGTAAAGAGCCATGGCGGCGCCGATTCGGACGGTTTCGCGGCGGCCATCGAGCTTGGCTACGACATGGTGCGCAACAATCTGATCGACCGCATCGAGGCCGATCTCGACCTGTTCCATGCGCGCAACCCGCATGCCCAGGCAAGCAGGAAATCCGACGCCACCGTCGACGAAAAGGAATAGGAAAGAGCTTTGATCAGATCAGTCGTGCGCGGCACCGGTGCTGCGCTGCCCCGCCGCATCATGAAGAATGCCGATTTCGAAGGCATGGTCGAGACCTCGGACGAGTGGATCGCCCAGCGAACCGGCATCCGCCAGCGCCATATCGCCGCCGATGACGAGACGACGGCATCCCTGGGCGAGGCGGCGGCGCGCGCAGCGCTCGACAATGCTGGTCTTTCGCCTGCCGACATCGACCTGATCGTGCTGGCGACCTCGACGCCCAACAACACCTTTCCGGCGACCGCCGTCGAGATCCAGAACCGGCTCGGCATGCATCACGGCTTTGCCTTCGACCTGCAGGCGGTGTGCTCGGGCTTCGTCTATGCGGTGACCACCGCCGACCTCTACATCAGAGGCGGCCTCGCCAAGCGCGTGCTGGTGATCGGCGCGGAGACCTTTTCCCGCATCCTCGACTGGAGCGACCGCTCGACCTGCGTGTTGTTCGGCGACGGCGCCGGCGCGCTGGTGCTGGAAGCGGATGAGGGCACCGGCGGCATTGCCGACCGTGGCGTGCTGGCGATGAGCCTGCGCTCCGACGGCGCCCACAAGGACAAGCTTTTCGTCGATGGCGGTCCCTCGACCACCGGCACGGTCGGCCATCTCAGGATGGAAGGCCGCGAAGTGTTCAAGCACGCCGTCGGCATGATCACCGATGTCATCGAGGCGACGTTTTCGCAGGCCGGCATAACCGCCGACGACCTCGACTGGTTCGTGCCGCATCAGGCCAATAAACGCATTATTGACGCTTCGGCCAAGAAGCTCGGGATTGCTGAGCAAAAGGTGGTGGTCACCGTCGATTTGCACGGTAACACCTCGGCTGCTTCCGTGCCGCTGGCGCTTTCGGTGGCCTTCGCCGACGGTCGCATCAAGAAGGGTGATCTCGTGCTCCTGGAAGCGATGGGCGGAGGCTTCACCTGGGGCGCGGTTCTCGTTCGCTGGTAAGTGCCGAACGGTCCGGTTTCGGTCCTTGACCTTGCCGGATCAATTACTTAGGCTCTGCCTTTACCTGTATCGATTTATGTTTTTTGAACTGATGGGACGGTCGCATGGGGGGAAAGACACTTACGCGCGCCGACCTTGCCGAAGCTGTTTACCGTAAGGTCGGCTTGTCACGCACTGAATCGGCAGAACTCGTCGAAGCGGTGCTGGACGAAATCTGTGAAGCCATCGTACGCGGCGAGACGGTGAAGCTGTCGTCCTTCGCCACCTTCCACGTCCGTTCCAAGAACGAACGCATCGGCCGCAATCCCAAGACCGGCGAGGAAGTGCCGATCCTGCCGCGCCGGGTGATGACCTTCAAGTCGTCGAACGTGCTGAAAAGCCGTATCCTGCGCTCGCACCAGAACAGCAAGGCCAAGGGCGGCAAATAGGTTCTGCCGCAGGCTTCGGTTGAAAACGCCGGGCCGTTTTGACGCCGGGCTTGAATATTGTTTCATAAACCGCTGAAATGATACCCGATTCGGCAGACTGGGCCGGATCGCCGTCCAGCGTGAGGATTTCGCCCATGGACAAGAGCCCCGACGCTTTCCGCACCATCAGCGAGGTCGCGGAGGATCTCGATCTGCCGCAGCACGTGCTGCGCTTCTGGGAAACCCGTTTCAACCAGATCAAGCCGATGAAGCGCGGCGGCGGCCGCCGCTACTACCGGCCGCAGGATGTCGAACTGATCAAGGGCATCCGCCACATGCTCTACGACCAGGGTTACACGATCAAGGGCGTGCAGAAACTGCTGCGCGAGAACGGCAACCATTTCCTGGTCGCCATCGGCAATGGCGACATGGCTGCCGTCGAAGCGATCTCGCAGCGCAGGCAGGCCGATCAGGTGCCGCTGACGCCAGCCGCCCAGCCGCGCGGCATGGATGACGAGATGCTGGTCGGTCAGCCCAAGGTAAAACCCAGCCGCCGCTTTTTCGGCCTGGGCAAGACCGAGGAGGAAGGTCCGGTCCAGCCCGGCGCATCGAAACTGTCGCGCGACAACCGGGCCTTGCTGCAGGAGGCGCTGTTTGACCTCCTGGAGTGCAAGCGCCTGCTCGACCAGGTGCGCTAACCTTTCAGCTGCCCTCGGGCAAGCAGACCGGAACCGGTTCTGCGGCCATGCGTTTGGCCTTCTCTCAAAAGAAGGAAAAACAATCATGGTATCGCTTTCGACCCTCTCCGATCTCGATCTCCAAAAGCAGGTCGCGACCCTTTCCAAAGAGCTCGCCGCGTTGCGCAAAGTCGTGGCCAAACGCGGCGGTGCTTACTACGAGGACGGGCGCGATGCCGCTTCGGACTATTATGGGCAGCTTGCCGACCTTGTCAGCGATGCGCTGCCGGCGATCAGGAAGCAGGGCAGGGCGATCGAAAAGACGGCGCGCGATCGTCCGGCAACAGCCGCTGCTGTTGGGTTGGTCGTGGTCGGCCTTCTCGCCAGCTTGTTGCTCAGCCGGCGCTAAAACAATTCACGAAAACAAAAAGAAAATGGCGGCCGTCTCGCGGACGACCGCCATTTCCCTGATCTGCGGCCGATTACTTGGCGAGCTTGATCTTGGCCTGCGGCGAAACCTGCGCGGTCTGGCTGCACTTGCCATAGACAGTGCCATTCTTGTCCGTGGCGTCGGTATAGGTGCCTTTGCACTCGATCGAGAGCACCAGGCAATGACCGGAGCCCTTGCAAACCGCGCCGCCGTCGCCCGTGGGATGCGTGCCGTTGGCGAAAGCCGAGGTCGGAACGGAAGCCGAACCGAAGGCCGAGACGATGAGGGCCGCGGCGAGCGTGATGCGCTTGAAGTTGGTCATTTGAGCATTTCCTTCTCTGGATCGAGGATCGCCACCATGGCGTCCTTCTGTGTTGGGATCGCCTTCTCGGCGTCCATGCCGGTTAGTGCGGCCTCCAAAGCAAAGGTTCATGCGTGGTTCGAATTTTCTTCGCGTTTTTTCGCGACGTCGATTTTTAGCCTTCGCCAACGGACGGCGCCTGGCGGGGCCGGCATCGATCATGCATTTTCGCGTGAAGGCCGCTGAGGTAGCGGCGCGGCATCCCATGCGAAGGTCACACCGTGGCGTGCCCAAATGGCCGGCCAAGACCTAGTCCGCGCCAGCTCTTGTCAGGTAGCGGCAGCAGTCATTGCCGCCACTTGGCACCGCGCTTTCTGCCACTCCCGGCTGCGACTATAACGCCAGTCCAAAGGTACCGGCGGAGGAGACGGGCGTGGTCGCAAATTACATCGACGAGTTCATCATGTTCTGCGCTGGGCTGTGGATGACAGGCGTTGGTTTTGGGCTGCTCCAAAGTCCTTTTCAGGCCCAGAAAGGTCAGCAGCCATGGTGGCTGCAGGTCGCGAAGCATTTCAAATGGATGGGACCGCTTTTGATTTTGATCGCAATAGTGCTCGCGTTCGCGGCGCCGTCCTAGCGGGTTCCGACAGCATTGAGAGACCCGTGGTGTCCTGCAACTGGCAACCGCTGTGTTGTCGGCCTTGCGCCTGATACGTTCGTTGGGGTGCGCTGTGGTTGCTCGCGTTCTGGCGCATCGGCGCCATCGAATCCTGCCTTCAGCTTTTCCACGTGTCGCCTGGCAAAAACCAACGGGAAGGCGGCCTTGGCGAGGACTCCAGGGCCAGCCTTCCCGTTGGGCAAGTCGGCCGTGTCAGGCCTTCTTGGCCTCCACCTTCTTGTGGTGGTGGTGGTGGTGGTGATGGTGATGGCGGTGATGCTTGTTGTGATGATGATGATGGTGGTGATGCTTCTTGTGCAGCGGTGCTGCGTCGGCGCTGCTGGCGCCGATGAGCGGCAGAGAGACAGCCAGGGCAAAAGCCAGCCCGAGAGCCGACAGGAGGGACTTCTTCATGACTTCGTTTCCTTTTCTGCGCGGGCTGAATTTGGCCGTCACCGAGCAAGATCGGTGCCGGTGAACCCCGCAGTCATGACTATCGCCTCCGAACTTTTCGACAGTTTTTCCGGACTGTAGAATTTTGTTTCTGGATTGTGTCTGGCGGCTTCGTCGGCAACTTACATCGGCGGAATGACGCCGTTTGTGCCGACAACGACCCGGCCCGCGGTCAGCTTGCCGTCACTGCCGCGCTCGGCGTTGACGAACACCACAGCGCCAGGCTTGAGGTCGGCGGGCGTCGCCGGCGCGAAGGTCACCACCGGCGTCGTCTGCGGGATCGCGATCTGCTTTTTCTGGCCATTGTCGTAGGTCAGCGTCACCGTGCGACCTGCAATCTCGGTGACATCGGCGACCGTGCCGTTGGTCATCCGGCTGTTGGGCTCGAGATCCCACGGGCGGTCGCCTTCGCCGGCGCCCTTCAGCGCGGCCGGGAAGATCACCACCTCGAGCGCGCCGCTGCCGCCATCGGCCTTCGAAACAGAGGCAATGCCGAGGAAATCGCCTTGCTTGATATCCCCGGCATCCGCCTTGGCGACGCCGGAAATCTTCCACCCTTCAGCCAGCGCGATGGCGTCGGTAGCGCCTTCGCGGGTCTTCACCGTCAGCGTCGCTCCGGCAAAGGCGGTCACCGTGCCGCGAATGCGCACGGCCTCGGCGGCTTGCGCCGCGACCATGCTCGCGCCAGCGAGGCCTGAAATCGTGGCGAGCACGATGGCTGATGTCTTGAATGTCATGGATCTGATCCTCTTGGGAAAAGCTGGCCCGATGCGGCTGCCAGCAACATCAGGCTAACGCGCGAGCGGCGCAAAACCGCTGAACACTTCGGCCTGCGGCCCTTCAAAAGAACTTGATTGGGAGATCGGGGCGGAGATCCTATATGTGCCCTGGCGCCTGCGGTTTTGACGCCGGTTCACGATGCTGTGACGGTCGGTTTGGGCCTTGGCAAATCGCCGTCAAGCGGGCATTGTCCCGGCTCTCAGGCAACACCCTATCATTTGATCCAAAACTCTTTAGCCCCATGGAGTTGCCAATGGCCCAAACTGCAAAACACGAACCCTTCTCCAGGCTGGCGGCCGACGTTGCGCTCGAGCACCCCGGCCTCAAAGCCATCCGGGAGACAAAGGGATACAGTATTGAAGAGCTTTCCCTGACCTGCGGTCTGTCGACCAGCGAGATTGCCGACATAGAGAGCGGCAAGGACACCGATCCGACGAAACTTCGCCGGATCGCCGCAGCATTGCAATTGCCGGAAACGGCCCTGATCGATGCCCCGGCGCCCACGGCGCCTGTGGAAAACCGGTCCGTTTCATAAACAACGGCCAAGCGTCGTTCAACAAGCCCGCCATGGTTTGCCCTGGCGGGCTTGTTGCATTCGCCCAACGGCGAATGTCACTTCTTGCTCGGATCGTCCGCCGGGTTGACGTAGGTGATCGCGAACGGCCCCTCGCCATGAACCTGGACGATCGTAGCGCTTGTCGTCCAGGCGTAATGGTTCATTCCCTGTGGGGCTACGCCGAAGCCGCCGGCGGTCAGTTCGATGCCCTTGGTCTCGTCGAGCTTGTCGCCCATGCCGATATGAAAATTGCCGGAAATCACCGTCACATATTCCGAGGTGGGATGGTTGTGCGCGGCAATCCTGTAGCCGGCCGGCAGCTTCAACCGCAGCACGTAGATGCCATCCTTCGAGGGGTCCCCGGCGATGACAGCCATGTCCGCGCCGGCGGGCAAGACAGCAGGAGCAGGGCCCCATTTGATGGCGTCCGCGTTTATCGGCATGTCGTCGGCAAGCAGCGGCGCCGTCCCGACAAGCAGCAGCGCCAGAGCCGAGGCGAGCTTGAGCATGATGATCTCTCCGGTTGGTCGTGGGAGCACAGCATCAGCGCCGGCCCTGATCCATTGCGACCTACCAAGGCAGCAGCCCGAACACATCTCCCGCACGGGGGATGCGCCTTGCGTTGCTGACATGCGGTGCGACCCGCCTGGCCTGGTATCGCTGCAGCCGTTCGGCGGTGAGACCATGCTGATCGTGGCCGGCGGCATGTCGAGGCTCGACAACCGCAAATTCAAGGACCGTTTCGGCGGCAAGCCGCGCATGCTTGACGCCGACGAGGTTGTCGCGATTACCAGCCATCCCGTCGGCGGCGTCTGCCCATTCGGCCTGCCGGCGCCGCTGCCGGTCTATTGCGACGTCTCGCTGCGCGCCTTCGATGAAGTCGTGCCCGCGGCCGGCGCCACCAACGCCGCTGTAAGGCTCAGCCCGCAGCGCATGGCACAAATCGTCAACGCCGAATGGGTCGACCTCTGCCAAGGATGAATGTTGGTGATTTGAGAAGCAGGACCTTTGGGGGCAAGCCCTGTCTAAAAATGGTCGGAGTGGCCGGATTCGAACCGACGACCCCTTGACCCCCAGTTTAAAATATCCGGTTTTATAGCCATTCCTAGCGTTGCACAAAGTAGGCAAAATCGGCAGAAATACAACGTTGTCCAACCTAAGCCCGCTTGACTAACACACTGCCTATGCCTAAATGCTGGCTACATAGTGGCTATAAAGGGGATGGGCGTGGCTACAATCAAGATCACGGCAGCGGCAGTTTCAGGCATCATGGAAGGCGCAAGGCCGAACAAGACAACATACTACTTCGACGATGACCTGGCCGGGTTTGGCCTCTACCGGACGACAGGCAACACGGGAACGTATTTCGCCGAATATCGGCCGGTGGCTGGCGGCGCCAAGAAGCGATTGAAGCTCGGCCGCGTCGGTACACTAAAAGCCAGCGAGGCGCGCGAGGCGGCGCGCAGGGCGATTGCGAACGCTGCGCTTGGCAAGGATTTGGTCAAAGAGCGGTCGGACGAACGGGCCAGTTGCACAGTCAAGAAGCTGGTCGAGGACTATATCGCCGGTAAGGAAATGAAGGCGTCAACGCGCGCGTTCTACAAGATCACGCTGGCCAAGCACATCGAGCCGCTGCTTGGCGCCACAAAAGCCTTTGCCCTTACCCGCGTTGACGTCCAGCGTGCCCACTCAGCTATGTCGAAGAAGGCTCGCTACAGTGCAAATCGCGCGATGGCTTTGCTTTCCGCCTCTTATGTTTGGGGCGCCAAGCGCGCCTATGTGCCCGAAGGAACTAATCCCGCTGCGAAGATCGATCGTAACCGTGAGGAATCCCGCGAGCGGTACCTCACCGCGGAGGAAATGGCACGTCTTGGCGACGCCATGCGCGAGGCCGAAACGATTGGCATTCCACACAAGTTGTCCGCCAGCAAGCACGCGCCGAAAGAGAAGAACAGGACCGTCTACGGGCCACACGTGACGGGAGCCATTCGGCTGCTGATGTTGACCGGCTGCCGGTTGCGGGAAATCCTAAACTTGAGGTGGGCCGAATATGACGAAAGGCGCGGCCTTTTGCTACTGCCCGATTCAAAAACAGGGAAGAAAACCGTTGTGCTTTCTGCAGCCGCGCAGGCGGAGCTTGATAGCCTGCCTCGCATTGGCAAATATGTGATCGCCGGTCACTCAGCAGCAACGGAGCATGAGGCACCGCGCGCCGATCTAAAGAAGCCATGGGCTGCTATTGCAGGCAGGGCCAGCTTAGGGGACGTTCACCTTCATGATCTTCGCCATACTTTCGCCAGTGTCGGCGCTGGCGACGGCATGTCGCTGCAGATCATCGGCAAGCTATTAGGCCACGCCGACGCGGCGACGACGCAACGTTACGCGCATGTCGACGTCAACCCGACACGCGCCGCAGCCAACGTGATCGCTGGAAAGATCTCCGATGCGATCGGAGGCAAGTGAATGGCACCACTTCCGAAAGGGTTCAGCCTTCAGGCGATTCCAATTGAATCGGCGCTAAGCGAGGGGCGTATCGAGGACGCCAAAACGCTGTTGATCGATCTCCTGCGCTCAGGCAAGGCGGGCGCAGTAGTGCAACGGCTGGCCGCCGGCATGCTCAAGCCGTCGAAGAGACCACGCGGGAGGACACGTGCACTTCCGCGGCATTGGATTGATATCGGCGAGCAGTTCAACGGGCTTCGAAATGACGGCGTCCGGTACGAAGAGGCAATGCGCCGGATGACTGAGAAATTTGGGTATTCAGAGACGCACGTACGCGGCGCAGTCGCGACATACGACCGAGCTAAGGAAGATCAGGACCGCGAATAAATTGAATTTGTTTGCCTAAAGAAGATTGGCGAAACGCCCATCTATCTCCATGCAACACCGTCAACGGAGGTAAACACATGGCAAACCTACGAGTAAGCCAAGCCGCTGATTATGTCGGCCTGTCCAAGTCATTCCTCGACAAAGCGCGATGCTACGGAACCGGGCCGGCCTACGTCAAACTTGGAAACAGCGTCATCTACAGCACGGACGATCTCGACGCATGGGTGGCTGAAAATCGGCGCCTGCCTTCAAACGACAACAAACGCGCGAGAGCCGCAGCATGAAGCGCATCGCCAAAATGACCCTCGCAGAACTCGCGGCCGAGATCGAGGCGTTGAGCGCGTGGCGCAAGGCGCAGCGAGAAGCCGCCCTGCTGGCCGAAGCGGTCGCTCGCTACGCCGACGCATAACCACATAACAAACGACCGGATCCAACCCGGCGCCAACCCTACCGACAACTGGAATACAACAGTGAGAATCTTAGAAATCAGACCCGCGCCTCCGGGCGTGGATGGGCGCGCTGTTGCCCACTATGACGTCGAGATATCGCCAGACGTTCGCCTTTGCGGCCTTCGCCTCGTCGAGTCTGGCGGTCGCTATCTGACTTACTCCGCGAATAACCACGGCCGACCGACCGCCACCTTTTCGCGTGAATTCGCTACCGAACTGTCGCGCGCTGCAAGCGTCGCATATCGCGAAGGAATCGCCCTCAATGACCGCAGCCAAGCCTGAGCAGAAAATTGGCGAAAGCCGCGCCTACTGGACGCACAAGGTCGACGCATTCCCAAGCCCCGTCGCGCAGTTCCGAATGGCGCAACTTATTGACCTAGATAATCGTCTGTATGAAACAGCCCGCATAGTCTACCGGTTCCTGGTCGGATGGTACCACGACGAGCATGGCGACGCACTCCTGTCGCAGCGACACGTCGCGAAGGCGATGAAGCAACGCGCTCCCGAAGGCGCGACCGTTCCTTCGCGCAACGCGGTGCAGCGGGCCATCATCGCGCTTATGGACACAGGCTGGGTTGTCCGCACCTTTCAGGGCCGAGGCAAGGGCAAAGGGGCTAGCCGCTACGTGCCTGTCGTCAACGTACTTGACCTTGCCGCACAGGGCAGATTCCCGGAACTGGCCCACGCTAATGGGCCGGTTGATATCCAAGACGAACCGGCCCACGCTAATGGGCCACCAGTGGCCCACGCTACCGGGCCAGTTGACGCCGAACCGGCCCACGCTACCGGGCCAAAGACTCTACTACCTGACCCGCTCAGAGACGCGGGGAAGGTAGGTAGAGTATCCACCGCGCCTTCGGCGCCGCCTGCGGCTTGCCTATCGGCCGCCACGGCGGGGACGGTGGGTTTTGAAAAGGTGTGGCTGGCTTACGGCAAGCTGGGCAATAAGACATCCGCTCGCGAAGCATTCGCCGTGATCGTGAACCCGAACGTTGAACACATTGCCGCTCGGGCCGCCTCGTGGGCGGCAAGTGCGAAGCCAGGCACGAAGCGTTTGCCGCTTCAAAAATGGCTCGCCGCGGAGAAGTACGACGAAGCCGATCGGATGGTCACGCCAGCCGTCAAGATGCCAACCAAGCGTAAGGGTGCCTTTCGACGCGACGCGATGATCGAGGGCTTAGGTGATGCACGCATTATGCTGCGATGGAACGACGCCAGATCCGACGAAAAGCCAACCTACGAAATGTTCTTAGGTAGCCGGCAAGAAGACGTCATGCGCGACCTTGGCATTGACGACATTGCAGATCTGGCAGGGCGGCGCGTGCTCATCGATTTTTGGGACGGCGACGATGGCGAGGAATTCGAGAAGTGGCATCGGTATCCCGATCAGGAGATAAAGCAAGCAGCATGACCGCTACCACCACAGCCCGAACGACAACCAGCAAAGCCGTCAGCGAAAGCGCCAAACCGTTTCGCGGCCGGCGCATGAACTGGGATGAATTCCGAAAGCTCGTGAAAGAAGCGGCGAACGATAACGAGCCTGCAACGGGAAAAAATCGGGAAAAATCCTAATTGTCATACGGGCCTAACGGTCTGCATCCCGGTCTGGCGACCGGTTCTCAAAACCTACCTGGGGACTTTCATGACTACCAACCAAATCGAGCACGGATTCGGACTCGTTGCGAATAACGATAACTGCTTTGCATGGAACAGGTGTGACCATCTGCACTCGGAGTTCCGATTCTACACATCGCCTGATACAATCAAGGTCGGGCGACGTGTGGCCGCAGTCAGCAACAACTATTCAACTCGCGGCAAGCCGTGCACGTGGCCAGTTGAGCCTGGAAATTGGCTGACTTCGAAAAGCTGTCGCACGGCCACAAAGAAGAAGGAGGAACCCGCCGATTGGGATGTCTGGATTGGAGCACGGCAGGCACCCACCATCGTGAAGACCGCAACCAGCGTCGTCACGTTGCCAAACGACGCCCCTCGGCCTGGGCATATCAAGACGGTAGCCGCTGCCACGGGCCGATACGACGACGCGCTTCGCGGCACACGCATATCGCGGGACCTAGCTGGCACGGAAGCGGGCGCGACGCTCGACGTGGTTTCCGAGCTTTTGCGACCGGCAAGCCTTGTCGCCGCGAACGACAACTTCGCCCAAAATGCCGACGATGAGACGGTGAACGGCGGATGGGGTCTCGAAACCAAATTGACGGCATCATCCATCAGACCGTCCATCCCGGCATTCCTCGCCGCCTACAGCGACGGTTTGCGTCCCCGCGTCACTGTCAAGTCAGACGGGACGATTGTGCGCTTTGCCGGCGGCGTTCGGTATGACAGTCGGAAAAACAAGCGAGGAATTACCGTTAAGGAGCTTATAGAAATTGGCGGCCGGGACAGCGCTGGCAAGTTCCACGGGCTGCAATTCTACGAGGGCGAACTCATTGCTTATGGCCAGAATGGCGTGCGGAAGCGGCCTTGGGTGGACGCCACAGAAGCGAGCCAGGCACGGCATTCGTCCGAAGATGAGCACGAGGCCGCGCAGCTAGCCGAAGAACAGTCCGTAGCGGCTGGATATCTCGCGCTTGGCAAGCAGACCGCTGCGATGCCGTATCTCTACGGCCAGTTGGCGGGAATCACAGAAGGGAAAGGTGTCGGAGTTGGCAAAACCTCCGCGCCGGCACACATGGCACTGTCCGAGATTGACCGAGCCATTGACGCCGCTGACTTTCTAGCACGCGTGCCCGACCGCGTGATGTCGATAGTGACTGCCGCCAACGATGACGAAACGTATGCGAAGATTGCTATCGACCGCGGATACGCCAAAAGCAGCGCGTCAAAAGTCGGGAAAAAACTGGTTCTGAAGGCGCTTTCTGAAATTAAATCGGCAATCGCCGCCTAGTAGTACCGTTCCACCGGCGCCTCGGCGGGTAATAGTAGGAAGGGGCGAAATCCTTCCACCTCTTTGCGCCGTCCCCCCAGGTCGGCGCTTAAGCCGGTAGCGTCGCCAGCGCGCCGGCAACCAATCACACCACCACCTTCGGGTCGTGGTGCGATCTCCCGTCGCCTTTGCCCCTCGCGGCGACGGGCCAGTTTCATATTGCCTGCACCACGGATGTACCGGGCGGGCATAGTCGCGCCGTAAGGCCCTGACCTCCCGGCCACGCGCTTTCGTCCCGCTAGCGCTGGCCGGTGCAGTTTTATCCGCATATCGGATTTTCGGACATTTTACAGGAGAAGCCCGATGCGGCTCTATACCGAAGTCGTACCCGACTCGCTCGTGGCACATACAAGGCTGCCTCGCGCCATGGTCGACACTACGCTAAGGCGACTAAGGGAGGCAGGGCGGATACCGAAGGGCTTCCGGCACGCTCCTCCATTCGATGCAGGCGATATCGCGCGGATATTGCTCGGTCTTAGCGCCATGTCCGCTACCGCCGCAGTAGACCAAGAGCGCCAGGTTGGCGCCCTCCGACTTGCGGATGGTCAAGGCGAGGCGACTGCCGAGCGTGAGATGATTGCAATCGTTGAAGCCGCTACGGGCGCAAGTACGATCGACAATGACGTCGATACGATCCGGATTGGCCAGACCGTGGCATCGCTGGAGATCACCGCCAGAGCAACCTTGAGGAACCGGCGCAGCAATCTCGTATTAGCCAGATACGGCGAGGAGCCCCCCGCTGCTGCAGCCTTCTTCGAAATCCCAGTCGCCGCAGTCTTTGCCATCGCGCGCGAACTTTTGAATCAGGAAAACTTTGATGACTGAATCTGAATTCACTATCCCAAATGATCTCAATCCAACTCTGATCGATCTTGAAGCGAAGGCGGTGCCGCTTGGCGCGGAGCGAACTGCGCTGTTGGCGGAGGATCTGCAAATAGCTCGCGCTCCGGACCCAGACGCCGAGACCACCGACGGCGGTGCGGCAGCTCGCGCTGCGGCAATCTTGGGACGGGCCGCCCCAAAGTCTACCGGAAGCGGCAGAGAGCGTCGGAAACAGATCGCCGAACGGGTGCGAGACCTAGATCACGCCCTGGCCGTTCTGCGTCGAGAGGCGGATACGGAACGCTCGCGCACCTCGTCGTTGCTCCGCGAACGAGCTATGCCTGTCTATAAGAAATATATTGCGGACTTTGCCGCTGCAATGATCTCCGCCCACACCGCCCAAATCTCGATCAACGGCCTCGCCGATCAGATCCATAGCGCAGGCTACAACTCCGGCGATATCGGGCACCATCTGCCTTTCTGGCTGGGCAACACAGTCGGCGCAAACAGCAACATCGCCAGCGCGCTGCGCGACTTCGTTGCAGCCGGGCTGATGCCGGCGCGCGATATCCCAAAGGAGCTTCGCCCAAAATGATGGAGACGGTTTTGTATCAAACAAGCAGGAAAACCAAATGAGCACCACCAACCAAATGAGCACCACCATGCTTGCGGCCGAGGTGCGCCTGTGAGACCCGACCGGATAGCGGTGCCAGGTGTCAACGTGCGCAGGATGGCGGAGCGGACTGCGTTCGCTGCTCGGCTTGCGGCGCGTGACCTGGGAAAGGCTCCAACCGGCCTAATGCTCGCGAATCACGAGCAATCCGTTTTCGAGCGGCCGGCACTACGTGGCTTTGCCACCACATACGGCCAACCCTTTGAGCGGGATGGACTTGTCGCATTCCTGCCTGGCTGCTTTTCAGCGTCACTGGCGGCCGACGTAGTCAACGTTCAAATCGACCATATTGGCAGCACGGCGGTTGGCGACACGCGAGCCGGCTTGCGCGTTGTCGACCATGCAGATGGTCTCGCATTCGAGTTCGAGCTCCCGCCGACCCAAGGTGGCGCCGTCCTGGCGTCTATGGTTGCCTCTAATGGACGCACCGATGTTTCAGTCGGCGTCGACGTTCTAGCCAGCACGGAGAAGGAACTTCGAGGTCATAAAGTTCGCCTCGTCACCAAGGCGAAACTGCGAGAAATCAGCGTCTGCAAGGCGGGTGCCGTGAGGCATGCGAGCGTCCGGCTGATCGATCTGGCGGCAACAAGTCTGACGCTTGAGGACGAACTGAGGCTCGGGACGCTCGGGATGGTTGCTAGGTTAAACGAGGCGGTAACCGGAATCAAAGACAGCGTGAACCGTCTCGATGCTGCGGTCAGGTCGCATACCGCTACACCAGCAGTAAATGCTGACGCCGCAGAATGGTCGAAGCAAATACACCTTATGTATTTGAATGACACCTAACAGCCACTCGAAAAAGCCTCTGCCTTCTGGCCGCTGTGACTTGAACGATGCTTGGCGATACTTCGACGCGCCGGATTGACCGGCACGAATATTTCGGAAATCGACCCGAAACCGACCGAAATCGACCAGAAATCGTCAAAACGCAAGAATATTGCGCATTTTGACCTTGACGAGGCCGACCGATGTGGTATGATGGAGGGTTTGACCCCGAAAGGGTAGGCCCCATTGGATACCTAGGGCCTGGGTCGCTAGGACCGGCGTGGTCCCAAGAGTGTACATTTTTCTCTCCCCCGTTGAATCCGGAATCCGAAATAGGTGAAAAATGGCCGAAAAGGCTAAAAAGCCGCCTGCGCACCTGTCGCTGGCCGGGAAGAAATGGTTTCGATCCGTCATCGAGAACTTCGATTTGGACGAGCATCACGTGAAGCTCTTGGTTCTTGCGTGCGAGGCGCTTGATCGCGGCGAGCAAGCCCGCGTCACGCTTGCTGCGGACGGTGTCACATTCATCGACCGCTTCGGCTGTCCGCGCGCGCACCCCTGTGTCGCCATCGAAAGAGACTCAAGACTGGCCTATGCCAGGCTTCTACGAGAGCTCGCTCTTGATTTCGGAGATGGCGAAGATGTGTCCCGGCCGCCAGCGCTAGCCGACAACACGGGTTACTAAATGCCCAGAAAACTGAGAAAATCAAAGCGAAAAGTGGCGATTTCGGATGCCTGGATTGTTTGGGCGTGCGATGGACAAATCCCGCCTGAGTCAGATCCTCGCCGCAACGACTGGCTAAAGTTCCAATACTTTCTCGGCGACGAGGATCTGCGTGAACTCTGGCGACGCGACGGCGAGCGCGCGATTAGAGAATGGCTGAAGAACAATCCGGCAGGCACGCGTCCTTCTAATTGGTGGAAGTATGCGCTCCCCTATGCCGGCGAGCGGAGGCGTGGTGCGGATTTGGCGTCACCATTCTTCGAAGACGAGACACAGTCCGCGTACCTTATGCGGCTTGGATTGCTACTCAAGGGCGAGCGGGCTGAAGCCTATCGCCCGGCCAGATATTCGGCAAAATCTTCGTGTAGTTTGTAGCGAGGTATCTTGCCAGCTGTCACATCGAATATAGCACCATAGTTTTCCATCACGTCGATAGCACCTCCGAGATCATCATGGTCTTGAAGAAAATACATAAAGACCACTTTATCGTTGCCGACATTGTGGTACATCCTTTTACGAGAAAGGATGACAATCTCGCGCACTAACGGATTCTTGCGAAGGTCATGGCGCATCTCTGCAACGAGCTTCGGGGCCTTTTTTTCAAGATCGCCGAACGATCTCCCTCGGTGAATGACAAACCCCGCCGCTTCAACTTTTGCCATAGCCTCGGCGGTCGACTTCCACGCGTGCAGAACCGCAGGCGTGTAAGTTAGCTCATCGTCGTCAATCAGCTTGGCGTGCGACTGGCATAGCCAAATGCCGTTGGTGATAGCGGACCGCTGTTCCGGCGTCATAGACGCATCGTATCTGGCGCCTCGGGGCGATGCCGCTGTGATGTGGGCAGCTACACCGGTATTGGTCGCTCCATCCTCCGCATCTGGCCCCGCCGTGGGCAACCTGCAATCCGGGTTGGAGCACTTCATGCCCACTCGCTTACCCATGCGGTCGATTACATCGCGTGGAAAGTTGTCACGTGGCATTTTTTCAATCCCGAGGTTGAACTGTTCGCACACTATTGATCGCCGCCAACTCTAAGAGCCGGCGACGATCTTTTCTCGAGTTAGATTATGCGCACTCTGGAAGCGCTAGCAAGTTATCGTTCCATTTGCCATCCGCATAGGTACGGACGTACTTGCCATTAGGCCCGTCAACCACGCCAATATTGGCGCGGTTGTTACCGACCTTTGTGAAGAAGGTGTGGGCCTTGCTCTCGATCCAACCGATCACGTCGGCCCTGGTCCATTTACCGGTCACATTCCCGAGGTGGGTAATGCCCTCGTGTGGATTGTTTCTCGGATGCTTGTTGATGCAAGTTACCTGAACGTCTGCCATTAGAGTTGCTCCTTTCGAGCGCGTTGTTGGAGCACTCGATAAGGCAGAGCAGCTTGGGAGGATGTCTTACCATTTTCTACGCTCCTGTGGCTTCTCAAAGAAGCCTCAGGGCACCAGTTCTGCACTTGTTGAGAGCGCAGACTTGCGGTCTAGTCGTTCACTCGGCACCACAAGACCGTGAGTACGCAAAAGACAGAGGCAGGTACGAATCAATACCTGCCTCTTTTTTACGCAGGAAATGGCTTCCAGTAAATAGCCAGTAACTTTTGTTAACAGTATTCGCTCCACTCAGTAGGACAGCAACGCTGTCTTGTGTCAGAGCGTCGATAGCCCAGCGAGCCCATCTACCTTTGCGACTGGCTTTAAGCTCAAGGAAATCCAAACATGACCAACACAACCAAACGCGCCTCCCGCGCGGCGCGCAACCGTGCCCAACAACAGGCGATCGACGCTCTAGAGAACGCGGTCGCCTCGGTGGCCGTCGCGGATCTCGTGAATACACTCCGCACCGCAGCTTTTGACACCCCGTACATCGCGGCGAGCCTGCTTGCCGGCGCGGCGTCCCTCATCCGCGACATGCCGAATAAAGCGCCGTGGGCGGCCTTGCTGGCGAAGATGGCGCGGGAGGCGTCGGATGTCCGATAGAACCGACGACCTTCTTATTAGCGTCAGTACCGATCTTAGCACCGTCAAAAGGCAACTGAGGCAGCTCGGCGATTCAATCGGCCAGACCACGTCTGGCATTCAAAAGCAGTTCGATGGTCTGGGAAAAGGCATTGACAGATCAATGACCACAGCGCTGCAAGCGCGTGTCAATGAGATGGTCGGTATCGGTACCAAGGGTGCCAAGGAGTGGCAAGGTGCGCTAGCTGAACAGGGCAAGGAATTCGAGCGCCTTCGCGCCAAGATCAATCCGGTATTTTCCACTATCAAGCGCTATCAGGCGTCCGTTGCGGAGATACAGACTGCGCATCGCCTGGGAGCGGTTTCTGCCGACGAGATGACTGCGGCTATTAACCGTGAGCGTACGGCCGCGCTGTCAGATATCGCGGCAATCAAGAAGCGCAATGCGGCGCTGGCCGATACGCCAAGTGTGAGGCGCACCGGTGGTAACTTCAATACCGCCAACATCGCGGCCCAGTTTCAGGATATTGGCGTCACCGCGGCGATGGGCATGTCGCCCATACAGATTGCATTGCAGCAAGGTACGCAGTTGTCATCCGTGCTCGGGACAATGGGCGGCACCAAGGGCGTAATAGCTGGCCTCGGTGAAGCGTTTGCATCGATTATCAGCCCTGTGTCGCTGGTCACGATTGGTGTCGTTGGACTTACCGCAGCGGCAATCGAATATTTTACGAGCTTCGCATCGGGCGCCGACAAGAACGCCGAGACGCTCAAGGCCGAAGCTGAACTTATTCAGGAGGTTGCCGCCAAGTGGGGCGATGCGCTGCCGGGCATCAAGGCTTACGCCGACGAGCGGGCCAAGCTCTCTGATCAGGGCGACGTCCAAGGCGCGGCTCGTGCTGTTATCGAAGGCTCTTTCGAGGGGACAAGGAAAGGGATCAACGACGTCCGCTCCGATCTTGGTCAGCTGATCGCGGATTTGGGGACCATGGGCGGCAGGGAAGCCGACGTCGCCAGGCTGCAGTCCGCGTTCGGCATCCTCGACGGCAAGGTTGCCGACCAGACCGCGACTGCCGAAGACGCCAAGGCGGTGCAGGCCGCGCTTGCCGATATCCAGACCAACACCGGCATTCCGGCTGCCAATGCCCTAGCGGAGGCATTCGGCAATCTTGCGCTGGCGATCGGCACCGCCGCGGCAGCAGCCCAGAGAGCCCGTGTCGATGCTGCACAGGCTGCGCAAGTGCTCTCGCCGCTCGGTACCTTGCCGCCTGTCTTTAGTGGCGGCGGGAAGTTTCAGAACGAAGATCAAGTTCAGACCGATCGAGCAAACGCGACAAAGTCTAAGTACCAGCTCGAGCTCGAGAAGGCAGCTAGGCGCGGCGGCGGCGCGGCAAGCAGAGCACCCAAGAAAACCGCCGATGATCGCTTTGCGGAGGATCTGCAATCCATCCGCGACCGCACCACGGCGCTTACCGAGGAGTACAACGCCCTCGGTCTGTCATTCGAGGCGCAGACGCAGCGTAAGACGGCGCTTGATCTTGAGCAAACCGCCCTCAAGCAGGTTCGGGAAGAGGCTCGCAAAAAGGGCGATGCCGACTGGCAGAACGTGCAGCTTTCGCCTGCCCAGGTCGCCGCTATTAATTCGGTCTCGGATGCCTATGCAAAGCAGGCTGAGGAACTGCGCAAGGCGCAGGAAATGCAAGATCTGCAGCGCGATGTGCTGAAGGGTGCGTTTGACGATCTGCGGGGTGCGTTGGATGACGGCAAGCTTGACTGGCAGGACTTTGCCAACATCGCCGAAAACGCACTCGACAAGATCATCGACAAGATCGAGAACGATCTGATCGACGCCATTATGCAGGCCGGCAACGCCGGCGGTGGTGGTGGCATCCTTGGCGGTATTCTTGGACTGCTAACCGGTGGCGGCGGATCTTCGTTCAATCCTACGCCTGGCGGCTTCTCGCAGATGCTGGGCATTCCCGGCTACGCGAACGGCACGAACAACCACCCGGGCGGCTTGGCGATCGTTGGCGAAGAGGGTCCAGAGCTTCTGAACCTGCCCCGCGGTTCGCAGGTGATACCGCGCGTGCCCTCGATACAGGCCAACAGTTCATCGCAGTCAAACAGCATCGTGTTTGCACCACAGATTTCGGTACAGGGCGGCAATGGTGACTCCGGCCAGCAAGTAACGGCAGCGCTGAAAGCGTACCAAAAAGACTTCACCATGAACGTCGTCAAAGCGCTGCGGGAAGCCAAGCAGAGGGGAATGACTTAATGGTTGATTTAATGAACGCGACCACAGAAGCCTAACCGAAGTACTCGCGCAAAGCCCTGCAAAAAGGGCCGTTGACGGCAACATCCAGCCGGGCCGAGAAAAATACGAACTGGTCGTTTGGACGGAGAGCGCCTAAGCCGTTAGGGAAGCGTCGGGCCGTTGTGGGTGGTTTCCGCGGTGCCCCTAATGCAGTTTGCTAGCCCGAGTATCGCGCATACAAGCAAACGCCTATGAACAACAGGATGGCCCAGCCGACCCATCGTCTGACTGGCGACCTCTGGGAGGGCTCGGACACCATGTCGATGCTGGAAAGCGCGCTATCTGCGGCGCCACTTCGGTCTTGCGACCTCTGCCTTTCCGTGAGGTATGAGAAAGCCCGGTGCCGGGAATACCGACCGCTGTCGTGCGCCCCGAGGTTCCAATCGTCGTCTTGAAGCCACGCGTCCCCGCAGAAACGCTGACACCTTTCTTGCCTACATTCAGCCGAACGCCCGGAACAAGCCGAACCGACTTACGAAAACGCCACCCCATGAACGTCGCCCTCCCTAGCGTCTAGTTTTGTTGGCTCTCCAGAATGAGTTTCGTGAGGTATTCGGTCTTGGTCGTGCCATCCAACCGGACGTCAAAGACGGACGCCGACGATTCCTTGCCGTTTTCGGCCAGAAGGGTGCATTCGGCCAGACCGCGGATCGGGGTGCCATAGGCGTTGTCCGCGTCATACTTGATGTATTTTTTGAACATGACCGGCAGGTGGTTTTTGCTCATGGAACCAATGGTAAGATCGAGGATCCGCTTCAAGGTTACATAGTCTTTGTCATTTACAATTTCGGCTTCCTTGATCTTGCGAAACTCCTCAACTGGGATCTGGTCGCTGTAGTGGGAAATCTCTATTCGCCGGTAGCTCGATGGCGAACGGAGCCTATCGGTCAGCATATCCTCGCAAATACGGGTCATCTTGCTGTCAAATGGATTGTAAAAGCCAGTTGCGATAGAAGCCCCCACCGCGCATGCGCTGAAGGCACCCGCGGCTGCAAGCCAAACTATAGGTTTCATCCCTCATTACCCCGCAGAAATCCCCAAGGATACTTTGGGGCTAATGAGCTTTGAGCGCAAGCTGGTTACGCCCAAGTGTGTAATCTTAGGCCCTTGGCCATGGCAGGAAATCGTCATCAAAGCCGTCTTGGCTAAAATAATCCAATGCCCTCGTGCCTTCTTCACTTTCGTGCAGGCCGCACCGCCAGAGTAAGTTGCCGATGATTTGGTACGCTTGGCCCGACTTGGTTTCCAAATCCTCGATGCGCTGCTTCATTTCGGCCTTGGTCATGTCTCACTTCCGTTAGCTTTGCGCTCGGCCCGTAGCCGCCGCTTGCGGACCGTTGTCCAAAAGCGCGGATCGCGATTGGTGTGATCGAGCGGTTCCGGATCAGCGGGCGCCCTGGCCACCTTCAGCTTGCGATCTAATTCAGCGGTCAACGCTCTCTGCTCCTGGCGGGCGCCGGCGCTGCGGAGCCAATCAGCAGCCTTGCGTTCTTGCAGCGCTCTTTTCCTATCGAGGACGATATCTCGCAAGCTGCGGAGGGAATAGGGCGCCGCAGACTTCGCGGCGGCTGGCCGCGGCACTTGGGGCTCAAAGCGCTGGGCGTCCAAAATGCCCGATGTAGGCCATGACGCTTGGCGATCTGGAATAACCGTCGCCGAGTCCAGCAGGTATTCGGCCGCCTGGTCAGCGGTGCAAATCTTGTCTCAAGCTCTGCCAGACGAGGCTAATTGACCTGATTGGTCAAATGACGTTCGCCGCCCTTACAGCTGCCACCAGAAACAGCACAAGTGAGGCAATTGCAACAATCGGCGTCACTAAGAAGGTCAGCCTTGCAACAATGCTTTTGCTCCCGGTTAGGGCCGGCTCCCGACCTTCACGTATGTCCTTGAGGAAACCAGCATAGATGACCGCGGCAACTGAAAAGTTGACCCAGGCTAACCCACCCGCGACGAGCGTTGTTGCAACCCCGTAAATTAGCAGCGGGCCGCACGCCTGATATAGCTTCGCAGTGGCTGACCCCGCTTGGGATATCGCCAACAAGGATCCAGCATGGACGGCGAGAAGCGAGGCAAGCACCCATTTCCCATAGTCGAATTGCCGCTCCATCGTAGCTAGGAACAGCAACTTGTGGGTCTCATATCTTGTTTCGACTGAGATCAGCGACTTTGGCTTGCCGGTCGGCGCGCTTTGGATCGGCTTTTTCATTTCCTCTATGTGGGCTCGAGGCAGTGTGTGGCCCAGATGGTCACGGGGTTCGGCGGAATTCAATGGCCTAGTGGGCGAGCGGCAAGCGATCGAGTGCTGCGTTGGTGACGGTGCGGGGTTCGGGTATCATTTCGCATCCCTGCTCAGCCTGGCAATACGCTCATCACGCAGACGCAACTTGCGCTCCTCCGTCCAGTACGCCGGGTCGCGATTGTTGACGTCGAGCGGTTCGGCATCCGCTGCCGCGCGTAAAGCCGACTTTGCTTCCAAGGCGGCGCCCCGCTTTGCAATTTTAGCATCAAGTTTTGCGCGGGAGGCGTCCCGCTTTATCTCTAGTCGCCGCTCACGTTCGGCGGTCTCTCGTTCTTTGCGTTGGCGGCGCTTCTCGTCGATTTTTCGTTGGTCTTTACGAAGAAGGTCCTTGTAGGAAGCATCCGCTGTATAGAAAGCGATCGCGCTGGCGGTAGGGCGCTTGGTGGCAGTGGCTGGAGCCCGCATAATCTGCCAGATGTCGAGCAAATCTTGCTCTGAAAAAAGCGCGTTTCTACCGTCCAGTGAGCAGCACCCATATCGCTTGCCGAGCGTGATCACGCCCCGCCGCGTCATCTTGAGCCGGCTCGCAGCTTCTTTTGCGGTGTGGATCGTTCCTAGAAGGGACGGCGATGGAATATCTGACATTTCGGGAGGAATTCCACAAAGCCCACGAAGAGTCAAACCATTGTACTAACTTGGTAAATTGGTGAAACCGGTAGGCGCTAGGCTTAGTGCGACCTTCGATTTCCTTCGTTGCCGTACCAGGTCTCCATGGGCGATTTGGGATCGATATGCCTGCCGATCGACTTCAGATAGGCCACGATCTCAAGCAGCAAAAAATCACGATCTCCGAACTCTTCCCCGATTCGCTCGAGCTCTTCCTCTGCTGCGTCCTGCTCCTCGAATTCGCCGAGGACGTACATGTCATCCCCAATGGCGCAGATATCGCAGCCGGCCTTGATCACCTGGTCGACAAAAGCAGGGATCTCACTGGCATTCATCAGCCGTTGCGTGCGGGCCATTTGTAAATCTCCTTGCTGGCGTTTGGCTGGAAAGCTGCCAGAGCTCCGCGCTCCATAGCAACCTGTGGAGTTGCACAGGTTGTCTGGCCTGATCTAGCGCAGCTTGACGCCGCCGTTGATGAACTCGACGCCGGCCGCCTCGAGCGCCGCGCGAATGGCGGCGAGGTTGTTGGCGATTGGCCGACGCTTGCCGCCTTCGAATTCTGCGATCGTTGCCCGGGCGACCCCCGCAGCTTCCGACAACTTTCCCTGAGACCAGTTCAAAAGCCCCCTGGCGGCCCGAGATTGCTCAGAAGAGATAGACATTTTGCATAACCCTATACAATCCGCTTGACACGGAGCCTTGCCTTGTTCATTTTGAATAACATCAGATCATTTGAAACGCAACGAGGAGCCATGCAATGAATTCGATGACAGTTAACGTGGAAGCGGTGAGCACGCCATTGTTCGCCCTTCGCCAGTGTGTAACGGACGGCGAGTGGCTTGGGCACATCCTGGCTGGCCCGTGCGGTCGAGGCCTCTACGTTGTGGAGCGCATCTATGATGACGAAGCAGCATTTGTCATCGTCCACGGCAGCCGGCTCGTTCCTGCGGCGCTTGCCGCCGACGAGGAGTACCTGGCCGGCGAGATTTTGCTGGCCGCCTGAACGCTCTACGATTCGCGAACGACAACCCCGCTTCGGCGGGGTTTTTCGTAATGTGAGGTGTGACGACGAATGAGGGTTTACGAGACCCGGCATTGCCTATTGAGGGACGGGCAAATGCTCCGCCGTCACCAGACCCAACCTTCTCGCAGTCTGCAGGTTCCACGTAGAGTGATGTACAACGGAATCAGTCAGCCCCGCAGCGGCGGAGCTTTATCATCGTAGCTGGCTACAATCTGGCTAGAAACTTTATAGCCACCTCTGGGGGAAGCAGCTAAGTCCTTGTTTTAATTGGTCGGAGTGGCCGGATTCGAACCGACGACCCCTTGACCCCCAGTCAAGTGCGCTACCGGGCTGCGCTACACTCCGGACCGCGCAAAGCCATATATTTTCAAGGGGTATGGTGCAAGCGCTAAAACGGCGCGCCGGGCCTGAAAGTCGCCAGCATTCGGCCTTGTCGCCGCAACGCCAAGGCGATATGGCTCGCCCAATATCGATACGAAGGATTGCGTGTGGCAAATTCCTGTTTTTTTCTGGCGGCCGACGCCAATTATTTTCCGTATGCATGCTTGGCGGCGCGCAGAATTCTGGATGTTTCGGGAGACGCAACGCCGGGCTTCATCCTGCATGTCGGCGCACGCGATACCGATATGCGTGTTGCTGAACGCCTGTTGAAGAACCGCGTTCGCATAATGGACGTATCGGCGCTGTTTGCGGACGCCGGCCGTACTTTCCGGCCAAGCAATGTCGGCACTTTTGTTCGGCTTTTCGCCGACCAACTGCCTCAGTTCGGGGACTATGACCGCATCGCCCATGTCGATTGCGATGTTCTGTTCAATCGAGATATCGCGGACCTCGTGGGCCAGACACTTCATGCTCCGTTGTTGGCCGCTCACGACGATTACATGTATTTCCGCCCGGGCTATCGGAACAAACTGTCGATGCAGCCGGGGGCGCCTTATTTCAACGCCGGCATCATCGTCTTCAACATGCCGCCGGTGCGTCAACAGGGACTTTTGCACCGCGCCAGAGATGTTGCCGTTGCCGGGCAAATGAACGATCAGAACGCGCTGAACATCGTCTTCGAGGGCAAGTGGCAGACGATGCACCCGAACTGGAATTTGATGTCCAACGATACGAAGGAGTTTCGGTTCGCCCAAGCCTATGCGCGGCATTTCGCCGGCGGCAAGCCATGGGGGAGCCAGGTCGATGTGGAGCCTGAGGCGCTTGCCGTCTGGCGCGATCTGGCAAGGGATACGCCATGGCTTGAGCCCTTCCGGCAGCGTATTCCCTTCGAGCGGGGCGTCATGAGGCGGTACGCCCGCAGGTTCGACGGTATCATGGGGATGTTGCCGAACAAGGATCGGTATCGGCGGCGCGCACGGTACGACGGCAGCAAGGTGCATAAGATATATGCCGAGCATGCTGACGCCGGGGCGATGGCTGTTCAGTTTCCGGAAGTACTCGGTGGTTTCGCCTGAGACCCGCAACGGAGCTCTCGCGAGTGGGTCAGGCAACAGGTTGTAGCATGTCGCAAAATTCGTGTTTCTTTTTCGCCACCGACCAGAGGTATTTCCCGTATGCCAGCCTGGCGGCGCGCCGCGTGCTGAATGTGTCGGACCACCTCGACGGCTTTATTTTGCACACCGGTGTCATCTCCAACGAAGACCGAGCTATCGGAGAGCGTCTGCTCGGTGGGAAGATCCGCATCCTGGATGTCACGAAATTCATGGAAGCGACAAACTTCAACCGCGGAACGCACCCAACCCTTGCGACCTACATCAGGCTGTTTGCCGATCAATTGCCGGAGTTCGAACCATATGACCGCATCGCCTATTCCGACGCCGATGTGCTTTTCAACAGATCGATAGAAGACCTCTGCAACGTCCCGCTCAACGCTCCGCTGCTGGCCGCACACGATGAGCAGACCTATTTCGACGTAAAGTATCGACAGCATTTACCGATGCAGCCAGGCGCGCCGAAGTTCAATGCCGGCGTGCTGGTGTTCAACATGCCACTGGTCAGGCAGGAGGGGCTTCTGGAGCGTACCCGGCAGTTGGCCTCCGAGCAGGTTTACGGGATGGATCAAGGTGCATTGAACGTGGCTTTCGAGGGCGGGTGGCAGACGATGCACCCGTTCTGGAACGTGATGACCAACTACACCAGCCAGATTTCTTTCAGCCGCTGCTACGCCCGCCACTTCGCCTGGGGCAAGCCCTGGGACCGTCCGCCGATCGGTGTCGAGGTCGGCGCCATGGCGATCTATCGCGATCTGGCGAAAGGCACTCCCTGGGCCGGCCGTTTCAGCAGCAGCTGGCCGATCAAGAGAGGCATACTGAAAAACCTCGGCCGCAAGTTCGACGCCATCAGCGGGATTTTGCTCAACGACGAGAAGCGCAAGCGACGGGCGCGGTTCGACGCCGAAAAGGTCAGCGCCATCTTTGCCGATCACGCCGACAAATCGATGCTGGCAGTGCGGTATCCCGAGCGGGTGACCGGTATCGCGAGATAGACGAAATCGTCGGTCGCAATTCGTTCTGAAGGCGAATTCATCCGAACTCGGCGGCTTCCCATCGGTTTAGCTTGCCGCCACCGCCCGCAATCCCCGCTGATGCCTGTATTCCAGCGCGATCGCTCCCCAGATCAGGCCGAGCAGCAGGTAGACATGGCGCCAGTGGTCGATATCGATGAATGTGCCGAGCCCGATATTGCCGATGAAAGCGACGTAGGCGCAGAGCAGATAGGGCTGCCACGGCCGGTCGCGCAAAAGGATGCGGAAGCCGGCCGCGATCGTCCACAGCGTCAGCGACAGAAACGAGACGAAGCCGAGCCAGCCATAATCCATCAGCGTCTTCAGCCAGATGTCGTGCGTGTCTTCGCCGAAAATGGTGCCGAACACCAGCGGGCCGATGCCGAGCGGATGTTCGAGCGCCATCTCGAAGCCGATCGTGTAGCGGGCAAAGCGGCCAAGGCGCGCCGTGTCGTAGCTCTGTTCCAGCTGGGCGCGGCTGGAAAACATCTCGCCGACGCCGGGCAGCTGCAGGATGACGATCATGGCGACCACCAGCAGGGTGACGGCGGCAATGGTCATGATGATGACGCGCAGCCGGAACTTGCCGCTGTTGCTTTGCAGGAACAGGGCGCCGGTGAGCAGGATGGCCGAGACGGCGAACATGCCCCAGGCGCCGCGCGAGAAGGAGAAGAAAATGCCGGCGGTGATGATCAGCAGCGGCACCGCCAGAAGCGGCATGCGCGCGATCGAGCCGGTCAACAGGAGATAGAGCAGATAGATGCCGGGCAGCACCAGGAATGGTCCGAACACGTTCGGATCCTGGAAGGCGCCCTGGGCGCGGTCGTATCTGGTGAAGATTTCAGCGCCCGGGAAAGCGTGGAAATAGCCGGCAATGCCGAGCAGCGAGGTCACCACCGCGGAGACGACATAGGCGATGAAGATCAGCCGGTAGAGGCCGGGCTGCACCGCCGTCACCGACGAGAAGAACACCGCGGTGAACGCGAGAAACAGCGAGACGGCGAGATAGAGCGGTGTGTTGGCGAGATCGGCCATCTGCGTCATGGCAATCATGCCGCCGATGTTCATCGTGATCAGCAGCACGAGCAGCGGCACGGCGGCGCGCGATATGCGCAGGCCAAACAGCACCCACACCCCGATCAGCCCGAGCATGAAAAGATCGTAGGGCGCCGGTTCGTCGATGACGAAGCCTGAGAGGAAGACGCCGAAAAACACCGCGCCCGAGGATATCAGCGCGATCAGCTTGGCATTGACCGCAGCCTGCGGCACATCATGGGAAATCGCGCTCAATAGGCGTTTTCCGTGTTGAGCAGCCGCAGCGGCGTCATGAGCAGGATGCGCAGATCGAACAGCATCGACCAGTTCTCGATGTAATAGAGGTCATATTCCGTGCGCATGCGGATCTTCTCATTGGTGTCCATCTCGCCGCGCCAGCCATTGATCTGCGCCCAGCCGGTAACGCCGGGCTTGACCTTGTGGCGGGCGAAATAGCCGTCGACCACCTCATTGTAGAGAAGGTTGTGCGACTGCGCGGCAATCGCATGCGGGCGCGGGCCAACCAGTGACAGCGTGCCGAACAGCGAGTTGAAGAACTGCGGCAGCTCGTCGATCGAGCTCTTGCGGATGAAGCGGCCGACGCGGGTGACGCGCGGATCGTTCTTGGTCACCGTCTGCTTGGCGGTCGGGTCCGAGCGGTCGGTGTACATGGAGCGGAATTTGTAGACTTCGACGATCTCGTTGTTGAAGCCGTGCCGCTTCTGCTTGAACAGCACCGGACCCTTGCTGTCGAGCTTGATGGCGATGGCAGTCGCCAGCATCACCGGTGAAAACAGGATGATGCCGATCAGCGAGAAGACGATGTCGAAGGCGCGCTTGGCGACCGAATCCCAGTCGTTGATCGGCCTGTCGAAGATGTCGAGCATCGGCACCGAGCCGATGTAGGAATAGGCGCGCGGGCGAAACTGCAAAGCGTTCGAATGCGCCGAGAGCCGGATGTCGACCGGCAGCACCCAGAGCTTCTTCAGCAGTTGCAGCACGCGCGTTTCGGCAGTCAGCGGCAGCGACACGATCAGCATGTCGATGCGCGCGATGCGGGCGAATTCCATCAGCTCCGAAATGGTGCCGAGCTTGGGATAGCCGGCCACGATCGGCGGCGAGCGCTTGTCGCCGCGGTCATCGAAGATGCCGCAGATGCGGATGTCGTTGTCTGGCTGCTTCTCGACCGAGCGGATCAGCATCTCGGCCGCCTTGCCGCCGCCGACGATGACGGCGCGGCGTTCCATGCGGCCGTTGCGCGCCCAGCGCCGGATCAGCTTCGACATCACCAGCCTGAGGCCGAACAGCAGAAGCAGGCCGACGACAAACCAGGTGCCGAACAGCAGACGCGAATAATCCTCCGACATTTTCATGATGAAGGCCGTCAGCGCCATCAGCGCGAAGGTGCCGGCCCAGACCATCAGCACGCGACCGAGATTGGAGATCGGTCGCATCAAGGCGGAGATCTGGTAGCAATCGCTGACGTCGAGCAGCACCACGGCCACGAATGACGCCGCGGCAATGGTCAGCGGATATTGCCAGGCGAGATAGTTGAAGAAGCCGACAAAATGGAAGTAGAGCGCGAGCCCCGACAGGAACAGCAAGCCGAATTCGACGATGCGCAGTACGCCGCTGACCATGACCGGCGACATCGTATCGCGCCGGTATTGCGAGGCGACCTGGCGGGCAACACTGTTCATGCCGCCGGGCGTGGGGCTCTCGGCAGGACTGCCGAATTTGCGCACCGCATCGGCCGAAAAGCGGCGCGTGGGGTCGGTCTCGTTCATCGGGTTTCCCACAAGGTTCCGCCATGACGATAGCAGAAAGAGAGCTAAAAAAACCTTGAGAACAACTTGTGGTTTTGGACGGTCGTCTATCTGTTGAGCGCGGCGAAATAGGCCTTTTCGATTTCGGCGGCCATCACATCGGCGCCGAATCGCGCCCTGAGCCTGGCGGTGTCGGGCATGGCGCGCCGGTATGCGTCGAGATCGCGCAGCGCTTCACCCACCTTGTCGCCGAGTTGGCGCGGATCGGGACGGATCAGGGCAGGGGATCCCTCACCGAAGATTTCGGGAATGCCGCCGACGGCCGTGGCGATCATCGGCCTGCCTGCGGCCAGCGTCTCCAGCACGATATAGGGCATGGCTTCCGCGCGCGACGGCACAACCACGAGGTCGGCCAGTGCAAAGGCCTCCCTGGCTGGCATAGGCGGCAAGAAGCGGACCTGTTTTTCGAGCCCCAGCCGTTTCACCTGCGCATGGTAGCGCGGCAGGTCGTCGCCATCGCCGACCATGACCGCGGTCAAGCGGCGCTCAAGCTGGGACCCGGCCAGCACCAGCGCGTCGATGAAAATGTCAGGTCCTTTGAGGTCGCGCATCATGCCGATGTAGAGCAGGTCGGCTGCGTCGGGCTGTGCGACCACCGGTTCGAACTCGGCGGCGCGCAGGCCGTTATAGACCAGCGTGTTCGGGATAGGCGGTTCGCCGACCTTCTTGCGATAGGTGCGCCGCTCATAGTCGGAGACGAACAGCAGGCAGTCGGTGAAGCGCGCCATGAAGCGCTCGAGCGCGAAGAACAGCTTCCCGGTCGTCGTCGTTTCATCATAGTGGAGGGAGCCGCCATGCGGCGAATAGAGGCGGGCTACGCGAGACCTAGATACCCGCAACAATGAGCCGAACAGACGGGCATAGGCGCCACCTTTGGCGCCATGTCCGTGCAACACGTCCGGCTGCAATTCCTTGATGATCCTGTAAGTGCGCCAGGCCGAGGCGAAGTCGCCCGGCCCGACATGGCGCTGCATCGGCGTGCGATGGATGCCGAGCGCCAGGCTGTCCTTCATCTGGTCGAACAGGCGTTCCTCGTATTCGCCGCCGGTGGTCGAATCGCAGACGATGCCGACAACATGTCCGGCGGCGAGCTGGGCCTCCGTCAGGTCGCGCACATGCCGGAAGATCCCGCCGACGGGTGAGCGAAAGCAGTGGACGATCCTGAGCTGGTCCGCCACGTTGATGTCAGAACAGGCGTTCGCGAACGTAGACCGTGTCGCCCGGCAGCAGCGGATCGGAGGTAACCACCCGGCCTGTCATCACCTTGCCGTTGATGTCGCGGGTGATGTCGACGCTTTCCTGGTTGGCGCGCGGCGAGAAACCGCCGGCAATCGCGATGGCCTTCTGCACGGTGAGGCCCGGCACGTAGGAATACTGGCCGGCGGCGCCCACTTCGCCCATGACGAAGATCGGCCGGTAGCGATCGATCTCGACCGACACGTCGGGGTCGCGCAGATAGCCTTGGCGCAGTTTGTCGGCGAGCGCTTTTTCCAGCTGCTGGGCCGTGTGGCCGCGCGCCGGCACCGCGCCGACCAGCGGGAAGGACATGTAGCCGGACTGATCGACACTGTAGGTGTTGGTCAGACCGTCCTGTTCGAATACGGTGACGCGGACACGGTCGCCGGCGCCGAGCCGATAGGGCTGGTCGAGTACCTCGTGGAAGGCCGCCGGCGTCGGCCGGTAGCTGGAGCAGCCGGCGAGCATCGACACGGCCAGCAGAGCGCGAAACAGACCAGCAGCGCTTTTCATGATCGGACACACACCTTCGTCGCTATGGCCGCCAGGACACGGCGGCAAACCTTAAGGATCTGGGTTCGTTATCATCCTGTTAGGGTTAATGGCCGGTAAAGGGACGCGGCCGATTTGGCGGCAATCGACAAAAAGCCGTATAGTTTTGCTGGCTTTGTTTACCGGATGTCAGCAAACCCTAACAGCTGCTTACCGCGATCTTAACGGCTGAGTTACCATAGTTGTTTACGCTACCATCTAGCCTCATGTCCGGAGCAGGAATGCATGTCCGACCAGTCCGCGGCCGCAGATGTCGATGTCGACCTGAGACAGCTCTTCGCCAGCCTGGCGCGGAACTGGCTGCGCATTCTTGTGATCACGCTTCTCGTCACTGGTCTCGCCTTCGCGTTCGCGTGGCTTGCCACGCCGCATTATAAGGCGACGACGCAGCTGAAAATCCAGTTGAGCGAATCGGCCTATACGCGGCCTGCCGGCACCAATGAAGACGATAAACCTGTGCTCGATGCGGAAGGTGTAGCAACCGAGGTTCAGGTCATTTCCTCGTCCGACATTCTCAAGCAGGTGGCTGCCGACCTTAAGCTGGGCGACAAGCCCGAGTTCAACTATGCGCTCGGCATGTCGCCGGTCACCCGGCTCCTGGTCATTGCCGGGCTGAAGAGCGATCCGGAAGAAATTCCGCTCGAAGAGCGCGTGCTGACGAAGATGCGCGACAACCTCAATGTTTATGGCGTGGAAAAGACCCGCGTCATCGCCGTCGAATTTTCCTCTGAAGATCCCCAGCTTGCCGCTGACATTCCGAACGCCATCGCCAAGGCCTACCTGGCCTATCAGGCGGACGCCAAGACCAAGTCGAACGCCGCCGCGACCGCCTTCCTCGGGCCGGAGATCGAGGAGCTGCAGAAGCAGGTCAGGGATGCAGAGGCCAAGGTCGCGGCCTTCCGCTCCGCTCAGTCGGACCTGTTGATGGCTGGCAACAATTCGGTGCTGGCGACACAGCAATTGTCCGAGCTGTCGAGCGAGCTGTCGCGTGTGCGCGCCAGCCGCGCTTCGGCTGAGGCAACGGCCGAAAGGGTGCGCCAGGCCCTGCAGAATGGCGGTTCGCTGGACGCTGTACCCGAAGTGCTGTCGTCCGATCTGATCCAGCGGCTGCGTGAGCGTCAGATCGAGCTCAGAACCAACATTGCCGATCTTTCCACCACTTTGCTCGACAACCATCCGCGCCTGCGGGCGATGAGGTCGCAGCTAGCCGATCTCGACGGCCAGATCCGCAACGAGGCACAAAAGATCATGCGCGGGTTGCTGACGCAGGCGCAGACCGCCCAGGCGCGCGAAAACCAGCTGATATCGGACGTCAACAAGCTGAAAGCGGCGTCGTCGCGGGCCGGCGAGGAGCAGGTCCAGCTGGATGCGCTGCAGCGCGAGGCGAACGTCCGGCGCCAGCAGCTTGAATCCTATATGGCGAGCTTCCGCGAAGTGTCCTCGCGCAAGAATTACCTGCCGGTCGATGCCAGCGTGTTTTCCGAGGCGCGCGTGCCGTCGGAACCCTATTTCCCCAAGCTCGTGCCGATCGTCGGCGCCGCCTTAGTCGGCTCGCTGCTGCTGATGTCGGTCATCACGCTGCTGCAGGAGCTGTTTTCCGGCCGCGCCATGCGCCCGGCGCCCGGCGCCCGCTTGGACCGCATCGAACAGGTTGCGATGCCGGCAATGTCGGCGCCGGTCGTCGACCCGGAACCGGCCGCAGTCGTGGCCGAGGAGGTGGTCGATCAGCGGACGGCCATGGAGTCTGAACTGGCGCCCGAGCCGGAGCAGGAGCCGGCTCCTTCAGTGCTGGAAGGAGCAGCGGCTGCCGATCCAGAACCGCAAGCCGAACCTGAACCTGTCCGCTCCAGCCTTGGCGAGATCGATGTCGAGAAGGCGGCGGAGAAGCTGATCGCCAGCGGTGCTGCGCGCGCCATCTTCGTCTCGCCCGAAGGCGATGAGGCCGCGGCCTCGGCAGTGCTGGTAGCGCGCGAAGTCTCCGACGCCGGCCTGCGCGTGCTGCTGCTCGATCTGACCGCATCGGGCGCGGCGTCGCGGCCGATGCTGGACAGCGGACTTTTCCCCGGCATCACCAATCTGCTGGCTTCGGAAGCGCAGTTCAGCGACGTCATCCACGCCGACCTCTATTCGGACTGCCACGTCGTTCCCGTCGGCACCGCCGATCCGGTGCGCGCCATGCGCGCCGCCGACCGGCTGCCGATCATCATGCAGTCGCTGACCACCGCCTATGATCTGGTCATCGTCGAATGCGGACCGGCCGATGCGCAAGGCATCAGCCGACTGGTCGGCGACAGCACCGAGGTCTTCATGTCCATGCTGCAGGCGGACGATGAGGTGGCGCAGGCCGCCGTCGAGCTGATCGAAAGCGGCTATCCCGACCTCACTCTGGTGACGCCGATCGGCCACGAGACGCCGGGTAACCCCGTGCCGGGACGACGTAGCGCCGCCTGAGACATCAGACAATTCGACTTAGGCGGCGCTACTACGGATCGGCTCGTCCATCGCCCGCCGGCTCCCGAAAAACCAAGCCTGTCAGCCGGCGCCGGGATCTACCCCAACTCCAGGGTCGTCACGCCAAATATTCGGCGCGAGTCGACCTTCGGAGGCGGGCCCTTGTACATGCGCGTTGTGGTGAAGGTCGGCCTGAAACCAATTGCTGAAAGCGCCGTGGTGAAATCGAAATTTTCGGCAGGAACGTCGATATGCAGGTCGCCACCTTCGCATGCGGCAGCCAGACTGCCCATGAGCTGCATCGCCGTCTCGGTGTCGTCGGCAAACAGCGGGCCGATCTTGTAACCCGAACGGCAGGGACGAGCCACGGCGTAGCCTATGGTGCCGAGTGAACTGATCGCGGCGAACCCGCAATGCGGCGGCTGCGCCCAGCGGTGCAGGAAGGCTCGTCGAGGCGCGGGGAAACAGCGGGCGTCATAGGCGATGATGTCGGGCACGAGTTGCGTGGTTATCATGCGCACCCCTTCGCTTCGGACGGGCGGGGTCGCGATACGGCCGCTGAAGCGGATGGTTTCGTATGCCGAGTTAAAACCGGTGCGGCGATAATTCGCCAGCTGCGCGGCGACGCCGTCGAGGCCGACCGTTCGGCCGGCCAGCCTGGCCATGCCCGCATTCCAGACTGCTTTGCCATGGCCTTTGCCGCGCATGTCTGGTCGGCAGATGTAGAGACCGATGAAACCGAAGTTGCCGCCATAGGCGACAGCCGAGATGGCGGCGGTCATCTCGTTGTCGACAAAAGCGCCGATGAACCCTTCAGGATCGGTTGGCCGGAACGCGGCGGCATCATCAAGGCCAGGGTTCCAGCCTTCAGCCGCCGCCCAGTCGATGAGAACGGTCAGTTCCGGCGGAGACAATGCGCGGACGGTAGGCTTCATAGCGTTCACTCCGCGGCGATCACCCCCGGCGAGAAGGATTTCAGCACGCCGCGATAGGGCTTGGCCAGCGGACTGGCATAGGCGCCGCGCTTCGAGGTCGACAGGCCCAATGCGATCAGCGCCTCGGCCTGTTTGAGGGCGGCGCCGACGCCGTCGATGACGGGCAGGTCGAACTCTTGCTGCAACCGGTGTGCCAGGTCGGCCATGCCGGCGCAGCCGAGCACGATGGCCTCGGCGCGGTCTTCCGCTATGGCGCGGGCGATCTCGGCGCGCAGTTTCTCGACAGCGCCGGAAGCAGCGTCTTCAAGCGAGAGTACGGGAATGTCGGCGGCGCGCACGCGGGCACGCCCGGCCATGCCGTAGCGCTGCACCAGCCCCTCGACAGGGACACGCGAGCGTTCGGTGGTCGTCACCACTGTGAAGCGCTGGGCAATGTAGGAGGCGACACTGAGTGCGGCCTCGCAGATGCCGATGACCGGAATGGAGGCCATGGCGCGTGCCGCATCCAGGCCGGTATCGTCGAAGCAGGCGATGATGGCGGCCTGCGCCCCGGCGCGTTCGCCGGAGGCGATCTCCATCAAAAGGCCGGGCACGGCCAATGCCTCGTCATAATAGCCCTCGATCGAGGCCGGACCCATCGAGGAGGTGACCGCGATCACCTCGGTCCCGGCGCCGGCAACGGCGCGCGCCGCCGCCGCGATCGTCTCGGTCATGCTCGCCGTCGTGTTGGGATTCACCACCAGTATCCGCACAATCAAACCCTGGCCCGCTTGCGGCCGACATAGAGGATGGCGCCCAGTGTGGCCAGGATCACCAGGAAGGAGAACACGGTGGTCACCGTTCCCAGCGCGTAGAGCACCGGCGTCGTGACATTGGTGGTCATGCCGTAGATCTCGAGCGGCAGCGTGTTGAAGGTGCCCGACGTCATCAGCGTGCGGGCGAACTCGTCATAGGACAGCGTGAAGCCGAACAGGCCGACGCCGATCAGGCTCGGCGCGATCATCGGCAGCACGACATGGGCAAAGGTCTGCCAGGAGTTGGCGCCCAGGTCACGCGCGGCTTCCTCATAGGCGGGCGAGAAGCGGTTGAAGACGGCGAACATGATGAGCACGCCGAAGGGCAAGGTCCAGGTTAGGTGCGCGCCGAAGGCCGAGGTGTACCAGGCCGGGCGGAAGCCGACCTGCTGGAAGACGACGCCGATGCCGAGCGAAATGATGATCGAGGGTACGACGAGGCTGGCGACCGCCAGGTAGAACAAAGCGGTGGCGCCGCGAAATTTTTGCCGGAAAGCGAGCCCTGCCAGCAGCGACACGACGACGGTGACGATCATCACCATGAGGCCGAGCACGAGCGAGCGCTTGAAGCTGCCGCCGAAATCGCCGACCGCCTGGCGCTCGAACAGATTGGCGAACCAGTGCAGCGACACGCCATTGAGCGGGAAGGTGAGGCCGCCGGTCTCGCCTTGGAAAGAAAGGATCAGGATCGCCGATAGCGGGCCGTAGAGGAACAGCACGAACAGAGTGAAGAAGGCCGCAAGCACATAGAATTCGAGGGTGCGTTTTTCGTGGCTCACCTCAAAGCTCCTTGCGGATGTCGACGATGCGCAGGATGCCGGCGACCATCAAGAGCACCAACACCAGCAACACCACGGCATTCGCGGCGGCTGCGGGATACTGCAGCAGCGACATCTGGTTCTTCATCATCAGTGCGACCGACGCGCTCTGGCCGCCCGACATCACCTGCACGGTGGAGAAATCGGCCATCACCAGCGTGACGACGAAGATGGTGCCGATCGCCATGCCGGGCTTGGCCAGCGGGATGACGACGTTCCACAAGACCTGCCAGCCGGACGCGCCGGCATCGCGCGCGGCCTCGACCAGCGAGCGGTCGATGCGCATCAGCGTGTTGAAGATCGGCGTTACCATGAACAGCGTGTAGAGATGCACCATGGCCAGCACCACGGCGAATTCCGAATAGAGCAGCCATTCGATGGGTTTTGGCACCAGCCCCAATTGCACCAGCGTCGAGTTGATCAACCCGTTACGGCCAAGCACCGGGATCCACGAGATCATGCGGATGATGTTGGAGGTCAGGAACGGCACCGTGCAGACAAGGAACAGCACCATCTGCATGGCGGTGGTGCGGATATGGAAGGCGAGGAAATAGGCGACCCAGAAGCCGATGAACAAGGTCAGAGCCCAGACGATGGCAGCGAATTTGATGGTGTTGAGATAGGTCTTCCAGGTGACCCATGATCCCAGCACGTCGGAATAGTTCGTCGTCAGGAAATCCGGATACATGGCGGCGAAGTCATAATCCCAGAAGGAGACGACGACGATCATGATGATCGGCAAGAGCAGGAACGCACCGAGGATGAGCGCCAGCGGCGCCGATTGGAGGTAGGGCGTGACGGCACTGATGGAGAAGCGCCGGCGTCTGGCGGGCTTGGCTGCTGCGATGGCGGGGCGTTCGAGCGCGACTGTCATTGGGAAAATCCTCCGCGTGATCGCGATGACTTGCGATCCTTCGCGCCCCCCTCTGTCCTGCCGGACATCTCCCCTACGAGGGGGGAGATCGAACTCTCATAACGGCCTTCGCCAAACTCCAACGTTGCTAACGAAGAGCCGGCCATGACGCTGCCAATCTCCCCCCAAGTGGGGGAGATGTCCGGCAGGACAGAGGGGGGCGCGAAGGATCGCAACATCACAGTGAACGCGTCCGCTCTAGGCCGCGATGAACTCGTTCCAGCGCTTCACCATGTAGCGGTCCTCGTCCATGACCGAGTTCCAGCAGGCGACTTTGCCCATACGCTCTTCGAACGAGCCGCCGTCGCGCACGGCGCCGGCCTTTTCCATGACGGTGCCGTCCGGCGCCTTGATCTCGCCCTTGGCCGGCTTGCCTTCGATCCAGTAGCCCCATTCGTCCTCGGACATGAACTTCTTGGCCGAGACCATATTGGCGGAATAGTAGCCCTGGCGGTTGAGATAGCCGCCGACCCAGCCCGACGTATACCAGTTGATGTATTCGTAGGCGGCGTCGAGCTCGGCGCCCTTGAGATGGGCGGCAAGGCCAAGGCCGCCGCCCCATGACCGGTAGCCTTCCTTGAGCGGCTGGAAGCGGCAGGCGATGCCCTTGGAGCGGACGGCGGCGACGGCCGGCGACCACATCGACTGGATGACCACTTCGCCCGATGCCATCAGATTGACGCTCTCGTCGAACGACTTCCAGAAGGCGCGGAACTGGCCGGCCTGCTTGGCCTTGATGAGGAAGTCGATCGTCTTGTCGATCTCTTCCTTGGTCATGTTGCCCTTGTCGGCATATTTGATGCTGCCTGTGGCCTCCATGATCATGGCCGCATCCATGATGCCGATGGACGGGATGTTAAGGATCGCGGTCTTGCCCTTGAAGGCCGGGTCCATGATGTCGGCCCAGGTGGTGATGTCGCGGCCGACGAGGTCGGGCCGGATGCCTAGCGTATCGGCGTTGTAGATCGTCGGCACCATGGTGAACCACTTGGTCGGCGCCTTGGCGAAGGTCTTTGAGTCCTGCGCTTCGACATAGCCGACCGTGTGCGGCGCGGTGCCCTGGGCAATGATGCTGTCGGGCGTCAGCTTGCCGGTTTTGAACAACGGCACCAGTTCGTCGTAGTATTTCAGCTTGCTGACATCCATCGGCTGCAGCACGCCGCTCGGGAACACCTTCTTGCAGATCCAGTATTCGATGTCGGCGATGTCATAGCTGTCGGGCTGGGTCACGGCGCGCTGGGCGGCCGCGTCCGAATCGGTCGCCGTCATTTCCAGCGTGATGCCGAGGTCGGCCTTGCACTTGTCGGCGATCGCGTTCAGGTTCGACACGCCGGTGCCGAACTGGCGCAGCGTGATGTTGGACTGCGCCCAGATGGTCGGGAAGCCTGTAATGGCGCCCGAGCCTGCGGCGAGGCCGACGGCGGCCGCACCTGTCTTGAGCAACGAACGTCGCGAAATTCCGGTCTTTGTTTCTACTGTTTTTGTCATTCCTATTCCCCTGTTTTGTTTTGCTTCGTTGAATTCATGAATGAAGGCGGCCGAGGACGATGGCGTCCTCGGAATCCCAGGCGAGCGGTACGGCGTCGCCAAGGGCGACGGGTTTGGCGAAGAAGTCGGAATCGTCGATGATAACGGTGAAATCGTCGATGCCGCCGCCGGTGACCGACAGCTTCACCGTGGCGCCGCGATATTCGATGTTGGAGACGATGCCGGTGAAGCCGAGGCCGGGAGAGGGTGCTTCGCCGATGCGCACATGGTCGGTGCGGATGGCGATGTCGATCGGCGTGCCCACCTCCTGGCCCGCCTCCCGGCCTTGCCCGCGGGCGGCGAGCGAGGCGCCACCATTGACGTCGAAGACGACCATGCCGTCGCGCGCGCCGGTAACCCGGCCGGAGATGACATTGTGGTCACCCATGAAGCGCGCGACGAAGGCGGTGGCCGGCCTTTCGAACACATCTCGCGGCGGCGCCGCCTGTTCGATGCGGCCGTCATTCATCACCACGATCAGGTCCGCCAAGGCCATGGCCTCTTCCTGGCTGTGGGTGACGTGGACGAAAGTGATGCCAAGCGAGGTCTGCAATTTCTTCAGCTCGGCGCGCATGCGTATCTTCAGGAACGGGTCGAGTGCCGACAGCGGCTCGTCGAGCAGCAGCGCCTCGGGATCGGTGATCAGAGCGCGGGCGAGTGCAACACGCTGCTGCTGGCCGCCGGAAAGCTGCGCCGGCCGGCGCGTCGCATAGGCCTCCATCTGCATCAGCTTGAGCATGTCGAGCGCCTTGGCACGGCGCTGCTCCTTGTCGACGCCCTTCATCTTCAGGCTGAAGGCGACATTGTCGACAAGGTCGAGATGCGGAAACAGCGCATAGGACTGGAACATCATCGCCGTGCCACGCTTTGCCGGCGGCAAGTCGGTGACGACGATGTTGCCGAGGCGGACATCGCCCGACGAAATGCTTTCGTGGCCGGCGATCATGCGCAGCGTCGAGGTCTTGCCGCAGCCGGAGGGGCCAAGCAGGCAGCAATAGGTGCCTGCCGGTATCTTCAGGCTGATGGCCTCGACGGCAGTCGTCGTTCCGTACACTTTCGAAACGGAGACGATGTCGATCTCGGCGGCTTTGGACATTCAGGCTTCCCCGTTTGGTCGCGTCAACCAATGCATTATGCGTGCCAATCGGCGAGATTCGGCCAAGCGTTTGAATCATCAGCAAAATCGGAATTCGTGCCCACTGCCTAGCCGGTGGGCTATCTTGTGCATTGCACAAATTATGGGCGATTGTGCGCGATCCGCGCAAGAATCGTATGCAATCTTTTTTGGCTTCGTGTCCACTTTGCCTCTCGTGCGCAGGCGACGAGTTGCGCTAGAAAGAGGCTGGGAACCATCATCGCCATGAACATTGCCGATCAGATCCATTCCGCCGACAGCGCCAACCAGGATCGCGCCCAGGCGATTCGCGACAATCTGCGGGACGCCATCGTTGACCGTCGGCTGACGCCCGGCACCAAGCTGTCGGAAGGCGAGGTCGGCACGCTGTTCGACGTCTCGCGCACGGTCGCGCGCGCGGCGCTGCAGATGCTGTCCTTCGAGGGGCTGGTGCGTACCGAGCGCAACCGTGGCGCCTTCGTCGCCAACCCTACGCCCGAGGAAGCGCGCCAGATGTTCGCATCGCGCCGGCTGATCGAGCCGGGCATCGCCATTGCCGCCTGCGGGCGGGTCACAGCCACCGATATCGCTGCGTTCCGCGCGCAGCTCGACGAGGAAGGCCGCTTCATCGCCGAGCGCGGCCCAACCGCGCGGCGCTCCGAAATCAAGGCATCAGGCGATTTCCACCTGCTGCTCGCCTCCGTCGCCGGCAATGCCATCCTGCAGCGCTTCATGGAGGAGCTGGTGGCGCGTTCGTCGCTGGTGATCGCCCTTTACGGACGATCCGGCGTGTCGGCCTGCGGACACAGTGAGCACACGGAAATGGTCGGCGCGCTGGAAAGCGGCGATTGCGGGTTGGTGAGCCGGCTGATGCTGCACCATATCGACCACATCGAGGCGGATCTCGACCTGCGGGTCAGGGCCGGCCCGGCGCTCCGCGAAGCGCTGAATTTCTGAACGCTAGTTTTCGTCGTCCGTGGGAGCGGGCGCTGCCTGTCCGGCGGCCTTGCGGCGCAGCATCTTGGTCAGCTTCCAGACCGTCGGGTTGTTCTTGATGAAGGCTTTCGCCCGTGCGCCCTGCCGCAGCGCCGACGCCAGGGCGCGTCCCTTCAGCGTCAGGGGCGCCAGCACCTCGAAATGCTGGGTCTCGATATCGCACCAGAGCCGCTTGTAGGGCTCGTCGCCGACCGAGAAATCATAGACATCGAAGCCTGTTTGGCAGGCTTCCTCGATGATGTCGAAGAAAAGGAAATCGCCGGGGCTGGTGTGGCCGAGATCGTCCTCGGCGATGGCGCCGAATTCGCAGATCAGGCGTTTGCCCGAGCGGCTCGAGCCGGTGATTGCACGCAGCTTGCCGGCCACTTCGAGCCCATGCAGCACAAAGGCCGGTTTCTCCTCGGCCAGCGCGCCGGCGAAGAGGGCACGGAAGAAAGCCCGCACCTCCGGCTCGCCGAAGACATTGGCGATGCCCATCTTGGCGAAGCGGAACTCCTTCATCTCGAAGAAAGCGTCGAGCAGCCGGTTCACGTCTTCGGGTGTCTGCGCCTCGATGCGGCGATGAACGCCGACCGCCTCGAATTTTCGTGTCTGCGAACGGTGCTTCTTGCGCTTGCGCTTGCCGCCCACACGCGACAGCAGCGCATCGAAACCACCGTCGAGATTGACGGCGAGCGACAGGTTTGGGCTCGGAAAGTTGGAGAACGCCACCAGCGGATTGGCAACACCATCGAGGTCGGGCAGAAGCCTTTCCAAGGCAACGAGATCGATGTCGGGACGCGCCTTGCCGATCGCCGTCACCAGCCTGCGGATCCCCCCAGCATCTGCCTTTGCCAGCCATGCCGGATCGGCGGCGGCGAAATTGCCGTTGGCATGGCGCCCGCCCATGAAGCGGGCGACGCGGAATGGACCAGTTCGCGTGATTTCCAGTGCCAGTGCAAAGACCGGCCTGTCCTCGATTGTCAGCGTGGCAATGACGGCATCGGGATTAGCCTGCGCCGTCCAGGCACGAACCCAGTCCGCGCTTTGCGCCGGCGCAAACAGCGCCGAACGGCAGAATTCGCCGTAAGAGGCGAGCGCGGCAGCATCTGCGATCGACACCGACAGACTGGTCTGGTCGGCAGCCGGCGTGCGCGCAGACGCCTTGCTTGCGGCGAGCCGATTGCCGTCAAATGACGCGGTGGCGTCAACCATACCTCAATCCTTAAGGCGTATTCGTCGCGATCAGGAGTTCGCGTCGGCGCGTTCCGTGCTTGGATCGAGCCTAGGCGCAAAAGGTGAATGAATGATCGACGGTGGTGAGGCAGTTCGGAAACTGGCGCTTAATATCGCCCGCTTTACCGGCCTTGCACCGCTGGCCAAGCCGTTTGTCGGCGGCATTGGCGCCATCCTCATGTTGCATCGGGTCACCGCCACGCCGGAGAAGCCGGACGGCGTTAACCGCCACCTCAACATCGCCCCGCGATTCCTCGACGCTCTCGTCGCCGACATGAAGTCGAGGGGCTATGCCTTCGTCACCCTCGACGAGGCGATCGAGCGCATCAAGGCCGGCGGCAAGGACGGCCAGTTCGCCACCATCACCGCCGACGACGCCTATCGCGACAACATGACCGAAGCGCTGCCAGTGCTCGAAAAGCACGACGCGCCGATCACCATCTATGTCGCGCCGGGTCTGATCGACGGCAGCGCCGATTTATGGTGGGACGTGGTCGAGGATATCGTCAACGCGCGGGAGCGTTTGACGCTGGCGACGCCGAAGGGGCCGGTGACCATAGACTGCTCGACCCACGGCAAGAAACTCCACGCCAATGCGCGTCTGCATGCCTATCTGACGCTCGAGGTGCGCGAGGAGGATCAGCGCGCCGTGCTGCGCGATCTGGCGCACTCGAACGGCATCGACCTCGATGGCTTGCGCCCAAGCACGCTGATGACCTGGGACGACATCCGCGCCGTGGCCGGGCACAGGCTGGTGACGATCGGCGCGCATACGGTCAACCACCGCAATCTGAAGCGGCTCGACGAAGCCGATGCGCGCCATGAGATCGTCGACGTCAGGCGCCAACTGCAGGCGCAGCTCGGCGAAGACCCCCGTCATCTCGCTTACCCCTATGGTTACGCCAGCGCTGTCGGCTGCCGCGAAGTGGGCTTTGCCCGCGACGCCGGCTACGCCTCGGCGGTGACCACTCGCCACGGCGTGCTGCACGCCGAGCACGCCGGCTTCCTGCACGCGCTGCCGCGCATTTCGATCAACGGCCGCTACCAGAGCGTCGCCCATATCCGCACCATGTTGTCGGGCTTAACGACGCCGCTGGCCAATGCCGGCAAAATGGTGGTCACCATCTAACCTGGGGCGGGCTCTTCAGCCTTTCGGCGGCGGCTCCAGGATCAGCCATTTGATGATGCCCATCGCAGGCAGCACCCAGAACAGGCCGCTGAACAGGAAGAACAGGAAGTGCACCAGCGGGCTGGATTGCGACAGCTGCGCGACCGCTATGATCGACGCGACCAGCGCATAGATGATGACCAGCGCCACCAGCAGGAAAGTTCCGATCAGCTTTTTCAGGCGGATGGGCATGAGCGTTCTCGTTGATCGCCTCCGCTTAGGCCCAACCGCGCGCCTGTGCAACCCGCGAGATGCGGCGCGACGGCGTGCCGCGCCGTCCGGTCTTGTCAGCCGGGTTGCGATGGTTCACCAATCCGCCACGTCAACCTGCCGGGACCAACCATGGCCGCCATATCAGCCGCCGCGCCTTACATTGACCGCGATCGCGACTTGAAAAATCGGGCGCTGGTGCGCGGCTGGCTGTATGTCGTGCTTCTGGTGCTGTTTGCGCTGGTGCTGGTCGGCGGCGCCACCAGGCTCACCAATTCCGGCCTGTCGATCACCGAGTGGAAGCCGATCCACGGTGTGATACCGCCGCTCAATGACGCGGAGTGGCAGGAGGAATTCCAGCTTTATCAAAAGATTCCGCAATATGCCGAGCTCAACAAGGGCATGAGCCTGGACGCCTTCAAATCGATCTTCTGGTGGGAATGGGCGCACCGCATCCTGGCGCGCAGTGTCGGCCTGGTCTTCGGCCTGCCGTTGCTGGTCTTGTGGGCGACGCGCCGCATCGAGCGCGGCCTTGGGCCAAAGCTGGTCGGTATTCTGCTGCTTGGTGGCCTGCAAGGCGCCATCGGCTGGTGGATGGTGGCCTCCGGCCTGGTCGACCGCGTCTCCGTCAGCCAGTACCGGCTGGCGACGCATTTGACGCTTGCCGCCCTGATCTTCACTGCCACCATGGTGGTCGCGCGCGGGCTGGCGCCGCATTCGGAGCCTGCCGCCGGCCGGTCGACGCAAAGACTGGCCGGTTTCATCGTGCTGCTGGCGCTGGTCCAGATCTATCTCGGCGGGCTGGTCGCAGGGCTCGACGCCGGCCTGAGCTACAACACCTGGCCGCTGATGGACGGCAAGATCATCCCCGGCGAGCTGCTGCTGCTCGAACCGGCCTGGCGCAATTTCTTCGAGAACCCGAAGACGGTGCAGTTCGTCCACCGGCTCGGCGCCTATACGGTCTTTGCCATCGCGCTCTGGCATATGATAGCGACGCGCCGGCGGCTGCCGGGCACGACACACGCACGCCGCGCAACGCTGCTGTTTCTGCTGGTGCTGGTGCAGGCCTCGATCGGCATCGGCACGCTGCTGATGCAGGTGCCGCTGCACATGGCGCTGACCCATCAGGCCTTCGCGCTGGTCCTGCTGGGATTTGCCGCCGCCCACTGGCGCGGCAACAAGGGCGCCTATCCACTGCCAACGCGGCCGCCCATGAACGCAGGTACATCGTCTACGGTGTCTTGGCCGTCGCAATAATCTATTTCGCGAACGAACTGCCTCGCTACGTCTAAAGCGCGAGGCTGCGCCGGTCAGAAGCTGAGCCGCACCTTTCGGATCACTCCCGCAACCGACAGCTCGCGGTTCTCGTCGACCGCATTCTCGTCCTCATGATGCCATGCGGCCGACAGGCAGCCATAGGCGATGGCATGGTCGAGAATGGCAGCCGGCGTCTGGCCGAGTGTCCTGGCGAAGATCTCAGCCATATGCGCGATGCGCTCGGGATCGAGGCAGAGGTCGTCGCGCCCCAGTGGGTTGTAGAACAGATTGGCGGCGTCGAAGCCGGGATCGCCGAGCACGCCCTTCGGGTCGATCGCCAGCCAGCCGCGCGCACCGCGCAAAATGTTGTCGTGATGCAGGTCGCCATGCAGCGGCTTGACCGCATGCGGGGCATCGAGCAGCCGGTCCGCGATTTCGGCGGCCTCGATATAGAGGCTGTGCTCTCCGGCGTCGCGATCGGCTCCGGCCTTTTTGAACAGGCTGGCAAACCGTGTCCGCAGCGGCTGCAGGTCCGGCGGGGCAGGGTGTCTTGTGGGCGAGAACAGTCTCCCCATCAACTCGGCCGCGATTGCGGTCGCGGGGTTGTCGCCTTCTTTGGCCAGAACGTCGGAAAGCAGGGTGTCGCCGGCATATTCGAGCAGCATGCGGTGGCCGTCCCGGCCAAGCAGCCGCACCGCGCCTTCGCCGCGCCGCCATGCGAGATAGTGCTCGCCGCGCAACTCGTCCTCGACATCGTCGAATGGTTTGAGCGCCTTGACGATGGCCGGCGAGCCGTCCTCACGCCGCACCTTCCAGATGCGGCTCGAAAACGTCTCCGCAATGAGCTCGGGCGCGCTGATCTTCCAGCGCTTTGGAAATGCAGGCGCGTCCATTCAGAGCGTGATGCCGAAAAGTGTTAAGCGGTTTTCGGGCAACATGCTCTCTCCAACTGAATTAAAGGCCGAGCATCAGATCCATGTTCTGAACGGCAGCACCCGAGGCGCCCTTTCCGAGATTGTCATAGACCGCAATCAGCAGCGCCTGCGCCCTGTCGTCATTGGCAAAGACATAGACCTTCATCCGATTGGTGCCGTTATAGACCTCGGGATTGATCTCGGGCAGGCGCTCCACGTGCTCGTAAGGAGCTACCTCGACCACGCCGCCCTTGATGGCGGCAAAATGGTCGGCGATTGCCGCGTGCAGTTCGGCGCCGGCCGGCACATGGTCAAGCCCGCCGAGCTGCAGCGGCACCACCGTGATCATGCCTTGGGCGAAATTGCCGACCGCCGGCTGCATGATCGGATCGTGCGACAGCTTCGCATAGGTGCGCAGCTCCGGCACATGCTTGTGCTGCAGGGTCAGCCCATAGACCTGGAATTCAGAGGCATCCTCGCCCTTGGCGACATAGTCCTCGATCATCGGCCGGCCGCCGCCCGAATAGCCCGAAATGCCATTGACGGTGATCGGGAAATCCGCCGGCAGCAGGCCGGCGGCGACCAGCGGCCGCAGTGTCGCGATCGGTCCTTGCGGCCAGCAGCCGGGATTGGCGACGCGTTTTGCATTGGCGATGATCTTGGCCTGGCCCTTTTCCATCTCGGCAAAGCCATATTCCCAGCCCTCGGCGACGCGATGCGCCGTGGAGGCGTCGATCACCTTGGTGGTGTCGTTGGCAATCAGCGATACGCTTTCCTTGGCAGCCGCATCCGGCAGGCACAGGATGGCGACATCGGCTGCATTGAGGAACTCGGCGCGCGCCGCCGTTTCCTTGCGGCGCTCGGCCGGGATCGAGATGATCTCGAGGTCGCCGCGCTCGGCCAGCAGCGCCCGGATCTGCAGGCCGGTGGTGCCGTGTTCGCCATCGATGAAGATTTTCGGTTTCATGTGCCCGTCAATTCCCTGCTAATTCAGGCCTATATGCCCTGGCCATGGTTTGCCGCGCCATGGTTGCCGCTGTTCAGCTCTTCCGCCCGCGCTTTTCGCTCGGCCACCAGGCCGAGATAGTGCATGGCCACCATCGAGCCGGCGATCGCCGTTATATCGGCGTGATCATAGGCCGGCGCAACCTCGACGACGTCGGCGCCGACAATATCGACCTGGCCGAGCTGGCGCAGCGTCGACAGGATTTTCGCCGAGGACGGTCCGCCGGCAACCGGCGTGCCGGTGCCGGGCGCAAAGGCCGGGTCGAGGCAGTCGATGTCGAAGGTGAGATAGGTCTTCCTGCCGCCGGTGCGGTCGACGATCGCATAGGCGATGTCGGAAGCCCGCATCTCCTCGATCTCGTGACCGTAAAGGATCTTGATGCCGAACGTATCGGGGGCATGCGTGCGGATGCCGATCTGGATCGAGCGGTCGGGGTCGATGATGCCTTCATTGACGGCGCGGCCGACGAACGAACCATGGTCGATGCGCTTGCCATCGTCAGGCCAGGTGTCCTGGTGCGCATCGAACTGCACCAGCGCCAGCGGCCCGTGGATGGCGGCATGTGCCTTGAGCAGCGGCCAGGTGACGAAATGGTCGCCGCCGAGCGACAACAGGAAGGCGCCCGATTTCAGGATTTTCGCCGCCTCGCGCTCGATCGTGCCTGGCGTCTTCTGGTGATTGCCCGAATCGAGCAGGCAATCGCCATAGTCGATGACGGCGAGATGCTCGAACAGGTCGCGCGAGAACGGATATTGCGGGTCGTTGTCGAGGATCGCCGAGGCGCGGCGGATCGCCTGCGGCCCAAAGCGCGCGCCCGGCCGGTTGGTGACGGCGGCATCGAACGGAATGCCCCACACGACGGCGTCCGCGCCCTTTGCATCCTTGGTGTATTTGCGCCGCATGAACGACAGCGCGCCGGCATAGGTCGGCTCGAAGGAAGGCCCCGTCTTGGAGCGGGCGGTGAAGGCGTTATCGATGGTCTGGTTCGCCATTACGGGTCCTTCTTTGTTCATCGGGCTGCCACAACTACAGAACCGGCACGCAAGATGCCAGTCACAGCTTGGCGAAGGACTTGTATCGCCAAGGTGCAAGGCCCGGCGGCATCCTCTCCGGCGGCCGCGGCGATGAACTGGCGGTGCGGGCCGGCATGCCGGCCGAGACCACGGTTTCTGGGCCGAACGCGGCGCCACCATCATCCAGACCGACGAACCGAAAGCTGCCATTGGCTGGCTGGGGGCCAACGGGTTTAGGGTGCCTTATGTGGATGAGGCGAAGCCGGCCGAGCCGCGAATACGGCGAGTATCAATTAGAAATCGTACGTCGGCGCCATCACCCCACCCGGCGCTGCGCGCCGACCTCCCCATCGAGGGGAGGTAGGGCGTTGGCGCTTTAGATTCCGACAGTCGTAGCGATTGCGAGGCATGCAAGGCTGCCGCGACCTCCTACCTCCCCTCGATGGGGAGGTCGCGCCGAAGGCGCGGGTGGGGTGACAGCGCCGCCCGCAAAATCTTCACGCCGCTTTCGCCACCCCATCCAATTCCCTTAGCATATCGGCCGACAGCTCCAGTTCCGCCGCCGCCAGGTTCTCTCTCAAATGCCCGATCGACGACGTCCCCGGGATCAGCAGGATGTTCGGCGAGCGGCGCAGCAGCCAGGCGAGCGCAACCTGCAAGGGTGTGGCGCCGAGCCGCGCGGCCACATCCGACAAGGTCGACGACTGCAGCGGGCTGAAACCGCCGAGCGGGAAGAACGGCGTGTAGGCGATACCGGCGCGCGCCAGTTCATCGATCAACCCGTCGTCGTCGCGATGCGCCAGATTGTACTGGTTCTGCACGCAGACGATCTCGGCGATCCCACGGCCTTCCTCGACCTGCGCTGGGGTGACGTTGCTCAGGCCGATATGGCGCACCAGACCCTTGCGCTGCAGTTCGGCAAGCGCGGTCAACTGCGGCTCGATCGAGCCCTCGGCCGGACCCATCACCCCGAACATGATGCGCAGATTGACGACATCCAGCACCTCAAGGCCGAGATTCCTGAGATTGTCGTACACGGCCTGCTCTAGTTCCTTGGCGGAATAGGCAGGCAGCCAGGAGCCGTCGCTGCCGCGCCGCGCCCCGATCTTGGTGACGATGACGAGGTCTTGCGGATAGGGCGCCAGCGCTTCGCGGATCAGCTGGTTGGTTACATGCGGGCCATAGTAGTCGCTGGTGTCGATGTGGTTGACCCCGGAGGCCACCGCTTCGCGCAGCACTGCAATGGCCGCGTCATGATCCTTCGGCGGACCGAAAACGTGCGGGCCGGCAAGTTGCATGGCGCCGTAGCCGAGCCGTTTCACGGTGTGGCTGCCGAGGGTGAATGTGCCGGATTTTTGGATGGTGGACATGGTCGGTCTCCTTTGAGGAGGCGAAGATAGACGCTGCTCAACCTCGGGATAATAAGGTACAATCCGTACAGCTTGTGCGGAATGGCGAACAATGATGGACCTTGGCGATCTGAACGCTTTCGTGACGGTGGCGCGTGCCGGCGGTTTTCGGGAAGGGGCTCGCGCCAGCGGCGGCAGCGCGTCGGGCCTGAGCGAAGCGGTGCGCCGCCTGGAGACGCAGCTCGGCGTCAGGCTGTTCAACCGCACCACACGCAGCGTTGTTCCAACCGACGCAGGCCTCAGCCTCTTGGGAAGGCTTGGCCCGGCGCTGTCGGAGGTGGAGGCGGCCCTCGACGTGGTTAATGGCTTTCGCGACAGGCCGGCCGGTTCGCTGCGCCTCAACGTCCCGGTCAGCGCCGCGCGGCTGATATTGCCCGACATCGTTCCGGGCTTCCTCGCCGCCTATCCCGGCATTCGGCTGGAGGTCATCGCCGATGAGAACTTCGTCGACGTGTTGGCGGCCGGCTGCGACGCCGGCATCCGCTATGACGAGCGACTGGAGCAGGACATGATCGCGGTGCCGATCGGACCGCGCGTCCAGCGCTTCGCCACTGGCGCCAGCCCCGCCTATCTCGATCGCCATGGGCGGCCGCAGCACCCGAGCGATCTGCTTGGCCATGCTTGTCTGCGCGGCCGTTTTGCCAGTGGTTCGATGCTGCCGTGGGAATTCGAGCGCGACGGCGAGGTGGTGCGGGTCGACACGACGGGGCCGTTGATCGTGCGCATCGGCGGGGCGAGCGATCTTGCCGTCCATGCGGCGATTGCCGGCAGCGGCATCGTCGCTCTCTTTGTAGGGTGGCTTCGCCCTCACTTCGAATGCGGTGACCTGGAGCCCGTGCTCGAACCGTGGTGGCAGAGCTTTCCCGGGCCATTTCTGTACTATCCCGGACGGCGTCTGGTTCCGGCGCCGCTACGGGCGTTTATCGATTACATCAAGGCCGGCAAGTTCTGAGACTTGAACCGAGGCCGGCGCCATCACCCCACCCGGCGCTTCGCGCCGACCTCCCCATCGAGGGGAGGTAGGGTGCCGCGTTTTTATGGTCGAACTGGTTTGCTAGCCGCTGGACCATCGTGGATTGTCCGGGCGGCAAAACTGCCGCGACCTCCTACCTCCCCTCGATGGGGAGGTCGGCGCGCAGCGCCGGGTGGGGTGACTGCCGAGACCCAAAAGAAAAGGCCGCCCGGAGGCGGCCTTTCGATGTCTGGAACGTCGCAGCGCTTAGCGCTTCGAGAACTGGAAGGAACGACGGGCCTTCGCCTTGCCGTACTTCTTGCGCTCGACGACGCGGCTGTCGCGGGTCAGGAAGCCGCCCTTCTTGAGCACGGCGCGCAGTGCCGGCTCATAGTAGGTCAGCGCCTTGGAGATGCCGTGACGAACGGCACCGGCCTGGCCGGACAGGCCGCCGCCGATGACGGTGGCGACGATGTCGTACTGGCCGGCGCGGTTGGAAGCGATGATCGGCTGGTTGAGGATCATCTGCAGGACCGGACGCGCGAAATAGGTCGCGAATTCCTTGTCGTTGACGACGATCTTGCCCGAACCCGGCTTCACCCAGACGCGGGCGATGGCGTTCTTGCGCTTGCCGGTGGCATAGGCGCGGCCCGACTTGTCGAGCTTCTGGACATGGACGGGTGCTGCCGGCTGGGTGTTGGTGTTGCCGGTGGCGGCGCCCAATTCTGCGAGCGAGGAAAGCTCAGCCATCTTATGCAACCTTCTTGTTCTTGGCGTTCAGCGCGCCGACGTCGAGGGTGACGGGCTGCTGGGCGACATGCGGATGTTCCGTGCCTGCATAGACGCGGAGGTTCTTCATCTGACGACGGCCGAGCGGCCCGCGCGGGATCATGCGTTCGACGGCCTTCTCGACGACACGCTCGGGGAAACGGCCCTCGAGCAGCTGGCGCGCGGTGCGCTCCTTGATGCCGCCGGGGTGACCGGTGTGCCAGTAATAGACCTTGTCGGTGAACTTCTTGCCGGTGAACACCACCTTGTCGGCATTGATGACAATGACGTTATCGCCGTCGTCGACATGCGGGGTGAAGGTGGGCTTGTGCTTGCCGCGAAGATGATTGGCGATGACAGTGGCGAGACGGCCGACGACGAGACCCTCGGCGTCGATCAGCACCCACTTCTTCACCACATCCGCAGGCTTCTGCGAAAAGGTTGCCATGGATTTTCTGCTTTCGATTTTGACCTTCCGAAGAAGGCGTTTCTTGTTGCTTGGATTGGCGACAAGGCACTTGCCCGCCGCCAATAACAAAACGGCGGCCTTTGCGGGCCGCTGCTTCGTGACGGCTTATAGGCGAGGGGGTGGTGCACGTCAAGGCGCGGGAAAAGCACGTCTGCTCGTAAAGTGTAATAAAAACAAAGGTTTGATCAAAAGGTATTATTTTACCACATCGGCGGCGCGCTTCGGCGGGATCGAATAGGTGCCGGTCGCATGCGCTACCGTGTGTCCCTTCGGTCCGGCGACGATGTCGATATCGAACACCATCAGGCTCTTGCCCAGCTTCAGGATGCGGCAATGGCCGTCGATCGGCCCGGCTTCGGCCTTGCGGACAAAATTGATGTTGAGGTTGACGGTAACCGAAAGCGCATCCGGCCCGGCATGGCTGAGCACGCAGACATAGCCGCCAATGTCGGCCAGCGTGAACAGCGAGGGCCCGGACACCGTGCCGCCGGGACGCAAATGCCGTTCGCTGGCGTTGAGCCGCACCGTGCAGCCGCCGGGAAACACATCGAGCGCCTCATACGACGTGAACTCGTCGTTGAGCTGGGGGTAGACGCTGGCCATCAGCGCATTGACTTCAGCCGCCGTCAGCACCGGCTTGAGATTGTCCTGGGCGGGCATGTCGGTCTCTCGTTCTATGCCGGGCCTGTATGAACGCAATGATGCGCTTCTGGCAACACCTCTGGCGCAAGCGATGGGTGTTGATGAAACTCGATCCGATATTAGATAGTCTGGCGGCGCCCGGCGGAATCGCGGAGACCCTTGTCATGGCCGAAATCCTTTCGATCAAACCTGTTGCCATAGACGGGCCGGTCATCGCCGGGCTGGACAAGGGCGTGCTGCGCCTGACGCTCGCCAATCCGCCCGCCAATGCCTTGTCGCTTTCCGTCATGGCGGCATTGAGCGCCGAGCTCGACCATGCCAAGGCCAACAAATCGGTCCGCGTCATCGTCCTGGCGGCCGCCGGGAAAGTCTTTTGCGCCGGCCACGATCTCAAGGAAATGACCGCGCGCCGCGCCGACGCCGACAAGGGCAAGGGGTTTTTCGAGCAGACATTTTCGGCTTGCGCGGCGTTGATGCAGCAGATCGTGCGCCATCCGCTCCCGATCATCGCCGAAGTCGATGGCCTCGCCACTGCTGCGGGGCTGCAACTGGTTGGCAGTTGCGACCTCGCCATTGCCTCGCATGAGGCGACCTTCTGCACGCCGGGCGTCAATATCGGCCTGTTTTGTTCGACGCCGATGGTGGCGCTGTCACGCAACGTGTCTCACAAGCACGCCATGGAAATGCTGCTCACCGGCGAGACCATCGATGCCGCAACCGCCAAGGAATTCGGCCTGGTCAACCGCGTCGTGCCGCGCGAATACCTGAATCAGATCGTCACCAAATACGCGCAAACCATTGCCTCCAAATCATCTCTGGTGGTCAAGACCGGCAAGGAAGCCTTTTACGCGCAGGCCGAGATGGGGTTGGCGGACGCGTATGCCTATACCGGCCGCGTCATGGTCGAGAACATGCTGGCCCGCGACGCCGAGGAAGGCATCGGCGCCTTTATAGGCAAGCGTAAACCGGAATGGACGGACGAATAGGCTTTTCGATCCATGGAACCGCGCATCTCCATCATCACCATCGCCACCGACGATCTCGAGCGCGCCGTGCGCTTTTACGAGGGCATGGGCCTGAAGCGCCACGCCGGCATCACCGATGGCGTCGCCTTCTTCCAGATGGGCGGCGCCATTCTCGGCCTGTTCCCGAGGCCAAGCGCCGAGGAGGATTCAGGCATTGCCTTCGCCGCAGCACCGTCGGCGGTCTACCTCGCCTACAACACCCGCTCCGATGCCGAAGTCGACGACGTGCTGGCGGCCGCCGAGAAGGCCGGCGGCAGGATCGTCAAGCCGGCAGGCCGCGCCTTCTGGGGCGGCTGGTATGGATATTTCGCCGATGCCGACGGCCATGTCTGGGAAGTCGCACACAATCCGGCCTTCCCGATCGCGGATGACGGCACCATCTCGCTGCCGGACTGAGCGTCCGCATGGGCTATCGCAAGCAACTGACCCGGCTTAAGGCGCCTTATCTCAAACGCATCCTGATTGACCCCGAGCGCGTGGAAGATTGGGACAAGTATCCCTGGAACCTGCCTCTGTTCCGCGGCCGCGAATTCGAGCTCGAATTCACCACGCCGATCACCATCATTGTCGGCGAAAACGGCACCGGCAAATCGACGCTGCTGGAAGCGATCGGCGCGCTGGCCGGTTACGACGAAGCCGGCGGCGGCAAGGGCTACATGCCCGTCGACCACTCCGGCGCCATCGACGAGAGTGGTGCAGCGCTTGCCGACACGTTGCGCGGCCACTGGCTGCCGAAGGTCACAGCGGGTTGGTTCTTCCGCGCCGAATCTTTTTACTCGGTTGCCCGCTATCTCGATCAGGCGGCGCTGGAATCTGGCGGGGCGCCGCCGGATTTCCTGTCCTGGTCGCATGGTGAAGGGTTCATCCGCTTCTTCGAGGAGCGCTGCCGCCGGCAAGGTATCTACATCCTCGACGAGCCCGAAAGCGCGCTGTCGCCATCGCGGCAGATCGAGCTGCTGAAGATGCTGCGGCGCATGGACCGGTCCGGCACGGCTCAAGTGATCATGGCGACGCACTCGCCGCTGCTGATGGCCTGTCCGGGCGCGCGGCTGTTCCGCATCAGCCGCTTCGGCCTCGACCCCACAGATTTCACCGATACCGATCATTTTCGCATGATGCGCGACTTCTGCACGGACCCGCAGTCCTTTATGGAGGAAGCACTGAGGGAGACCGACGAGTGAATCACGATAGCTACGACAATGCCTACATCGGCGGCATCCTCAATTCTGTGAAGACCATCGCCATGGTCGGCGCGTCGGCCAACGATGTCAGGCCGAGCTTTTTCGTGCTGAAATACCTGCTGGCCAAGGGCTTTTCGGTGTTTCCGATCAATCCGGGGCAGGCCGGCAAGGAAATCCTCGGCCGCATGACCTATGCCAGCCTTGCCGATCTGCCTGAACCGGTCGACATGGTCGACATCTTTCGCGCCTCCGCAGCGGTGCCCGGCATTGTCGATGAGGTGCTGAAGCTCGACCCCTTGCCGAAAGTCGTCTGGATGCAGCTTGGCGTGCGCGATGACGAGGCGGCCGCGCGTGCCGAGGCGGCCGGTATCAAGGTGGTGATGAACCGCTGCCCGAAGATCGAATATGGCAAGCTGTCGGGCGAGATCGGCTGGACCGGCGTCAACTCCGGTGTGCTTTCGTCGAAGAAGCCGCTGATGCGGTCGGGATTCCAGAGTTTCGGTGTGCGCCAGAAGTAAGGCAGTGAATGGTGAATGGTGAATAGAAGGATTTTCCTGGAAGCCGGGTAAAGCCGCATATGAGCGGCTTGCAATCAAGGTGGGACTGGCCGACTTTGCGACCACCATTCATCGCTCACCATTGACCATTTCATCATTCACACGTTTACCGCTCAGGGAGGTTTTCGATGACCCGCACGCCCGGTTTCAACACGCTCGCCGTCCATGCCGGCGCCAAGCCCGACCCGGCGACGGGCGCACGCGCCACGCCGATCTACCAGACGACCTCCTTTGTGTTCGACGATGCCGACCATGCCGCCTCGCTGTTCGGGCTGAAGGCCTTCGGCAACATCTACACCCGCATCATGAACCCGACCCAGGCGGTGCTGGAAGAGCGGATCGCGGCGCTCGAAGGCGGCACGGCTGCACTTGCCGTTGCTTCCGGCCATGCCGCACAGGTGATCGTGTTCCACAATCTCATGCGGCCTGGCGATAATTTCGTCGCCGCCACAAGGCTTTACGGTGGTTCGATCAATCAGTTCGGCCATGCCTTCAAGAATTTCGGCTGGGAGGTGCGTTGGGCCGACACCAACGACGTCTCCACCTTCGAAAGCCAGATAGACGACAAGACCAAGGCGATCTTCATCGAGAGCCTGGCCAATCCCGGCGGCACCTTCGTCGACATAGAGAAAATCGGCGACATCGCCCGCAAGCACGGCTTGCCGCTCATCGTCGACAACACGCTGGCCTCGCCCTATCTGGTGCGGCCGATCGAGCATGGCGCCGACATCGTCGTCCATTCGCTGACCAAGTTCATCGGCGGCCACGGCAATTCGATCGGCGGCGCCATCGTCGATGGCGGCACGTTCGACTGGTCGAAATCCGGCAAATATCCGATGCTGTCGGAGCCGCGCCCCGAATATGGCGGCCTTGTCCTGCACGAAACCTTCGGCAATTTCGCTTTCGCCATCGCCGCGCGCGTGCTTGGCCTGCGTGACATCGGCCCGGCGATTTCGCCGTTCAATGCCTTCCTGATCCTGACCGGGCTGGAGACCTTGCCACTCAGGATGCAGCGCCATTGCGACAATGCGATCACCGTAGCCGGCTGGCTGTCCAACCACCCCAAGGTCGCCTGGGTCAACTATCCCGGCCTGCCCAGCGACAAGAACAACGCGCTGCAGAAGAAATACTCGCCGCAAGGCGCCGGTGCTGTCTTCACCTTCGGCCTGAAGGGCGGCTACGACGCAGGCATCAAGTTCGTCGAGGCGCTCGAACTGTTCTCGCACCTCGCCAATGTCGGCGATACCAAGTCGCTGGTCATCCATCCGGCCTCGACCACGCATCGCCAGCTTTCCGACGAGCAGAAGGTCAAGGCGGGTGCCGGACCGGACACGGTCCGGCTTTCCGTCGGCATCGAGGATGTCAACGACATCGTCGCCGATCTGGAACAGGCTTTGACCAAGGTTTGATTTTTTGAGTGAGTAGTGAGTAGTGAGTAGTGAGTAGTGAGTAGTGAGTAGTGAGTAGTAGTCGGTATTCACTAGTTAGCAGTGATTAGTGATTAGCCACCCGCTCGAGGGAGCGCTTTCCGCTCACTACTCACTACTCACTAGTCACTACTCACTGCACTACTCACTAGTCACTAATCTGTTGGAGGCAAACCCTGTCCGCGCATTACTTGGCAATATCGACCGACAGCGTCGACGCCGAACATGGCGCCCCGGCGCCGGATCGTCTGATTGCGGGCGATCCGAAGTTCCGCACCTGGAATGTCGAGGAGCGCGATGGCCGCCTCTATGCCGGCATCTGGGAAGCGACGCCGGGCAAATGGCGCATCGAATATGACGAATGGGAGTTCTGCCACATCCTGTCCGGCGTCTCGGTGGTTGCCGAGGATGGCGGCGAGGCGCGCACGGTCCGGGCCGGCGACAGCTTCGTGCTCAGGCCAGGCTTCAGGGGCAGCTGGGAAGTGCTTGAAACGACCCGCAAGGAGTATGTGGTCAAGCTCTGATCTCGCGGCGCGCTTGGACTTCACAAAAGCCGATCGATGTCAGTGTCGGAAAAGCCGTATCCGCTCATCATCTCCCTGTGCCAGGGACTGCCAAGCAAATCACTGAGGCATAAGTCGACGCGCTGGAGCAGGGTGGCACTGCCTTTGGCGAGAGCGAAAGCGCCGGGCGCTGGCTGTTTTTCGACTGCCGGGACGTCGACGACGTCGAGAGGCGCGTCGGGTCGCCGGCTCAGATAGCCGCGATGCGCGAGCGCTACACTCGCATAGGCATGCACCACGCCGGCCCGACGGCGTTAGCTGCTTCGGCCTGGGTGGCAAATATCCTTAGCCGTTCGGGCTGAATAGCGTTTTGCAGGGCCGTCCGGTGCTGGATCTGGCCCGATATGACGCCGATCAGCGCCGTCCGATCATTGGCGACGGACCGATAGCCATCGAAGGCGCGGGGATTGTCTTTCGCGACCAGCAATCCATCCGCCAGCATCCAGATCGGCCTTGTGAAGTCGACCAGCTTCCGGCGGTCGTCGGAAATGAACAGGCCGGTGGTTATGTCCCACCGATCTTCGGCAAACCCAGGCAGCAGCTCGGCAAACTCGGTCTCGATGGGCAAAAGTTCCAGCCCGAGCGTCAGGCAGACCCTCTTGGCCAGTTGGGCATCGCTGCCGCCCAGACGTCCCGATCCGTCTATAAAGCAGAAGGGTGGTTCCTGTAGAAAGGCGAATCTCATTTTCTCGGGCATGCGTCGGCTCCGCCGTCCTCACAAGCTCACAATGAGCTTTTCCAGCCCATGGAAATGATAGGTGTCGCGGAAGCGCGGCTGCTCCGCAAGATGGAGTTGCGGCTGCCGCTCGAACAGGGTTTTCAGCGACACCTGCAATTCCAGCCGCGCCAGCGGCGCACCAATACAGAAATGGATACCGGCGCCGAACGAGACATTCTTCTGGTCTGGTCGGCCGGGCCGGAAGGCGCCAGGTTCGGCAAAGGCAAGCGGATCATGATTGGCCATGCCGAGCAGCAGGCCGACCGTCACGCCCGGTTGTACGACAACCCCGGATGTCACCTCGACCTCCTGATAGGCGTAGCGGGTGAACATGTGCAGCGGCGCGTCGAAGCGCAGGCACTCCTCGACCGTTGCAGCGGTTGCTTCCGGCGAGGTGAAGAAACGGCCGGGGTCGCCGCCTTGCGCCAGCAACGTGCGCACGGCGTTGCCGGTTTGATGGACGGTCGCCTCGTGGCCGGCATTGAGCAACAGGATGGCGGACGAGACCAACTCGTCTTCCGACAGCTTCTGGCCATCCTCCTGCGCCGCGATCAGCAGCGACAGCAGGTCGTCGCCAGGCTTCTTGCGCCGCTCGGTGACATAGCCGCGCAAAAAGTCGGAAAAATCGCGCGCGGCGCGATTGGCCGCTTCCTCGGTCTCGCGCGTCCGGCCATGCATGTACATGGCCACCATCCGGTGCGACCAGTCGAGCAGTTGCGGCCCCATTTCGACCGGCACACCGAGCATTTCGGCAATGATGGTGATCGGCAAAGGTGCGGCGAAGCTGGGCAATAGATCGACCTGGCGCGGCTCGAAACGGTCGATCAGCTCATTGGCCAGCGCCTCCACGCGCGGCCGCAGCCGCTCGACCTGGCGCGAGACGAAGGCGCGGTTGACCAGGGTTCTGAGCCTGGTGTGCACCGGCGGCTCCAGCTCCAGCATCGAATTGCTCTCGATGCCGTCGAAAGCGGCCAAATGCGAGCGATCCTCGCCGATGCCGCGGCTGTCGGGAATGCCGGCCGGGTTCTGGCGGCCGAAGCGGCGGTCGCGCAACAGCCGGTTGACGTCGTCGAAGCCGCCAAAGCACCAGAAGCCGAATTCCTCCCAGAAGAAGGCATTCGATGCGCCATGCAGGACGGCATAGGCGTCGTAGGGGTTCTGGAAAAACGCCGGTTCGTGCGGATCGAGCCGCAGGCGGCGCGTGGCTGGATCAAAGGCGAGGTAGGGCGGCATGGATGTGGTCATGCCAGACCATTACCGCGGCTTGCCGGCTTGGTGCCAGACCGGATGTTGGCACCCGACGGCCCTATGGATTGAGCCAACCGAGGCGGACCTCGGCGAAGTACCGAAGTCTAATCCTCGCAATGCCTGGCAATATGCACGCGGCGCCAGCTGGTCGAGCCTTCCTGCACCACCACCCGGCGCGCCATCCTCTGGTATGACGGCGCTATCTGGGTGACGTGCCGCCGCTCGGGCCGCACCAGCACTTCATGGGCGACGCTCTCATATTCGGCCGGCAGCACAACCCGGCGGGTGCGCTCCGGTTCAACCACCACCGTTTCGGCCACACGCGCGTAGCGGGCCTTGCGCCACACCTTGCACAGCACCTTGCGGCCGTGGATGACGCGCCATTCCCAGGCATAGCCGCCATCGTCGACCTGGACCGTGCGGTAAACGGTGCGGGTTCTCGCCGGTACGATGTCATAGGTGACTCGGGGCGGCGCGATCTGCTCGACGCGCTCCATGGTGCCATAGATCGGCGGATCATAGTCGACCAACTGCCCGCCGGGACTGACCATGACGTCTTCATAGACGGTGTCATAGAGCGCCGGCCTGTGCACCGGCTCATAGCATTCGGCGGCCCGGCCGTCGGCAACCGCATCGGACACCATGCCGAGACCGGCAAGGCCGGAAATGGCGAGGCAAACAGTTTTCCTGATCATGGCACTCCCCCTGTTTGAACGCGAGAAGGTGAGGTTCAACGTTGAACTGTAGGGGATGGTTCTCCGGGGGAAAGCGGTTTCGCCGCGTTTCGTTAAGCGACGGGGTTAAGGAATTGCTACACCGCAAAAACGCCGTTGGCCGCCTTCGGGCTTCCCTTGCGCGGAAACCTTGATTCGACTTAACCAGATGGCTAGGAGAGGCGGCCTTGCGCTAGGGTGAGCCGGCATCCTATTTACATTCTAACCATCAAGAACCGATTCTGCCCGATTTCCCGGCGCCGGAATCCCCATCTCCAAAAAGGGTAGTCCATGAAGAACCCCGTCGAAACCTACATGAACCTCGTTCCGATGGTGGTCGAGCAGACCAATCGCGGCGAGCGGGCCTACGACATTTTCTCGCGCCTGCTGAAAGAGCGCATCATTTTCATCACCGGCCCGGTCGAAGACGGTATGGCGACGCTGGTTTGTGCACAGCTTTTGTTCCTCGAGGCCGAGAACCCGAAGAAAGAGATCAATCTCTACATCAACTCGCCGGGCGGCGTGGTGACCTCGGGCATGGCGATCTACGACACCATGCAGTTCATCAAGCCGGCGGTGTCGACGCTGTGCATCGGCCAGGCGGCGTCGATGGGCTCGCTGCTTCTGACCGCCGGCCACAAGGACATGCGTTTTGCCACGCCGAACGCCCGTATCATGGTTCACCAGCCTTCCGGCGGTTTCCAGGGCCAGGCCTCCGACATCGAGCGGCACGCGCAGGACATCATCAAGCTGAAGCGCCGCCTCAACGAGGTCTACGTCAAACACACCGGTAAGAGCTACGAAGACATTGAAAAGACGCTTGACCGCGACCATTTCATGACAGCCGACGAAGCCAAGGATTTCGGCCTCATCGACAAGGTCATTTCGTCGCGCGAGCCGGTCGAAGGCGCTGCGGCATAAGCGCTGCATGGCAGTTGGATGGCGGGATAACGCGCTTTTGCTGGGATTTGCGGCATTTCGGCCACAATTGGCTGTTCCCTCGGTGGATGGGATTGCCTACGTTAAGGCTATGTTGATTTTCGACGGCTTAGCTTTGTGCAGGGTTGGCGCGAATCATTGCGACGTTTTCTGATTTGTGTTTCGTACGGAATGCGTTGCGGGAGCCGGGACACTGGCGGCGGCGAATTCCCGCGATAGATAGGATATGCGCCCTTTCAGCCAGACCATCGGCGGGCGGCCATGAAAGGACAGGAAAATGAGCAAAGTCGGCAACAACAGCGGTGATTCGAAGAACACGCTTTATTGCTCGTTTTGCGGCAAAAGCCAGCACGAGGTGCGCAAGCTGATCGCCGGCCCAACGGTGTTCATCTGCGACGAGTGCGTAGAGCTGTGCATGGACATCATCCGCGAGGAGAACAAGACCTCGATGGTGAAGTCGCGCGAGGGCGTGCCGACCCCGCAGGAGATCCTGAAGGTTCTCGACGACTATGTCATCGGCCAGCCCTACGCCAAGCGCGTGCTGTCGGTGGCTGTCCACAACCACTACAAGCGCCTGGCGCATGCCGGCAAGAACAACGACGTCGAATTGGCGAAGTCCAACATCCTGCTGATCGGCCCGACCGGTTGCGGCAAGACGCTGCTTGCCCAGACGCTGGCCCGCATCATCGACGTGCCCTTCACCATGGCCGACGCGACGACGCTGACCGAAGCCGGTTACGTCGGCGAGGACGTCGAAAACATCATCCTGAAGCTGCTGCAGTCGGCCGACTACAATGTCGAGCGCGCCCAGCGCGGCATCGTCTACATCGATGAAATCGACAAGATCTCGCGCAAGTCCGACAACCCATCGATCACCCGCGACGTGTCGGGCGAGGGCGTGCAGCAGGCGCTTCTGAAGATCATGGAAGGCACCGTTGCCTCCGTGCCGCCGCAGGGCGGCCGCAAGCATCCGCAGCAGGAGTTCCTGCAGGTCGACACCGCCAACATCCTGTTCATCTGCGGCGGCGCCTTCGCCGGGCTGGACAAGATCATCTCGGATCGCGGCAGGAAGACTTCCATCGGCTTCGGCGCCATCGTCGCTTCGCCCGAGGATCGCCGCACCGGTGACGTGTTCCGCCTGGTCGAGCCCGAGGATCTCTTGAAGTTCGGCCTCATCCCCGAGTTTGTCGGCCGTCTGCCGGTCCTGGCGACGCTGGAAGACCTCGACGAGCCAGCGCTAATCCAGATCCTGACCGAGCCGAAAAACGCGCTGGTCAAGCAGTATCAGCGGCTGTTCGAGATGGAGAGTGTCGACCTGACCTTCCATGAGAATGCGCTGTCGGCGATCGCCAAGCGCGCCATCGAGCGCAAGACCGGCGCCCGTGGCCTCCGCTCGATCATGGAAGCGATCCTGCTCGACACCATGTTCGAACTGCCCGCCCTGGAAGGCGTGCGCGAAGTGGTGATTTCGGAAGAAGTGGTGACCGGCAGCGCCCGGCCGCTCTACATCTATTCCGAGCAGAAGGAAAAGAAGGGCAACGTCAGCGCCTGATCTGGCATCTGGCCTAACCTTTTTATGGAACGGCGCCCGCGGGGCGCCGTTTTGCTGTGGTGAGGTACCGATCCTTGTGACGGAGTGGATGAACGAACGTGTCGACCCTTGATCTTTGCCCCTCGTGCATCCAACTAACATCGGAAGGCCGTGGTGCCGAATTCTGTGCTGTAAAACTCCCGTCACAAACGGTGGTAGGCGGAACGATCCCCGGTCGTTAATATGAGATTCGCGGTTGGCTCAATTAGCGGCCGCGACATGAAAGGTTGGACAATGGCCAAAATATCCAAGGCTCCCAGCGACGGCGTCTTCGCAGTCCTCCCACTGCGCGACATCGTGGTGTTCCCGCACATGATCGTTCCGCTCTTTGTCGGGCGTGAAAAGTCGATCAAGGCGCTGGAAGAAGTTATGGGTCAGGAAAAGCAGATCCTGCTTGCCACCCAGATGAATGCCGCCGATGACGATCCCGAGCCCGATGCGATCTTCGACATCGGCACGCTCGCCAATGTGCTGCAATTGCTGAAGCTGCCCGACGGCACCGTCAAGGTGCTGGTCGAAGGCGCTTCGCGTGCCAAGATCGTCTCGTTCACCGACCGTCCGGACTTCCACGAAGCTACCGCCACGGCGCTGGTCGAGCCGGAGGAGGAAGAGGTCGAGGTCGAGGCGCTCGCCCGTTCGGTCGTCACCGACTTCGAAAACTACGTCAAGCTGAACAAGAAGATCTCGCCTGAAGTGGTGGGCGCCGCCAGCCAGATCGACGACTATTCCAAGCTCGCCGATACGGTTGCTTCGCACCTCGCCATCAAGATCCCCGAGAAGCAGGAGATGCTGGCCACGCTGTCCGTCAAGGAACGGCTGGAAAAGGCGATGGGCTTCATGGAAGCCGAAATCTCCGTCCTGCAGGTGGAGAAGCGCATCCGCTCGCGCGTCAAGCGCCAGATGGAGAAGACGCAGCGCGAATACTACCTCAACGAGCAGATGAAGGCGATCCAGAAGGAACTCGGCGAAGGCGAGGACGGCCGCGACGAGGCCGCCGAGATCGAGGCGCGCATCAAGAAGACCAAGCTCTCCAAGGAGGCCCGCGAAAAGGCGGAAGCCGAGTTGAAGAAGCTGCGGACGATGTCGCCGATGTCGGCGGAATCGACCGTCGTGCGCAATTATCTCGACTGGATCCTGTCGATCCCGTGGGGCAAGAACTCCAAGGTCAAGCAGGACCTGGCGTTTGCGCAGAACGTGCTCGACACCGATCATTTCGGCCTCGACAAGGTCAAGGACCGCATCGTCGAGTATCTCGCCGTGCAAAGCCGCCAGAAGAAGCTGAAGGGGCCGATCCTGTGCCTCGTCGGCCCTCCCGGCGTCGGCAAGACCTCGCTCGGCAAGTCGATCGCCAAGGCGACCGGCCGCGAGTTCATCCGCATGGCGCTTGGCGGCGTGCGTGACGAGGCCGAGATCCGTGGCCACCGCCGCACCTATATCGGCTCGATGCCCGGCAAGGTCATCCAGTCGATGAAGAAGGCCAAGAAGTCCAACCCGCTCTTCCTGCTCGACGAGATCGACAAGATGGGCCAGGACTTCCGCGGCGATCCGTCATCGGCTTTGCTCGAGGTGCTCGATCCCGAGCAGAACTCGACGTTCATGGACCATTACCTCGAGGTCGAATACGACCTGTCGAGCGTGATGTTCGTGACGACGGCGAACACACTGAACATCCCTGCGCCCCTGATGGACCGCATGGAGATCATCCGTATCGCCGGCTACACCGAGGACGAGAAGATCGAGATCGCCAAGCGTCACCTGATGCCCAAGGTGATCCGCGATCATGCCCTGCAGCCGAAGGAATTCTCCGTCGGCGAGGACGCGATCCGCGGCATCATCCAGACCTACACCCGTGAAGCGGGCGTCAGAAGCCTGGAGCGCGAGCTGATGAAGCTCGGGCGCAAGGCGGTGACCGAGATCCTGAAGACGAAGAAGAAGACGGTGAGCATCACGGCGGCGAACCTCGCCGATTACCTCGGTGTTCCGCGCTTCCGCTTCGGCCAGGTCGAGGCTGACGATCAGGTCGGTGTCGTCACCGGTCTTGCCTGGACGGAAGTCGGCGGCGAGCTGCTGACGGTCGAAGGCGTCATGATGCCCGGCAAGGGCCGCATGACGGTGACCGGCAATCTGCGCGACGTGATGAAGGAATCGATCTCGGCGGCGGCCTCTTATGTCCGCTCGCGGGCCATCGATTTCGGCATCGAGCCGCCGCTGTTCGACAAGCGTGACATCCACGTCCACTTGCCCGAAGGCGCCACGCCGAAGGACGGTCCGTCTGCAGGTGCTGCCATGGCGACGGCCATCGTATCTGTCATGACTGGTATTCCGGTCCGGGCCGATGTGGCGATGACTGGCGAGATAACGCTTCGCGGCCGCATCTTGCCGATCGGCGGCCTCAAGGAGAAACTGCTCGCCGCACTGCGCGGCGGCATCAAGAAGGTGCTGATCCCGGAAGACAACGCCAAGGATCTGGCGGAGATACCGGACAATGTGAAGAACGGTATGGAGATCATTCCGGTCTCACGTGTCGGCGAGGTTCTGAGGCACGCGCTGGTGCGCATGCCGGAGCCAATCGAGTGGGTCGAGCCAGTCAATCCGCCGGCTTCCACCGATACCGTTGACGATGCTGGAAAGTCGCTTGCACATTAGAAACTACTAAAGTTGCAGTGCACAAAGAGAGAGCCGGGCCTTGAGCCCGGCTTTTTCATGTGAAAAACCCACCATTTCCGGGCTTTTTTCAACTTTTTTCCGGCTTTTTGACTTGGGTTTGCGAGCGCTTCTTTCTAAAGTCCCTCTCCTGCCGGATGAGTCGAAAGTTCCGGTTTTCTCATGGAAGGGAATTTTTATGAACAAGAACGAACTGGTTTCCGCTGTCGCTGAATCCGCGAGCATTTCGAAGGGTGACGCACAGTCGGCGGTTGAGGCGGTGTTCTCCGTCATCACTGGCGAACTGAAGAAGGGCGGCGATGTACGGCTCGTCGGCTTCGGAAATTTCACCGTCTCCAAGCGTGCGGCATCGACTGGCCGCAACCCGCAGACTGGCGCGGAAGTGAAGATTCCGGCGCGTACCGTGCCGAAGTTCTCGGCCGGCAAAGGCCTCAAGGACGCGGTCAACTAAAAATTTTTTCAGAGAATGTTGAAAAGCCGGGTTCGCCCGGCTTTTCTTTTGCCTCGATGGCGGCAGGCCGTCAGCCCGCTGAGGCGAGCCTTCAGCCCACCGGCGCATCCGCACGCATCAGGCCTTCCTGCTTGAGGTCGGCCCACAGCGCCGCGGGCAGCTTGGCATCGAGCAGGACGCGGTTGCTTTCGACTTCGCTCGGCCGCTGGCCGCCGGGGATGACCGACACCACGCAAGGGTGCAGCAGCGGAAACTGCAGCGCCGCCTCGATCAGCCTGACGCCATGGCGCTGGCAGACGGCCTCGATGCGCCCGACGCGATCCATGATGTCCCTTGGCGCCTCGGAGTAATTGTAATAGGCGCCTGGCTTCGGCCCGGTCGCCAGGATGCCGGAATTGTAAGGACCGCCGAGAACGATGCCGATGCCGCGTTGCTCACAGAGCGGCAGGAAGGTGGCAAGCGCTTCCTGTTCCAGCAGCGTGTAGCGCCCGGCCAGCAGGAACAGGTCGAAGTCGCCACGCTCCGCCAGCGTCTGGCAAACCTCCCATTCGTTGATGCCGCCGCCGAAGGCCTTGATCACGCCCTGGTCGCGCAGCGCAACCAGTCCGTTGTAGCCCGAGGCCATGAATTCCTCGATGCGCTGGTCTGACGCCTCCTTTCTGCCATGGGTGAAGATGTCGAGGTCATGGACGAAAAGGATGTCGATGCGGTCGACGCCAAGCCGTTCCAGCGACGCCTCGAACGAGCGCATGACGCCGTCATAGCTGTAGTCGTAGACCTCCTTGCGCGTCGGTGTGTCGAAGAACTTGCCGATGCCGGTTCGTTCCTCCGGCGGGCAGGCGCGCAACAGGCGACCGACCTTGCTCGACAGCACATAATCGTCACGCTTCCTGCCGCGCAGGAAGGCATTGAGCCGTGTTTCGGCAAGGCCCAGGCCATAGAGCGGCGCGGTGTCGTAGTAACGGCAGCCGGTCGCCCACGCCGCCTCCAGCGTCGCGTTGGCATCCTCGTCGGGGACGGCGCGGTAAAGGTTGCCGAGCGGCGCGCTGCCGAAGCCAAGCTCGGTGAAGTCGAGGCCGCCATTGCCGATGCGGTCGAAATGCCGTGTCTTCATGTCGTGCTGATTTCCTGGATTGATTGTCTGACATGACACTATCACGCCGCTGGCTCAGCAAAAGCCGCCATGGCCGTTGGACAGGCATTTTCGCGGTGATAGCATGAACAAAAAACAAGCCTTTTTCCGAAAGCGCGCAACCCGAAATCACCGGCCACAACCCAGCCGGACAGATGGGACTCTCATGACGAATGCCGGCTCGGATATGTTTTCGACGGCCCTGCAAGAGCTGGGCGCCGTACTGGCGCGCGTCGACGAAGCCGGCATCGACACCGCCTGCGAAACCCTGGCCCGCGCGCAAAAGATCGTCGTCTATGGCTGCGGCCGCGAGGCCTTGCAGCTCAAGGGTTTCGCCATGCGCCTCTATCACCTCGGGCTTGAGGTGTCGGTGGTCGGCGACATGAACACGCCACCGCTTGGCGCAGCCGATGTCTTCCTGGTCAGTTCCGGCCCGGGCGAGACGACGACGGTGCTCACCTTGATGCAAGTCGCCCGCAAGGCCGGCGCCACCGTGCTTTTGCTCACCGCCGAGGCAGGCAGCAGTGCGGTCGCCCTTGCCGACTTCACCTTGCTGATCCCGGCGCAGACCATGGCGCGTGACCAGGGGCCGCAAAAGACATCGCTGCTGCCGATGGGCTCGGTCTTCGAAGGGGCGCTGTTCCTGCTGTTCGAGGTGATGGTGCTGAAGCTCAAGGCGCTGACCGGCCAGTCGTCGGAGGCCATGCGCACCCGCCACACCAACCTGGAATAGATCATGCGCTACGAACTGATGCTGCCGCACCAGATCCGCAAGGCGATCGCCGAGAACTGGCCGGTCGCTCTCCCGCTCGGCGTGCTCGAATATCACGGCGAGCACATGGCTGTCGGCATGGACACGCTGGCCGTCATCAAGACGCTGGAGCTCTACGAGAAGGAGGCCGACATCCTCATCCTGCCGGCTTTCTACTACGGTGCGGCGAGCTATGTGGTGGCAGCACCCGAAGGCAACGGCTCGGTGCAGGTCGGCGGCAACCAGCTGGCGCCGTTCGCCGGAGAATTGTTCTACAGCCTGCTGCGCATCGGCTTTCGTAACATCAACGCCATCATCCACCACCAGACCGAGAACTTTGCCGCCGGCATGCCGACTGATCTCGCCTTCAAGGCCGCCGGCCGCCAGGCGATCTTCCGCTTCCTCGAGAAGCAGCGCGGCGAGGGCTGGTGGGGCTCAGACGAGATGGCCGATTATTATGCCGGGCACGCCGCCGGCGAGAATTTCTTCAACTGGGTGCAGGTGCACCCGCTGATGTCGGCTGCCATGAACGGGAAGTATCCGTTCGATCACGCCGGTGTTGGCGAGACATCATTGATGCTGGCACTGTGTCCGGAAGCGGTCGATGCCGGGCGTTTTGGCGAGAATACCGCGTGGTATACGGCGAGTGCGCCGGAGGCCTCGGCGGAGCTGGGGCGAAAGGGTGTGGCGATGATCATGGATCACCTGAGGGCGATATTGGGGCGCTAGCAGACAAAGTCGCTCTGTAGCGATCCTTCACACCCCCCCTCTGTCCTGCCGGACATCTCCCCCGCAAGGGGGGAGATCAGATGTCATTTCCGCTTTCGCCAAATCACCTACGTCGCAAGAAAAGCGATGCAGCCAAAGCTGCCGATCTCCCTCCTTGCGGGGGAGATGGCCGGCAGGCCAGAGGGGGGTGCTGTCCCGCCGAGGTCAACAGTAGAGGGGCACGCCGCCTCTCGTCTACTTCACCGCGCCAGCCGTCATGCCCATTATCAGATAGCGCTCCAGCGCAATCCCGATCACCGCCAGCGGTGCGATCGCGGCGGTGGCGAGCGCCGCCATCGACCACCAGTTGATGCCTTGCGAGCCGGTCTGGCTCGCCACCATCACCGGAATGGTCTTGGCGTCGGTCGAGGTCAGGAGTGCCGCAAAAAAGTACTCGTTCCAGCACAGCACCATCGCCAGGATGAAGGCGGCGATCATGCCCGGCAGCGCAATCGGCATGACGATACGGAAAAAAGCGCCCCAGATCGACAGGCCGTCGACCAGCGCTGCCTCCTCGAGCTCGACCGGGATCGAGTTGAACTGGTCGCGCATGATCCAGATGACGATCGGCAGCACCATCAGCGTGTAGAGCAGGATCAGGCCGATGCGTGTGTCGAGCAGGCCGACTTCGCGGTAGAGCACCAGGAAGGGCAGGGCGAGCACCACCGGCGGTAGGATCAGTTGCGACAGGAAGAAGAAGGAGATGTCCTCGTTCTTGAACCAGGCGAACTGATAGCGGTAGCGGGTCAGCCCATAGGCGGCGAGGCTGCCAATGACGATGGCGAGGCTCGACGCACCGACCGAGGTGATGACCGAATTCATGAAGCGCTTGAAAAACTCCTCCCGCACCGTCGAGGTCTGGAAGATCGAATCCGGCGACAGGCCGAGCGAGCGCCAGCCCTTCCAGTCCGGTTGGAAGTCGACGAACGGAATGAGGTGTCCTTGCGTGACATCGACCGCGGTCTTGAACGAGGTGGTGATGGTCCAGTAGATCGGGAACAGGCAGATGAAGGCCCAGAACGCCAGCGCGCCATAGATGAAGATGCGATTGGCCAGAAAACCCAGCGGTGAGCGGATTTCCGAGGCAGCATAGTCGGTGGTCTGGACGCTCATTGTGCCTCGTCAGTTCACGTTGCGCACGAAGCGATTGGCGAATTTCAACAGCCAGGTCACGAACACGACGATGATGACAAGATAGGCCATCGCCAGCATGGTGCCGTAGCCGACATTCGAACGGTCGCGGTATTCGCGGTAGATGAAGCTCGACACCGAATCCGTGGCGCCGCCGGGGCCGCCGGAGGTGACGGTAATGATGATGTCGGCAAGCTTCAGCTTGAAGATGATGCGCAGGATCACCGCCGTGACCGACACCGGCAGCATCAGCGGGAAGGTGACCTGCCAGAAAGTCTGCCAGGGCGTGGCGCCATCGACGCGCGCCGCTTCCAGCACGTCGCGCGACATCGCCTGCAGGCCGGCAAGCAGCATGATCATCATGAACGGGATGAAGGTCCAGGCGTCGAGCACCATGATCGAGATGCGGGCGGTGATCGGGTTGGAGAAGAAGGCGGGGTTTTCCCAGCCGACATGGCGCGCCAGCGTCGCCGCCGGCCCGAAACGGTACTCCATCAGCGATTTGCCGATCATCCACGACACCGCGACCGGCGACAGCATCAGCGGCATCAGGAAGACGACTCGGAAGAATTTGCGCGCCCGGATCTGCGCGTTGAGCAGCAGCGCCAGGCCGAAGGCAATCACATACTCAACCAGCACGGCGAGCACATAAAGCACCATGTTGAACAGCGCGTTGCGGTAGTAGGGATCGGCCAGCATCTGCCAGAAATTGTCGAGCCCGTTGAACTTGCGGCCGGAAAAGGACGACAGGTTCCAGTCGGTCAGCGCGATGTAGAAGCCGAACAGCGTCGGGAAGATCACCATGGCGATGGTGAACAGCAGCGCCGGCAGCAGGAACAGCGCGCGCTGGCCGTCCTCGCCGCGCGTCAGCACCTGGCCGATGCCGAGCGCCACGCCCCACAGAACATAGGCGTAGACGATCGGACGCCAGGTCTCGAAGCCGAGCGTGGTGATCTCGTTCTTGTAGAGGATCTCAAACGCGATCACCGCCAGCAGGCCAAGCGTGGCGGCCGCCATCAGGGCAAAACCCGCCCGCTTGCGGGCCGGCGAGATCAGATCGGCTGGACCGGCGTTGGCCGGCCATGCATTGGTGGTCTGGTCAGCCACGCGTCCCCGTCCGTTTAAAAAACCAAGCCTGCGACCGGCCCGAGCCGGTCAGGTCCGGCGGCTTGCACCGCCGGACCTGTTGTCACGATAGGATCAGCCTACACGCCGAGCGAGGCCTTGTAGAGCTTGATCTGGTTTTCGCGGCCGATCTGGTCGGTCAGCTTCTCCCAGGCCGCGGCAATGGCGTCGGCGCCTTCCTGCGCCTTCATCTTGCCGGCGAATGTATTGGCCAGAATGTCCTCGGCAGCCGAATAATACTGGAAGATGCCGGGGATGCGCGGTTCGATCGCCGCGTTCGGATGGTTGTAGCTGTCGGCTTCCGACTTCAGATACGAGGTGATGAACGCCTCGTCGTAGCCTGCCGCCACCCATTCGGGAATGTCGAAATGCGAGTTGCGGTAGGGCTGGAAGCCGGACGGATACATCGCCGTCCAGATTGACAGGTCCTTGCCGCCGAGATGAGCGGCGGCCGACCATGCCGCTTTCTTCTTCTTTTCGTCCGTATCGACGCGGGCCATGACGTAGACGCCCCAGCCGAGATAGGCGCAGTTCGGCGCATAGTTCGGGCCGCTGGCGAGTTTGTCCCAAGCGCCGGTCTTGGCATTGTAGACGTCGTCGGACCCCGGCAGGATCGAGAAGCCGGTGACGTCGCCGATGACCGAGCTATCGTTGGTCTTGACGTTGGAGCCGACGTCGCCCCACCAGGTGACCATCGAACCGGTGCCGGCCAGGAACTGCTGGAAGGCTGTCGTGTTCGGGTCGGCGTTGATCTGGTCGGCGGGCTCCGACGGCAGCGCGTCGATGACGTCCTGGATGGCGCGCACCCAGGCCGGATTGTTGATGCGCGGCTTCATCGTGTCGGCATCGAACAGCCAGGCCTTGTCGTCGGGATGCTTGGCATAGGCGGTGGCGCGGCTGCCGAGGAAGTAGAAGCCGAAACCGCCCCAGGCCTTGGGCGCATCGAGATAGCCGAAGACGTCCTGGTCCTTGAACTTTTTGCCCTTGAGGAATTTTGTGACGGCCTGGACTTCCTGCCAGGTCTTCGGCACACCCCATTCGGTGGTCGCGCCGCCGTCCTTCCACGCCTTGGCGAGGTCGGCATCGGCAAAAACGTCGGTGCGGTAATTGAAGTTGTGCGCATCGCCATCGACGGTGATCCGGTACTGCTTGCCGTCCCAGGTGCCGACCGGCGGCTGCAGATAGGCCACGACATCCTTCATGTCGATCTGCTCTTTGACCCAGTCGGGCATCTCGGACGTCAGGCCCTTGCCGCAGACATCGCCTTCGAAGGGCGCGCCCATCTCGATGATGTCGAAGTCGACGGTGCCGGTTGCGATCGACTGCTGCAGGCGGGCATTGTAGTCGGCCTGCGCCAGGTCGATCCAGCTGATCTTGGCGCCGGTATAGGCCTCCCACGGCTTCAGGAAGCCGCGGAACAGCACATTGTGCAGGTTCTGGTTGTTGAGGCCCATGAAGGTGAGCTCGACGCCGGCGAATTCGCCTTCCTTGACGTTGGCCTTGGTGGCTTCCAGGCAGAGTTCGCCGACCTTCTGGAAATCGGCATCCGTCGGCTGACCCTTGCCGACGCCGGGGATCTGAAGAATTTTGGAGCGTAGCTCGCTGGCGGCTTCAGCCGGGCGGGTGAAAGCGCCGAGCCCAGCGCCCGATGCGGCGGCGATCGCGGCCATCGAGGCCGCGCCCTTGAGTATGTCACGCCGGGTGGCACCCGCGCGGACGAGTTTTTCGTACAGACCGACTCTCATCTATTCCTCCCAGAACAACAGTCGTGAATTAAAATGCCAATCCCTCCGACGCCGAAACGTCGGCGGTTCTCCTTTATCATACGGGGACGTGGGACCCCACCCTGCGTCGCCTGGAGCTCCGATTTTCGGATAAAAATCCGACTGCCGGATTGGCAACAGCTAATATTTGCGTAATCGATTACCTTGTCAACACGAATGGCTTTTTATCGATAACATACCGACTTGCCCTTGCCGTTGGCAATGGCTAGCTTCACCGCGAGAAAAGGGGGGACGATGGCTCAAGTCGCGATCAGCAATGTGGCCAAGGCGTTCGGAACCGTCAAGGTCCTGCACGAGGTCAGCGTCGATATCGCCGATGGCCAGTTCGTGGTGTTGGTCGGCCCGTCGGGCTGCGGCAAGTCCACGCTGCTCAGGATGGTGGCCGGGCTGGAGACCGTCTCCGGCGGCACGATCGCCATTGGCGAGCGCATCGTCAACAATCTGCCGCCGGCCAAGCGCGACATCGCCATGGTGTTCCAGAACTACGCGCTCTATCCGCACAAGACGGTGGAGCAGAACATGGCGTTTGCGCTGAAGCTGCGCAAGACCGATCCAGCCGTGGTCGCCGAGCGGGTCAAGCGCGCCGCCGACATTCTCGACCTCAATCCGTACCTGAAACGTTATCCGCGCCAGCTCTCCGGTGGCCAGCGCCAGCGCGTCGCCATGGGCCGCGCCATCGTGCGCAATCCGCAGGTCTTCCTGTTCGACGAGCCGCTCTCCAATCTCGACGCCAAGCTGCGCGTGCAGATGCGCACCGAGATCAAGGAACTGCACCAGCGGCTGAAGACCACCACCATCTACGTCACCCACGACCAGATCGAGGCCATGACCATGGCCGACAAGATCGTCGTCATGCGCGACGGCCGCATCGAGCAAGTCGGCGCGCCGTTGGAATTGTTCGACCGGCCGGCCAATCTGTTTGTCGCCGGCTTCATCGGCTCGCCGTCGATGAACCTGCTCAAAGGCGTGGTGCGCAAAGGCGACAAGGTCGAGATAGCAGGCACGCTGTTCCCGATTGCGGCCGGCAGCGCCGCCAAGGAGGGCCAGGCCGTGGTCTATGGCGTGCGGCCCGAGCATCTCGAAATCCATCCCGACGGCGTGCCGGCAAAGATCTCGGTAGTCGAGCCGACCGGTTCCGAAACGCTGGTCTTCGTACGTTTCGGCGAGGGCGAGATGGTGGCGCTGTTTCGCGAGCGCCACGACTTCAAGCCCGGCGACACGCTCAATCTCAAGCCGCGCCTCGACCAGGTCCATCTCTTCGACGCCGAGACCGGCAACCGGCTCTGATTTCCAATCGACTTTGACCAAACCTGTTTGACGAGGACTGCTATGCTCAAAGGGATCAACCCATTGCTCAATGCCGATGTGCTCCAGGCGCTCAGGGCAATGGGACACGGCGACGATCTGATCATCGCCGACACCAATTTCCCCGCCGATTCGGTGGCAAAGCAGACCGTGCTCGGCAAGCTGCTGCACATCGACGCCTCGGCGGCCGATGTGGTCAAGGCGGTGCTGTCGCTCTATCCGCTGGACACTTTCGTCGACGATGCGGCCGCGCGCATGGAGATCGTCGGCAAGCCGGACGAGATCCCGCCGGTGCAAAAAGAGGTGCAGAAGGAGATCGACAAGGCGGAAGGCAAGGCCTGGCCGATGATCTCGGTCGAGCGCTATGCCTTCTACGAGCGCGCCAAGAAAGCCTATTGCGTCATCCAGACCGGCGAGCGCCGCTTCTATGGCTGCTTCGCCTTTCGCAAGGGCGTCGTGCCGCCGGACGCCGAGTAGGGCCATGGCGTCGGGCAAGCCTGTCGTCATTCTGGGCGTTTTCGTCGCCGACACCGCTTACCGGGCCGATCGACAGCCGCGCATGGGCGAGACCATTCTTGGTAATTCCTTCAAGCTGGGGCCTGGCGGCAAGGGCTCGAACCAGGCGGTGGCGGCAGGCAAGCTCGGCGCCGACATCTCTTTCCTGACCCGGCTTGGCGTCGATGCTTTCGCCGACATGGCCAAGGCGACCTGGGCAGAGGCGGGCGTGAAATCCGCCGTCATCGACACGCCGCAAAGCTATACCGGCGCGGCCTATATCTTCATCGAGGAGACGACCGGCAACAACGCCATCATCGTCAGCCCGGGTGCGGCGATGCTGATCTCGTCTGAAGACATCGAGGCCAATGCCGGCCTGATCCGTGGAGCCGGCGTCTTCGTCACCCAGCTCGAACAGCCGATCGACGCGGCACTGCGCGCACTCGAGATCGCGCGCGGGGCAGGGGTGACCACCATTCTCAATCCGGCGCCAGCGGCCAAGCTGCCGGACCGCATCTACACGCTGTGCGACTATGTGACCCCCAACGAAACCGAGGCGGAGGAACTGACCGGCATCAAGGTTTCTTCGATCGACGACGCTCGCAGCGCCGCCGACAGCCTGCTCAAAAAAGGCGTCGGCTCGGTCATCATCACGCTCGGCGAAAAAGGCGCGCTGCTGCACACGGCCGCTCGGTCCGACCATGTCCCGGTGGTCAATGCCGGCGCAGTGGTCGAAACCACCGGTGCGGGCGATGCCTTCAATGGCGGCCTGGCCGCCGCACTCGCCAAAGGCGTGGAGCCGCTGCAAGCCGTCCGCTTCGCCTGCGCCGTCGCCGGCATTTCGGTGACAAGGCCGGGCACCGCGCCGTCCATGCCGACGCTGCAGGAGGTCGAGGCGCTGCTGGCCAAGGGGTGACGTCGTTGCGGGAGAGACCGAATTCAGATCCGACCGGATCTGAATTTCCACATGCAAGACCATGTTCTAGACGATTATGTCACATTTCTCCTGAGGAGAAATGGCGCGAGTGACGGGGCTCGAACCCGCGACCTCCGGCGTGACAGGCCGGCGAAAACGCCTGATTAATCAACGAATGGTTTCAATTCCTCACGCTCTCGAATTTGCGGGAAAAAGCGCGAAATTGAAACTTGCTTATCAGAACTCCTCGTCAACTCCGCGAGATATTAACTTTGATCGACGCCTCCGCTGCTGCCAGCCTAGCGGCTGGACCGGGACAGACTGCTCCCGGCGACTTCTGGATCGGCTGGAGACGGCAGATCGATGCGCTCGCTTCCGCCGGATTCCGGGTCATCGTTCCCGACCAGAGGGGCTACAACACCAGTGACAAGCCGAAAGCCATCCGTGAATACACGCTCCCGAAGCTCGTCGGCGATGTCGTTGCCATCGCCGACGCGCTCGGCATCGGAAGGTTTCACCTCGTCGGTCATGACTGGGGCGGTATCGTCGCCTGGGCCGCAGGCGCAAAGCTGCCGCACCGCCTGGAAAGGCTCGTCATCCTGAACGCGCCCCATCCCGAGGTGCTGCTTGCCCATTCCTTGCGATCTCCGACCCAGTTCCTGCGGAGCAGCTATGCGGCCTTCTTCCAGCTCCCCTTGCTGCCGGAGGCTTTTCTGGGGGCGGGGCGCTCGGCTCTGCTGGCACGGGCGCTCATCAAATCCAGCCGAACAGATGCCTTCACGGCGGAGGAAATCGCAGAGTATCGGCAGGCCTGGGAACGGCCGGGGGCGCTGACAGGCATGCTCAACTGGTATCGGGCGCTTCGCTTCCGCCCAAGCCTGAAGGAGCGGATCACGACGCCGACCCTTGTACTGTGGGGGATGCAGGACCAAGCTCTGGAATATGGCCTGGCCGAGCGCAGTCTGGCCCTTTGCAACGATCGGGGCCTGCAGACGTTCGAGAAGGCGACTTGGGTACTGCGCGAAGAGGCCAGCGCGGTGAATGCCGCGCTTCTGGCGTTCCTGGACGGCTGAGATGCCGTTCCGTTCTGTAGGTGGCCTGACTCGCCCTGATCTCCTGACCGTGCTCGCTGCCGCGGTCACAACCCACCACCTTACCTCCTCTGCTGATGCAGCATTGGCAGAGGCCTCAACGGAGCATCCGATGCCACACGTCGTCCTTCTCGGGGATTCGATCTTTGACAACGCTGCCTATGTCGCGCACGGGCCCGACGTAGTGCGGCAGCTGCGGGAGCGGTTGCCGGAGGGGTGGCGTGCAACGCTAAACGCCGTCGACGGCGCCGTCACAAGCGGCGTCGAGCGGCAGCTTGAACGGCTCCCCCAGGATGCTAGCCATCTTGTCGTCAGCGTCGGTGGCAATGATGCTCTTCGTCATGCAGGGATTCTGGAGCAGGGGGCCCGTTCGGTGGCCGAGGTTCTGGACAGGATCAGCGATATCCGGGAGGAATTCGAGCACGACTACTGTACGATGCTCGAGGGGGCGCTGGGCCAAAACCTACCCACCGCTGTCTGCACGATCTACGAGGCGCGCTTTCCCGACCCACAGCGTCGTAGACTTGCCGCAACTGCCCTGACGGTCCTCAACGACGTCATCACCCGGGCGGCGTTCTCGCGCGGTTTGCCGCTCGTCGACCTGCGCTTGGTATCGAATGATGACGCGGACTTCGCCAATCCCATCGAACCGTCAGTGCAAGGCAGCGCGAAGATCGCGGCAGCCATCGCGGCACTTGTAGTCGAGCACGATTCAGCCGGACGTCGGTCGGTGGTCTTCGTCGGCTAAACGGCGTAATTGCGCCCGATCGTCTGCACTCCCGATGGTCGGTCGGACTGAAAGCAACAATTCAGACGGCCAGCACGATCTTGCCTTGAATACTGCCGTCGGCGGCGCGCTCGTGTGCGCGCGATGCCTCGGCCAGCGGGAATGTGCTGTCGATGACGACACGCACAAGGCCGTCGTCGAGCAGGCGGGCGGCTTTTGCCAACTGCGCGCCATTGGATCGAACCTGTGTGGATGAGACCGTGATCCCCAGCCTCTCTGTCTCTTCGTGACCAGCGAAGCCCAGTGGGTTGACCAGGAACAGCGCGCCGCCCGGCTTCAGAACATGGAAGAAGCGCTCCATGTCCGCGCCGCCCACCGCGTCGAGGACAAGGTCGACGTCTCGAACGACATCTTCCGCGGTTGTCTTGTAGTCGATGAATTGATCCACGCCAAGATCGCGCATCAGCGCCTCGTTCTTGGCCGATGTCACCGCGATGACGCGCGCGCCCCGCCATTTCGCCAACTGGACGGCCAGATGCCCGACACCGCCTCCGGCACCATTGATGAGCACCGTCTTGCCGTCGAGGGGCACCGGCTCATGCGGTAAGGGCTGGAACGGATTCGGCTCGTCGTGGCCAAGTTCGATCAAGAACTGCCATGCCGTCAGAAGCGACATCGGCGCACCAGCCGCATGAATATGGTCGATGCCGGCTGGTTTCAACGCAACATGCGATGCCGGCACACTGACATAATGCGCGTAGGCATTGCTACCCGTCATCAAGTTATCGGGGAAGTGAACCATTGCGTAGACCTCGTCACCGATGCTGAACTCAGCGACGTCAGCGCCAACCGCTTCAATGACGCCCGACACGTCCGTGCCGAGAATCAGTGGGAAGGACGCGTTGGGTCGCCATTCTGGCGGCAGTGCGCGATAGCCATCCCGCAGATACCAGTCGGGCGGATTAAGCCCGGCCGCCTGGACTCGGACAAGCACCTCGCCGGGCTTCACACCCGGCCTAGGCGCGTCTTCGTACACCAGCATCTCGGGACCACCGAATGCGTGCAGACGGACTGCCTTCATCTTATCGCTCATGGTGAAATCTCCGCTCATCCATGTCATTGGAGCGAATCTAGCGGCATGACCGCCGGTTGATAATCGGTGCCGATGGCGGTTAAGTAATGCCATGGCGGAACATATCACTTTGGATCGGCTCACTGGCATCATCGCCTTCGCGCGTGCGGGATCGCTGGGCAGCTACACGGCAGCGGCGCGCGCGCTGTCGATTTCCCCGTCGGCGGTCAGCAAGAGCGTCCAGCGGCTCGAGCGGCATTTAGGATTGTCGCTGTTTACCCGTACAACGCGCTCGCTCACCTTCACGCCCGAAGGGCGCGACCTGCATGAGCGCGCGCTGCGTCTGCTACGCGAGGCGGAGGAAATAGAGCAGGCGGCAATGACCGCGCGCTCCGAACCATCGGGCACGTTGCGCGTGGCCGCGTCGCTGCCGATCGGACTGCATCTGATCGCTCCGGCTTTGCCGGCTTTCCGTCGGCTCCATCCGAACCTGATCGTCGATCTCAGGCTGGGTGACCAGATGGTGGACATGATCGAGGAAGGGATCGATGTCGCCATACGCATCGGTGATCTGGCTGACACCCGGCTACTATCACGCAAGATCGCACCCCATCGGCTTTGCTGCTTCGCCTCGCCAGCCTATCTCGAGGAACGCGGCACACCGACCCATCCCGATCACCTGGAAGGGCACGACACCGTCAACCTTCGATATCAGAGCACAGGCCAGGCCTTTCGCTGGCCCTTCCGGATTGGCGACCGTGAAATCGAGATCGTGCCCAATTCCGGTGTGGTCGCCGATGCCAGCGATGCCGTGCTCATCATGCTGGCAGCCGGCGGTGGGATAGGCATAGGCGCCTCCTTCATGGCGGCTCCCTATGTGAAGCGCGGCGAACTGGTCCCAGTGCTGTCCACGTTCGCGGTCGAGCGAAACAATGTCACCGTGCTCTGGCCGGCAAGCCGACGCGCCAACCCCGCCGTGCGCGCCTTTCTGACCATGCTCGACGCCGCTTTCACTCTGCGAATGGCAGCTTCAAGCATCGACTGATCTGGCGCGGAAGGGTCGCTAAAGGGCGAAAGCGGTCAATCCTGCTGATTGGCTGAACGGCAGCTATTCCGGGCACAACGTCCAAAAGCTGCTATTCCGTTTCGGCCCCACTACAGGCCGCCCCTCCTCGTCGAATAGCATTAGACTAGTTGATCGGCTACAACGACCTAGAGTGCTAGCAACGGGGAGGGCACATGTCGGCGAGTGCTTACGCATTGACTGGCTTCATCTCGTGGGCGCTGGCCCTGCTGATCGTGATGGAAGTTATCCGGAGCTACCTGGTGATCTCTGGGCAAGTCCCGGCAAACGGCTTTACGCCAGATAACGGAGCCCTCTCCCCGTTTATGCGGAGGTTAGCCCGTGCCCACGCCAACTGCATTGAAGGGCTTCCAATCTTCGGAGGTCTGCTCGGAGTCGCGATCATCATTTCAAAGACAGATGTCACGGATCCCTTGGCCTCCACGATGTTAGGCGCACGTATAGTGCAGTCGGTGATCCACCTCGTCTCAACCAGCCAACTCGCGGTCAGTCTCAGGTTCACCGCGTTCGCTGTGCAAATGGTGATTGGTGCGTATTGGTGCTGGTTGCTGTTGATCTGAAGAGTGGCGGAGCCCCGACGCAAAAGTGGGCCACCTAGCGCGCACGTCAGTCTAGTTATCTTTCGAGTCGCCGGGTCATGTGACCGCCAGGCTGGATTATGCTCAACAAATCTTGATAGGCTGCCGTTCTGGGGGTCGCACGATGAACGAGGTTGAAAAGCTGGCCGTCGAGGTTGTCGCGACCGGCCTTGGCTGGCCCGAGGGCCCGACGGTGCTGCCCGATGGCCGAATTGTCATCGTCGAAAGCTATCGAAGCCAGCTGACGGCCATAGATCGCGACGGAAGTGCTCGCCAATTAGCGTATGTTGCCGGAGCGCCCAACGCCTGTGTTCTTGGATCGGATGACCTGCTCTATGTCTGCCAAAACGGCGGCACGACCGGACCTTGGCGGGCCGCGGAGATGACGACACCATCCATCCAGCGGGTTGCCGAAGGCGGAAAGCCGGAAATCCTGCTAAGCGAAGTCGCAGGCATTCGGCTCAATGGTCCAAACGATCTTGTATTTGCTGCTGACGGCCGGCTTATCTTTAGCGATCCCGGCACATACAACCCGGGGAACCCGGACCCCAGCTACATCTTTGCCGTCAACCCCGACGGCAGTGCGTACCTTGCTCTCGGTTTCGACAAGCCGACGTTCCCCAATGGTGTGGCGATCGAAGCCGACGGCTCGATCATTTGGGGGGAGTCCTATACGGGTCGCGTCAAGCGGCAGCGTCCGGATGGTTGCGTCGAAGACCTGGGCCGCTTGCCTGGGGCCAATCCGATCCCGGACGGGCTGAAGGTCGGAGCCGATGGCCGCCTTTATGTCACGGATATTGCCGCCAACGGCATTCACGTTCTGAAGCCCAACGGGACAGCGGAGGGTTTCTTCGTCTGCGGCAAGGCAACGACCAACTGCGTCTTCTCGGGCGAGATGCTTTGGGTGACAAATGCCGGCGTGCTGGCGACCGGCAGCGATCCCTCCTTTGAGGGAACACTCTCCTGCGTGCGTGTTCCGGGAGGCGGTGGACCGACGCATCATGGTCGCATCGGCGGAAAGCAACCGTGAGTAGCTCCTCGTCCGCCTCAAACACAGGCGATGACCGCGGTGCCGGCGGTGCGGCATCGTCTGCTTCGATGGCGGCGTTGAAGTGCCTGTACAGCGTGGCCGCGGTCCGCGTCGCCGCGCGGCGGACTTTGCCACGCCCGGTGTTCGACTTCGCCGATGGCGGTGCCGAGGATGAGCGAACGCTGCGCCGGAACGAGCAAGCTTTTAACGAGGTTGCCATTCTGCCGCGACCACTCAACGGTGCAACGACGCGAGACCTTTCCCTTGACCTCTTCGGCGCGAAACTTGCCATCCCGCTGGGCATCGCGCCAACCGGCCTGGCTGGGCTGTTCTGGCCCGACGGCGAGCGCGCAGCCGCCCGAGCCGCAGCGGCCGCAGGGACATTCTACTGCGCCAGCCACGGATCCGTCTGCACGCTGGAGGATATAGCAGCCACCGGAAGTAGCCCACGGTGGATGCAGGTGTTCGTCTATACCGATCGCGGCTTCACCCGAGAAATGGTGGATCGGGCGCGTGCCTCAAGCTACGACGCGCTGGTGCTCACCATCGACAACCAGATGCTTGGCAACCGTGAACGCGACATCCGCAACGGTTTTGCCATCCCGCCGCGCTTCGGTTTGGCCGGAACCCTCGCGGCCGCCACCAAGGCGGCGTGGCTTCTTCGTATGCGCACCCGACTCCCGAAACTGACCTTCGGCAACTACGCGCGCCCCGGGGATACGGCGACGGTCGGTGCATTGGCGGGCCGCATGGCCGCAATGCTCGATCCCGGACTCTCCTGGGCCGATGTCGACTGGCTGCGCACTGTCTGGTCCGGACCGTTGTTGCTGAAAGGCGTCCTGCATCCCAGCGAAGCCGCCGAGGCTGTAGCGCGGGGAATCGACGGCATCATCGTATCCAATCATGGGGGCCGTCAGCTTGACGGCGCCGCCGCATCGCTGGACGCGTTGACGGCGGTTGTCGCGGCTGTCGCAGGCCGCATACCGGTGCTTATCGATGGCGGCATCAGGCGAGGCTCCGACGTCGTCAAGGCGCTGGCGCTCGGCGCCTCGTGCTGTCTGATCGGGCGGCCGCAGTTGTGGGGGCTCGCGGTCGCCGGCGAGGAGGGGGTACGCCACGTGCTCGAACTCTACCGCAAGGAGATCGACCGCGTCATGGGACTGATGGGCGCGCGGAGCCTGCGCGACCTCGGGCCGGACTGTATTTCGTTCGTTCAGGGAATGGGGCCGCTACATGATTGAAGACCCACCACTGCTCACCATCAAGCGCCGTTTCGAACGGCCCGCAGCAGAAATCATCAGTGCTTTTGCGGGCGTGCCGGTTAGCCAGGTCGTAGACGCGATGGGGGGACGCGGCGCCTTGCATTATGCGATCAAGCCACTGTCGCCAGCTACTGCGACGATGGTCGGCGTCGCCGTGACCTGTCACTGCGGCCCCGCCGACAACCTCGCCCTGTTTGGAGCACTGGATGCCGCAGCAAGTGGCGACGTCATCGTCGCTTCCACCGACAGCTTTGCCGGTACGGCGGTAACTGGCGATCTCGTGCTCGGCATGGCGCGCAACAAGGGCGTCGCCGGCTTCATCACTGATGGCCTCGTGCGCGACGTTGTCGGGATCGAGGCTGTCGGGTTGCCGGTCTACTGTGCCGGGGTCATTGCGAATTCGCCTGCGCGCAATGGTCCAGGCACGGTCGGATTCCCGGTGGTGCTTGGAGGAGTGACTATCTCGCCGGGAGACATACTGGTCGGCGACCGGGACGGTATCGCCGTGGTCCCCCGCCTGGAGGCTGAGACTGTGCTGGCGCGGCTCGCCGCCATCAGGGCGTCCGAGCAGGCACTTGATGCGCTCGTGCGCCAAGGTCTTGAAGTGCCCGACTTTGCCAAGGTCGTCCTCAAATCGAACAGGGCGCGCTTCGTTGACTGAGATGTGAGCTTCTCTAGCTGCGGGACATATGAAGCGCAACACGATTTCGTCCTTCCGATTTGGCACGAAACAGAGCCAAATCGGCGGCATTGACGAAATCGTTTGGCGTCTCGTTCTCGGTGGGCACCGCTGTTGCGACGCCGACGCTGATGGTCACGCGATCCGGGCCGTGGGGTATGTTCAACTCCCGCACGCTCTGGACGAGCCGCTCGGCGATCGCACTGGATTGTTCCAGTATAGTGTCGACCAACACGATGACGAACTCTTCGCCTCCGTACCGCGCAGCGAGATCGGTGGAGCGGCCGGAACCGCTCTGGATTACGCGGGCGATTTGCTTGAGCACATCGTCGCCGGCCATATGGCCATAGGTATCGTTGTATCGTTTGAAGTTGTCGGCATCGATCATCAACAGCGACAGTGGGGACTGTGCGCGAAAAGCGCGTTTCCATTCAGCCGCCAGATATTCGTCAAAATAGCGCCTGTTGCCGAGACCCGTCAGGCCATCGATCCGCGTCAGACGTTCAAGCTCTAGATTTGCACTGATCAGCTGTCGCTGGCTTTCCCTCAGCGCTCGGTGTGCCGAGTCTCGCTGGACGTGATCCAGATAGGCCCGCGTGTGATATCGAATGCGTGCAATCAACTCGATACGATCCGGCAGTTTGACGAGATAGTCGTTCGCGCCCGCAGCGAAGGCTTCGCCCTTGGTGGCTGGATCTTCCTTGCTCGACAGCACAATGACTGGCACCGCGCGTGTCGACGCATGCTTCCTGTATTCTCGCACCAGATGCAGCCCATCGACCCCTGGCATCACGAGATCCTGCAGGATAACGGTTGGCTTTACCTCATCCGCGACCGTCATCGCTCTCAACGGGTCGGTGCAGAAGTGTAAGGAAATATCGGGCTCGTTGGCTAGAGCGCGCCTGACCGCCTCGCAAACCATGATCTGATCATCGATGAGCAGAACCATGGATGAATAGTTATCTGCGAGTGGCGGGACCAACTCTGGTTCTTGCGTCATCGGAAGGGGCCTTTCACGTGGAGCGCTCGCAGGCTTCGATTATACGTGAGCCGATCGCACCCAAAGGAAGAATATCAACAGCCGCGCCGATGTCGGCGGCGGCCTTCGGCATGCCATAGACGGCACTGGTTGCTCTATCCTGCGCGATTGTGAGATGCCCCTTGTCACGGAGCTGTCTCAGCCCGCGCGCACCATCCCTGCCCATGCCTGTGAGCAGAACACCAATCACCGGGCCAGGCCACCATTGCGCCGCACTTTCGAAGAACACATCTACGGACGGCCGATAAACATTGTCCTTGGGGCTGGGCGTATAGCCAAGTTGCTGAGCTGACTTGAAAACCAGATGATCCGCAGAACTGGCAACGAGAACGGTGCCCGCTTGAGGGCTATCCCTTTCCCCCGCCGGACGGATCGGGAGACGCGTATGCTGCCCTAGCCAATCAACAAGGCCTGGAACGAACTGAGCATCGAGATGCTGGACGAGCACAATCGCGCCGCCAAAATCAACGGGAAACGCGCTCAGGACTGCGGCAACGGCAGCCGGCCCGCCCGCAGAGGCGCCGATTGCTATCAGGCGTCGAGTTGACGGCTCAGCCGCACGTGACATCCGCCTTTTCGCCTGGGTAGGCGCATCACCGATCAACTTGCCTATCGTTCGTATCTTGTTCGTCAAAAGCCGGGCGGATTGCGAGGACGCGTTGCCTTCGATGCCCACCGACGGAATATCGACTGCGTCAAGCGCGCCATGACCCATTGCTTCGTAGACGCCGGCGAGGTTGGCTTCGATACTGGCGGTCACCAGCAAGATTGAGCACGGGGTTTCCGCCATGATTCTGCGCGTCGCTTCCACGCCGTCCATCTCTGGCATCGCTAGATCCATGAGTATCAGATCCGGCAGATCACGTCTGCAGACCTCGACCGCCTCACGCCCATTGGTCGCGATCCACGCGACCTGATGTTCGCCGGTCGACAGGACCAGTCGACGCAGAAGTTCAACCGCCATCGGCATGTCGTTGACTACGCCGATTCTCATTCGCTGGCTTCCAATCTCGATCTCATTCAGCCGCCTCGCCAATCATGTCCACGACGGCATGGATCAGCGCCTCGTCCTGAAAACTACTCTTGGTCAGATAATAGTCCGCACCTGCGTCGAGCCCGCGCGCGCGATCTTCTTCCCGATCCTTGTATGAAACGATCATAATGGGTGTGTTCTTGAGATCAGCGTCCTTTCTGATCAAACTCACCAGCTCGATGCCATCCATGCGAGGCATGTCGATGTCGGTGACGACGAGATCGAAAGGACCAGACCGGACGGCATTCCACCCGTCCATGCCGTCTACCGCCACTTCGACCTCATAACCGTAATTGCCGAGCATCTTGCGCTGGAGTTCGCGAACCGTCAGTGAATCGTCAATCACGAGCACGCGCTTGCGCCTGCTCGCTTCGGGGCCGCCCGCGGCGCGCCGAAGAGCTCGAAATCCGCTGGACGATGCAAGCTTTTCCACCGATCGGATCAGATCGTCGACATCGAAGATCAGAACGGGCGAACCATCTTCCATCAGGGCCGCTGCGCTGATGTCCTTGATCTTGGCAAACCGTGGATCGAGAGGTCTGATCACTAACTCGCGTTCCCCGAGAAAACGGTCAACGATCAGGCCGTACGCATCGCCCCGACCCGCATCTACGACGACGACCGATAGTTCGTTCGGTTCCGATCCGGGCTCACCTCGATCGAGCACCTCGCGAGCGGTGACCAGCCCGATCTGTCGATCGTTTAATCGAAAATGCGGCCGGCCCTGCAGGACGTTGATCTCCGTCCGCTGCAGTTTCAAAGTCTTGGAAATGGCAGCGAGTGGAAAAGCATAGGGCTCTCCATCGACATCGACGAGCAGCGTGCGCAGGACCGACAGTGTCAGCGGCAATTGCAGTTGAAATCGGGTTCCGTGGCCAAATTCTGAGGAGACGCTTGCGACTCCCCGGACTTCCTTCGTCATGGCTTGCACTGCATCGAGCCCCACACCGCGACCTGAGACGTCGGTAAGGCCCGCTTTCATGGAAAAGCCTGGCAGAAACAGAAACGCGAGCAATTCGCTTTCGCTGAGTGTTTCAGCACTTTCCCTGGTTGCAAGTTGCCGGGCGACGACGGTCTCGCGCAGCTTCGAGAGCTCTATCCCCCTGCCGTCGTCCACCACGGCTATCTGCAGCAGCCCGGCATTGTGCCTCGCTTCGAGCCTGATGAGCCCCTCTTCGGGTTTGCCCATCGCGAGGCGCTCCTCAGGCGGTTCAAGCCCATGGTCTACAGCGTTGCGCAGAAGGTGCCCCAAAGGGGCATCGAGCTGCTCGAGGATATCGCGGTCGATGCCGGTCGAGCCGCCTACGATCTCCAGTCGCACCCGCTTGCCAAGGGTACGACCGAGGTCGCGGATCATTCTCGCATAGTGTCGCACGCCGTCCTCAAAAGGCCGCATCCGGCTCGCCAACGTTTCGTCGTACAATCTGTTGGCAAGATCGGTCGCTTTCCGATCCACTGAATCCAACTCATCGAAACGCTGCGCCAGGAACGCTTGGCTCAACCGAAGCTTTCGCTGCGCTTCAGCCAGCGCCTCCACCACCGCCGCATCGTTTGAAACCGGCGGCAGCACTGCATGAAGATTGTCGAACGCACTTGCGAGGTCCGATTGAAGTCGCTTCAGCCGTAGCAGCCCGTCAGCGAATGGCCTGAGCCGCCGAGCTTCCATCAGCGACTCGCCAGCCAGCCCGAGCAATCGGTTCAGGCTGTCTGCCGTCACCCGAACCATTCTATCAGAGCCGATGCTGCCGTGGGCTTGCGGTACCGCCCCAACGAGGAGGTTCGCTGAAGAGGTCGTCGCCAGTTGCTCCTGGGCATGATCTGGAGTTGCGAAATCAGCTGCAGAATCTTGGGGCCCGGGCTTTGCCTGGGGGAGGGACAACCCCTCGAACTTCGCGAGAAAGGTTTCGACTTCTGAGTTGGCGCTCTCGCTCGATGATCCCGATGCGATCAATTTCAAAAGGTCAGAACCTTGCAGAAGCGCATCTATATGCTCCCGTCGCACCCTCAGATGCCCGCGTTGCGCTGCGACCAGACAGTCTTCCATCGCATTTGCAACTTTGACTGCGGGCATCAGGTCGATGATGCGGGCAGCTCCTTTCAGAGAATGCGCGGCACGCATGCATGCTTCCAGGGCGTCGGCGGCTATAGGATCGCGTTCGAGTGCCAGAAGTCCAGAGGTTAGAGCCCGTGACTGCGTCTCCAGTTCGGCCTGGAAGAGGCTGAGCATCGAAACCTGGCTGAAGTCTTCATCTGTCATGCGATGCTCCGATCCAGCATCGTGAGCAGTTGTCGTGGATCGAGACAGCCAACGGCTCGTCCTTGCCATGGCAGCACGGCAACCGTAGCGGCAGACAGTGCCTTCCCAATCATGGCCGGAACAGCGAGAGTGTCGCGTTCCTGGTACCGATGTAAGCCGTGGATCTCATCAACCATAAAAGCAACCCGCTTGTCGCGCTCGCCTACCACGACAAGGCGGCGAAATACCTTGGTTCGTGTGCCTTGTTCCCCTTCCTTGCGCTCGTCTATCCCGAGCAATTCGGCCAGGGAAAGGCAAATGAGCAATTCACCACGGACATTCGCAATGCCGAGCAGTGCACTGTTCCTGCGATGTGGAAGTGAATGAACGCGACGAGATTCAGCCACTTCATGAAAAATACCGACTGGAAGTGCCAGCCATTCCTCCCCCAAACGGAAGAGAACGGCCGTCTGCAGCGCGTCGTTGTCTGCCGAATCGATCCCTGCACGACCAGCGTTGTCAGGCCATTCGTCGCGAGATGCCGAGGGAGCTGCACGGTCGAGGAGGCGTCGTGCGATCTTCTTGTAGGTCGGGCAATTGCGGCAGTGGAGATGCTGCTCTAGTAGCGGACATGACTTGTCACCCCGTACGCCTATTTGCCGCCAGCAGTCGTTGATTTCGATCTGCTCCACCGGCTGAGCGATCCTTGTCGAAGCCGCCATCAACTGCCGCTCCTTTTCTGGACCCGACCCAGCCGGCCGGCCAGCGCCTCGGCGCCGTTATGGTCGCCTTGCTTGCTAAGCAGCAAGGCCAGATGGACAAGAGCTTCTCGATGATTTGGCGCGAGATAGAGCGCCTTGCGATAACTTTGCGCGGCTTCGGGTGCAGAACCATCCGCATCCTGGACGAGGCCCAGCAGGTAGAAGATTTCTGCGGAAGGACCGAACTCCCTGAGATGCGCCAGGGCGACCTCCTGTGCCTCCTTTACGCGTCCTGCATTGGCGATCCGTTCAACCGCGATGAGGCTTTCCGAGGCGCGTGCAAGCGGCTTGGCCGGAGCCTGCCCGCGGCCTTCATTGCCAATTGTCGGTCGGAACGGACGAAGAGGCTCGCTCTTGTTGACCTTAGGGCTTGGCGTCCGCACCGGGACGGCGGCCGAAACCTTCGGCGCCGTGGTCTTGACGGGCTCCGATTTCAGAAAGGCGAAGGCCAATGGCCATTCAGCGGAAAGAAAGCCATGCACCCTTGGAAGAGCTGCTTCCGCCGGACCGACCAGAAGAAGTCCGTCTTTGGCCAGCAGGTCCTTCAGGCAGATCAATGCGCGATCCTGCAGCTCTCGATTGAAATAGATCAGCAAATTGCGGCAAAGCAGGATGTCATAGACCTCTTGCCCGAAAGGCGCGTGAGAACCGAACAAGTTTCCTACCATGAACCGAACCTGTTTCAGCACCCCAGCAACAGGCCGCAACCCGCCCTCGGCCGCTTCGAAATAGCGATCCTTGAATTCTAAATGGCTGCCGCGAAACGAATTGCGGCCATAGATGGCGTGTTCAGCCGTCGCGATATTGCGGCTGCTGACGTCCACGCCATCGATCTTGAACTCATGCGCCTCAAAGCCGGCATCGAACATGGCCATGGCGACCGAGTAAGCCTCTTCGCCGGTTGAACATGGCAGGCTCAGGATTCTTATCGGCTGAGCAGGCTTGTGCGCGCGCGCATGCCGCGCCAGCATCGTGAACGCTTCTCGGTCGCGAAAGAACCAGGTCTCTGGGATCACCACCGCATTGATCAGCTCCTGCAGCTCCTGCGAGGAACCGGCCAAGTGTTGCCTATAGGCCTGAGGGTTGGTTATCCGGCATGCTTCCATCCGTTCTCTGACCGCCTGACGAACCACTGTCGGACCAACGCTGGCACTGTCCAGTCCAATGGTTTCCGTCAGGAGCTTTTCTATTGCTCCGGTCATTGATCACCTATTGCCGCCTGGCGGAGCAAAGCGGTACGAATCTCTTCCGAAAGCAGCGCTTCCACTTTGACCCACTGAATGATCTCCAAACCATCGGAAGCCACCGGCCCAAGATAGGGCGGGGTTCCTGGTTCCAGTCCGAACGGCGCGAAATCGGCCGGGTCTCGCTCGATCGTATCCGTCACCCGTTCCGCGATCAGCCCCAGCAGGCGTCGCTCGCCATCATCCGCCGGATAGCGCGTCACAACGATCCGGGTGCTCAACAGGCGCTCCGATGGTCGGCCAAGCGCAAGAAGGGTGACATCGATCAGGGGGATGGGTATTCCGTTATAGCTGACCAAACCCACCACACCAGTTGGCGCACCCGGAAGAACTTTCACGTCGATATAGGGCAGCACCTCTTCAATTTTGTGGACATCGATCAAGTAGCGATCCGGACCCATGCTGAAGGCGAGGAATAGCATTGTCACCTCCTACTGCCGGCTCGCTATGCTCGTAGCTTGAACCTCGATATGCTACTTCGCATGCCGCCTGAGACTTGATTGAGCTCGTCGATCGCGAGCGTCGATTGCTGAAGGGACTCGACTGTTTGCTGAGCTGCCTCGCTTAGCTGGGTTAGCGTGTCGCTGATCTGCCCCGCGCCGGTCGCCTGTGCTTGCATGCCTTCATTGGCGACTTCGAAACGTGGCACCAGCCCCTGAACCTGCTGAATGATCTCGAAGAGTTGCCCGCCGACCTGCTGGATGTCCTGCATACCCCGACGGACCTGCTCGGAAAACTTGTCCATGCCCATCACCCCGGCCGCGACTGCCGACTGGATGTCCTTGACCATTTGCTCGATATCGTAGGTGGAGACAGCTGTCTGGTCCGCGAGCCTTCGGATTTCCGTCGCCACCACTGCAAAACCCCGGCCATATTGGCCTGCCTTCTCCGCCTCGATGGAAGCGTTGAGCGACAACAGGTTCGTCTGATCGGCCACTTTGGTGATGGTCGTCACCACCTGATTGATGCTGCCGGCTTTCTCGCTCAGGATCGCCAGTTTGGAATTGATCGCGCCAGCCGCTTCCATGACCTGCTGCATGGTTTCTTCCATACGGGTCAGCCCCGCTTGCCCCCCGCCAGCCACGGCAGCGGTTTGTTCGGCAACTGTGGAGACCTCGTTCATCGTGCGGACCAGTTCGTTTGATGTGGCGGAGATTTCCTTGGCTGTCGCTCGGATTTCTGTTGTGGTCGCTGCGATTTCAGTCGCAGTTGCCTGCTGTTGCTTGGAGGTGGCGGCGATCTCAGTTATCGACGTGCCGACCTGTATGCTGGACCTTTGAACCTGACCAATGAGGGTTGTGAGATCGTCCGCCATTGCGTTGAAGCCGTCGGCAAGCACGCTGAATTCGTCTCGGCGCCTCAGATCGAGCCGTTCGCTGAAGTCGCCTTGCCGCATCAATTGAACCGCGTCGACCAAACGGGTGAGCGGACCTGTAATGGCGCGAAACAGCTGGTAACCCAAAAGAAGGGCTAGCCCGAGGGCTATCAACAAGCCAACGCTCAAACCGACTTCGGCCGTTCTGACGATCGAGCTGATCCGCTGCGTCGCGCTGTTTGCCTCGCCTCTGTGATCCTCAACCATGGCCTGCAGAGCGGACTGCAATTTTACAAAGATCGGCTCTACTTCGTTCTTGATAGCTGGGCTTTCATTGGGAGTTTCACCTTTCGACAAGGCAGCCCGGCTTGTTTCCAGCACAGCAGTTTCAGCCAGACGGAATTGGTTGGCGAGTTGTTTGACGGCTGCATAATTCTGCTTGTCGATATCGGAGACGATCGTTGCCTCATAGTCGTCCATCGACCGCTGCACCTGGTTGCGATTGGTCGTGATCGCGTTTTCAACCGTGCTTCTGTCTGACGGGTTGTCCTGAAGGGCATATTCCTGAAGCAGACTATGGGCCGCCATCTGGCCCGTCATGATCTCGGTACTGTGATAAAGGTCCGGAAGGATGCCCTTCTCGACCTCAGTCGCCTCCTCCCCCGCCTGAAGAAACCAGGCGTACGCGATGAGGGCTATCACGGACATGACCACCAGAACGGCTGCGAAACTGACGAGGATGCGGTGGCGTATTGTCAGACTCTTCATGGAACCGGTTCACCAATGGGGGGCATCGTGGGCTGCGCGACAAGCGCTCGTTCCGACATATTCGAAAAGGTGCGTCGAAAAGCGGTAGTCTGATGCTGAATGGTTTCTTTTCCGTTCCATAGCTAATGATGGCGAGGCGGCTCGCCAATCGGCGCCGCCAGAAGCGGTGGTCAAAGGACGACTGCCGTCCACGCACATCAGCCCGAGATCGGCTGGATGGCACGCCGCGTCAGGAGGAGCGTGGACGAGCTGCTTGAGGCCACGAATTGAATGACTGCTTAGGCCAGGTCGAGGCAAGAAAGCCGACGTCCTGCTTGCTGCCCCTAAGCTGCCAGGCGGGAACGCGCCTCATATCAGCCGTCCAGCATGATCGTCGCACTGAAAGCGGATCGCCGAAACCACATGTCGCAAACTGGCCAGCGCGTAGATTGGCGCCGAGTACGGGTTCGACATGCGCAGGTGACGATAACTAAATGGCAAGCGCCCCCGCCTGAGGCCCCTCAGGACTAAAATGATCTTGAGACAGTTTCAAATGCGCATCCTCAAGCGGCGGCCGCCAACCGCACAAGGATGAGCACAACGTGACGAGCGCAGATGGAGCAGGCGTATTGCCAAAGGGGTCCAGCAGCGAGAGTTCGCGTTTTCCGCCTCGGCTGTGAACCCGCTTCCATTCGCTGATCTTGCTCAGGTCGAGGTCTACTTGCCATCGAGGGCTCATGTCCCAGCTCATAAGCAGGCGGTTGGGTAGGTCTCGGCCAGCACACGGCCCGGTGGCACTCCTGGGGTCCACACCGCAGGTTCAAACTGACCACCGACCCAGGGTTCGAAGACCGTTCCCGATCGGAACACCGAGCAGATTGTGCTCGCTCTCCCTCAAGTTACTGAAATCTTCGTGAAGACATTGAAGGCGTCGCAAAGGACGCCTCGACAACGACGGAGTCGCTTTAAGGGCCCGGCCACCGGATGCTTAGATCTCGTTGACAAGGGGTGCTATGGGATCATAACGTACCTGATTGGTATAACAGGTATGCCACATGATCGGAGTTCTGATCAAACAGCGGAAGCTTTCGGACGAGGTGGCAGCGCACCTCGAGCGGATGATCCGAGAGGGAGAGTTGGCCGAAGCCGACCGTCTCCCATCTGAACGGGAACTCATGCGGCAGTTCGGGGTAGGGCGGCCTTCCATCCGTGAGGCGCTGCTGCATCTGAGCAAAATGGGCCTTGTCGAGGTAAAATCGGGGGAGCGTGCCCGCGTCACTCGACCCACTCCTCAATTCGTGATCGACGCCCTTTCAGGGCCGGCTCGGCACATGATTTCGGCGCCGGGAGGGGTTCACGACTTCCAGAGCGCGCGGTTGTTTTTCGAGGTCGGCCTTGCCCGCAACGCCGCTGTGCATGCTACCCCGGAAGACATTGAGAGCCTCAAGGAGGCGCTCGAACTCAACCGTCAATCAATCGGCGACCTGGCGCGCTTCGAGCGCACGGACGTAGACTTCCATTACGTGCTGGCGGTAATCACCCGCAATCGGATCTTTACAGCTATTCACGCGGCGTTGGCTGAATGGTTGCTCGAACAGCGTCGCACCACATTGGCCAAGGGTGAAGACCGCAAGGCTTACCAGGCTCATCGCGAAATCTTCGAGGCCGTCGCCGCGCGCGATCCAGACGCGTCAGAGACGGCCATGCGCAGCCATCTCGAATATGTGGCCAAGCGGTATCTGCAACTTGCGAGGCCCAAGTGATGACCGGATTTGTCGTCTGGGTCGATTTCCGCCTGAGGCCTGGTGCCCGGGACAGGTTCCGAGAACTTGTCGACGCCAATGCAACCGCGTCGATGCGCACCGAGGCCGGCTGCCGCCGCTTTGACGTGACGGAGGCGCGTGGCGAACCGGATCGGGTCCTGCTCTATGAAATTTACGATAGCGAGGCCGCATTCGAGGACCATTGCCGCACCGCTCATTTCGACGAATTCAATACGCGGAGCGCGCCGCTCGTCGTGACCAAGTTGGTGACGACCTGCGACCTCGTTCTTGAGGCCACGCATTGAAGAGAACGTAGGCGGATTGCCCCATTGGGGCGAACGGGAGGAAGTGCATGTCAGAGCCAAGTCTCAGGGCGTTAGCTTCTCACAGGCGGGTCAAGCTCGGTACGCTCGTCGCCGAGTTCGCCACGCCGGGAATCGGTCACATCCTGAAGTCCGCTGGCTGCGATTTCGTCTTTTTCGACATGGAGCATTCGGGATTTAGCTTGGAGACGCTGAAGAGTGCGATTCGCTATTTCGAGGCGGCTGACCTGCCGGTCATGGTGCGTGTGCCATCGCAGGACTACCACTTCCTTGCCCGCGCCATGGATATGGGCGCCGAAGGCCTGATCGCGCCGATGGTGAGCAGCGTCGAACAGGCGCAGCACATCATCAATTCCATGAAGTACCACCCTGCCGGCGCCCGCGGCGTGGCGCTGCAGATCGCTCATGACCGCTACCGGCCAGGCTCGGTCGCTGATAAATTCGAGGCCGCCAACAAGCGCTCGACGTTCATCTGCCTGATCGAGACCGCCGACGGCGTCAAGAACATTGACGGCATCGCGGGACTGGACGGGGTCGATTGTCTGTGGGTCGGACATTTCGATCTGTCCGTCTCGCTCGGCATTCCTGGCGACTTCGCCCACCCCACTTTCACTGCTGCAATGGCCAAAATCGTTGCCGCCGCCAAGAAGCACAACAAATCGCTTGGACGCTTGGTGCCCAACGTCGCCCAGGGACACGAGTTCTACGCACAGGGCTTCGATTTCATTTGTTATTCAGGCGACGTTTGGGTCCTGCACGACGCGATCGCCGACGCGGTTTCCAAGATCCGGGCCGGGTGCCAATAGGAGCGGAGGAGACGATGGACAGCGTGAAATTCAGGGTGGCGCTTTCCGGTGATTTCCGCAGGCCGGACGGCTCGCCGACCTACCCAGATTTCGATCTGGAGCCGCTGCGCAATGCGACAGGTGTCGAGATGGTGTTCCTGGAGTCAAACAGTCCGCTTCGCGCCGACCAACTTGAGGATTTCGATGCGCTGATCCTCCTCGCCCATCGTTTCGATGCCACGAGTGTCCCCAGGAGCCGCCGCCTGGCCGTCATTGCCCGCTTCGGGGTCGGCTACGACACTGTCGACCTTGAGGCATGCACCGCAGCCGGTATTGCCTTGGTCATCACGCCCGATGGCGTGCGACGGCCCGTCGCCGTATCCGTCATCACCTTCATGCTGGCGCTGACCGGCAAGCTGCTGACAAAGGACGCGCTCACCCGCAAAGGGTCTGTTGGTTTTGAGAAGCGCTCCGAACATATGGGGGTCGGCCTCGTCGGGCGTACGCTTGGGTCGCTGGGCATCGGCAATATCGGTGCCGAGGTCTTCCGCTTGGCGAAGCCCTTTGACATGCAATTCATTGCCCATGACCCGTTTGCCGACACGAGGGTCGCTGCCGACCTGGGTGTCGAGCTGGTCGGGCTGGAGGATCTGTTTCGCCGCGCCGACGTGCTGTCGGTGAGTTGCCCCCTGTCGCCCCAGACCCACCACATCGTCAATGCCGAGCGGATCGCCCTGATGAAGCCGACAGCTTACCTGATCAACACCGCGCGCGGCCCGATCGTCGACCAGAAAGCGCTGACGCAAGCGCTGCAGGAGCGCCGCATCGCCGGCGCCGGTCTCGACGTGCTGGAACAAGAGCCTCCCGAGGCAGACGATGCGATCCTCAAACTCGACAATGTCATCCTGGCGCCGCACGCGCTTTGCTGGACCGACCAGTGCTTTGCCGGCAACGGTGCCGCCGACGTCAAAGCGGTAATGGAGGTGCAGCGTGGTCGCGAGCCGCGCGGCGTGGTCAATCGCGAGGTGCTTTCGAGCGAGCTATGGAAGACCAGGCTGTCTGGGCTCGCCGCCCGCTTTGGAACCTAGGAGGACACTGATTTTCGGCGCGCCGCCGCGGCCTCTTTGCGGCGACCTTACGGCAGGAAATGCTTGACCGCTGCGCCGGCGGACGAGTGAAGCAAAAGGAAAATGGGAGGACCAAGCACTATGAACGATCGTGAAAAACGTGACTTTCAGGCAGGTCTCGAAGCAGAGGTCGACGCCTTCATGCGCGGCGAAACCACCCGCCGAACTTTCATCACCCGCTTCGGTCAGATGACCGGCATGTTGGCCGTGTCCGGCCCGCTGCTGGGGATGATGACCGATTGGGCGCTGGCGCAGCAAACATTGGAATTGGCGGACGCCACGTCGCCGCTCGGCCAGGCGCAGGCCGCAGCCCTGAAAGCATCGAAGGAAGGGCCTGCGGACGGTTCCGCCTTTCGCGCGGCGGAGGCGGCCAAGGCGCATTCGGGCGTCACCCTCAACATGACCTACGAGGCTGGCCTGCAGGCACTCGACCCGCGCAATTTCAGTGGGCCGATGTGGGAGCAGCTTACCGGGATGAAGTCGAATGTCGTCGAGCTGTCGAACCCGGACCAGTACTCCAAGGCAGTCGCCGAGCACATCGCAGGCTCGGGTGCCTATGACGTCCTCGACATCTCGCCGGCCTGGACGCCGTCGCTTGCCGATGGCGGCGTCATCGCCCCTCTAGACGACTACATCGCCAAATACATGAATCCGGCAGACCTCGAGGACTATCATCCCCTGTACAAGGCGCTGCCGACCTACAAGGGCAAGATCTGGGGGTTCTTCGACGACGGCGACATGTTCGCTCTCTACTACCGCAAGGACATTTTCGAGGATCCTAAAATGGTGGAGGCTTACCAGGCGAAGTTCAACGCCAAGCTTGGACCGCCCAAGACATGGGAAGAATATGCCCAGATCGCCCAGTTCATCACCGACCAGATGGCGCCAAAGGTCTATGGCGCGGGACATTTCCGCAAGGCGGGCAGCCCCGGCAATCAGTTCGACTTTCTGCAGCAGTACCGGGCCAACGGCGGAAAACTCTTCGGCGACGACATGAAGGCAGGTTTGGTTTCGGATGCCGGCGTGAAGACGCTGACAAACATGCTCGCCGCAAACAAGGCCTCGATCCCCGGCAACAACGAACTCGACGCCGTCTCCTTGTGGGCGGCTTTCCTGACCGGCAAAGTCGCGATGATCTATTCCTGGCCTCCTAGCGGCCGTATGGCGGCGAACTATTCGCAGTCGGCCACGGCAATCAACTTCATTCCGCAGTCCCAGATCGCCGGCAAGGTCGGCTATGCCGTGGTTCCGGGAAATCCGGAACATGCCACCGGCTACAACAAGGCACTGTCGGCCGACTCGCCCAACCCTGAGGCGGCGTATCTGTTCATGCAGTGGGTATGCTCGCCACCCGTCTCGCTGGCACGTTGCATGCTGCCCTACGCTCTACGCGACCCGTACCGCATCTCGCACTTCAAGTCCGAGCTCTACGGCGCGCTCTTCCCGAGTGCCAAGGAGTACCTTGCCAACCTCAACAACTCGGCAAATGTCGGTCTGCTCGACCCGATCATGCCAGGCGCGCAGGACTACTTCTTGAGCATCGATCGCATGTGCACGGCGGTGTGGGCTGGTGCGGATCCGAAGGCGTCGCTTGAAACGGCGGCCGCCGAGTGGAACGAGACGACCGACCGACTGGGTGTGGATTCGCAGAAGGGCTTCTACACCGAGTTCTTGAAACTGCCTGGCGCCACCGCCGACAACACGGTGGAAAAACTTGGCATGGCGGTCACCCTCTGAGGGCAGGCGGACTTCTCTGGAGCAATCGGTGTTGCGGGCGCTTGGCTCGCAACACCTCCCCGCTAGCGGCGATTTTGGATAAGCCTATGCAGCCCACCGCCACGATCCGTCGTTTGAAGGCAGCCGGCGCACCGCCCCGGCTGTCTGCCTTTGCTCAATGGGCAGACCGTCATTTCAAGTGGCTGCTGGTCGGCCCCGCTGTGCTGCTGATATTGGCACTGTCGATCTATCCGCTTCTGTTCTCGCTGGTGGTATCCTTCATCAACTACGACTTCCAGGTGCCGGGCCACGCCTTTGTCGGATTGAAGAACTTCGAGCGGGTCGTGTTCGATCCCGTAGCACGTTGGTCCCTGTTGCTGACAGCATCGCTGTCGGGCATCAGCGTCGCTATAGAATTCGTTCTCGGCCTCTTGGTGGCGCTGACAATGGTGCGCAGCTTTCCGGGCCGCGGTGTGATCATGTCGATCCTGATCGTGCCGCTGTTCATCAGCCCGGTCATCGTCGGCCAAGCCTGGACGCTGCTTTTACAGCGGCCTTTCGGACCGACGAACTATATCCTGACGCAACTATTGGGGCAGGAGGTTACGATCGGCTGGATGACGGAGCGCCCGTGGCTCTACGTCTCGCTGATCATCGCCGATGTCTGGCAGTGGACGCCGTTCATGTTCGTCATCCTGCTCGCCGGGCTGACCGCAATCCCACCCAATCTCTATGAGGCGGCAGAACTCGACGGCGTCAACGCCTGGCAGGTTTTTTGGGCGATCACGCTCCCGCATCTCGGGCCGATGATGCTGCTGGCGCTGACCTTCCGTCTGCTCGACGCAATCCGTATGTTCGATACCATTTTCATCATGACAGGGGGTGGCCCGGGAACACAAACCTACACGGCCTCCTATTATCTTTATACCATCGGCTTCACACAGTTTCATCTGTCGCAGGCAACAGCAGGAAGTTGGCTGTTCCTGATCTTTACGGCGCTCATCGTGACGTTGCTGGTGCGTCGGCTCTTGAAGGTAGAACCGGTCTGATGGCCGCCCTCGCGCCCGCCCGCCCCAGGAAACGCCGGTCGTTGCCGATCGGCCGAATTGTGCTGCTGGGGTTCTTCCTGGTGTTCGTGCTGTGGCCGCTCTACTGGATGTTCAACACCTCCATCAAGCCCAGCGACGACTACCTCACCGTACCGCCTGTCTGGTTCCCCGCCGCTCCGACGCTTGTCCACTACAAAGCTGCGCTGTTCGCCTATCGTGGTCTCGACGGGCTCATCAACAGCCTGATTATTTCGCTTTCGGCCACGGTGCTTTCGGCGCTGCTCGGCACGCTGATGGCCTATAGCCTGGCGCGCTACGACACCGGCGGCAAGCATCTGTCTTTCTGGGTGCTGTCGCAGCGCTTTTTGCCGCCGATCGGGATCGTGCTGCCGGTGTTCCTGATCTATCGCCAGGTCGGGCTCTACGACACTCATGTCGGCCTGATCATCGCCTATACGGTCTTCACGCTGCCGGTGTCCGTTTGGATGATGTTTGCTTATTTCCGCGGCATGCCGAAGTCGATGGAGGAGGCGGCCCTCGTCGATGGCTGCACGAGATGGGAGGCGTTCTGGCGCGTTGCCGTGCCGCTCGCAGCACCAGGCATTGTCGCGGCGGCTGTCTTCGCCTTCATTGCATGCTGGACGGAGTTCTTCTTCGCTCTGATCTTGACCAGCCGAACTGCCTTTACGCTGCCAACGGTCTTCCGCGCCTTCATCGGCTTCCAGGGCGCGCAATATGGCGAAGCCGCGGCCCTTGCCATCGTCTCCCTTGTGCCGTCGATCGCCCTTGGAGTGCTTGCTCAACGACATCTTGTGCGCGGGCTGACGCTCGGCGCCGTTCGCGGATAGGAAGGGAAGGCATGGCCGAAGTCAGAATTACCGGCTTGCACAAGCGCTACGGCGCATTCCATGCCGTGCGCGGCATTGACCTCCACATCCGCGACGGCGAGTTCACGGTCCTGGTTGGGCCCTCCGGTTGCGGCAAGAGCACTCTGCTGAGGACCATCGCAGGACTGGAGGAGAGCTCACAAGGCACGATCGAGATTGGCGGCGAGGTGGTTAATGATTTCCGGCCGCGCGATCGCGACGTGGCAATGGTGTTTCAAGATTATGCGCTCTATCCGCATATGAGCGTGGCCAAGAACATTGGCTTTGGCCTCAAGGCTCGCAAGATGCCGAAGCCAGAGGTCGAGGTGCGCGTGGCCGAGGCGGCACGCATGCTTGGCATCACCCCCTTGCTGGGGCGTTTTCCGCGCCAATTATCCGGCGGCCAGCGCCAGCGCGTCGCCATCGGCCGCGCCATAGTCCGCAACCCCCGCATCTTTTTGTTCGACGAGCCGCTGTCCAACCTCGACGCACAGCTTCGCGACGAAATGCGCGGCGAAATCAAACGCCTTCACCAGGACATTGCGACAACGATGATCTACGTCACCCATGACCAGATCGAAGCGATGACGTTGGCTGACCGCATCGTGCTGATGCGCGACGGGTTGATAGAGCAGCAGGGCGCGCCACTCGAGTTGTTCGAGCACCCGGCCTCAACGTTCGTCGCTGGGTTCCTGGGTTCGCCGCGGATGAGCTTCCTGCCAGGTACCCTTGCCTTGGACGCAGGCGCCGCTGCCATCCGGCTCGCGGATGCACTGCTGCCTTTAGCGCGCGGCAGGGGGCTGAAGGGCGTCGCGGACGGACAGCAGGTGCTGCTCGGGTTGAGGCCAGAACACCTCACTCGTGCGCACACTGCAACGCCGGAGCAGGGCACGTTTCGCTATGAGGCAACGATCGACCTGCTGCAGCCGACCGGCTCGCGCAGTTACGCGACATTCCGACTGGCCGGCGCGCCGGTGATGGCTGAGCTGCAGGCGCACGATGTCAGCCGTCCGGGCGAGAAGCTTGCGATCGACATCAACATGAACCGGGCCTCGATCTTCGACGCCACGACGGAGCGCGCAATTTGACCTCGGCAGCTTCCCTGGCAGTCCGCTTGTGTGGCACCGAAGAGCTCGAGGCACCGCTGCGCACACTGCGCGCCGGATCCTTGTCGGTCGCGTTCGACAATGGGGCGTTGCGTTACATCCACGTCGGGACGATCGAGATCTTGCGCGGAATCTCGTTTCTTGTACGGGACGAAAACTGGGGAACATGTACCACCGTTCTCGATGATCTCCGGATCGACGAGAGGCCGGATGCGTTCGCCATTGCATACCGTGCAACATGTGCCGCAACATCCGGCCGCCTGATTTACCGGGCGCGCGTCTCAGGCAGTGGCGATGGTGCGCTGTCGTTTGTGGCGGAGGCAGAGCCCGAGACTGACGTTTTGACGAATCGGACCGGCTTCGTCGTCCTTCATCCGATCGAGGGCTTCGCCGGCAAGCCGATAAAGGTGCTGCATGAGGATGGTCACGACGAGCTATCGTTCTTTCCGGACCACATCGATCCAAAATGTCCGTTCACCGACATCCGGGCGTTGTCGCACGAGATCGCGCCTGGGATCTGGGCGACATGCACCATGGAGGGTGATGCCTTTGAGATGGAGGACCAACGCAATTGGTCTGACGCCTCGTATAAAACATATGTCCGCCCTCTGCGTCGCCCGTGGCCTTACAGACTGCCCAAGGGCCAGAAATTCACGCAGGCCGTCCGGCTTCACGTGTCAGGAACGCTCCCTGCCGGGACGTCTGAAAATCGCAATCCACTCATCAACCTGACGATCGGCGGACCGGTCGGCCGAGTGCCCCGCACTGGCGTCGGCGTCGCCGCCGACGAGGCAAAGCACGCGCTCGAAACCCCCGAGCTCCTACGACGAATGGCTCCTCAGTGGATGGTCTGCCAAGTCGATCTCCGGATCGCACACGGCCAGGACGAACTAGAAAGCTACGCCGCGCTCGCACGGCTGACCGGCGCTGGAGTGGTCCTCGAGATTATCACCAAGGGCACGCGCGATCCATTCGGCGAATTGGCGCCGGTCGCGGATGCTGTCCACTCACTCGGCCTCAAACTAGAAGCTGTCTCCGTCTTTCCGGCGCAGGACATGACATCCGTACAGCCGGGAGCACCGTGGCCGACTATGCCCAGCTTCCACGAAAGCTACTCCGCCGCTCGCCGGGCTTTCCCGGGCATCGCGCTGGGCGGCGGCATGGCCGCTTACTTCACCGAACTCAACCGCAAGCGTCCGCCAGCCGAAGCGCTCGACTACGTGACCTTCACCACCTGTCCAAGCGTGCACGCCGCAGATGATGTCTCGGTGATGGAGACACTTCAGGCAATCCCCCATCTAATCCGCTCCGCGCATGCTTTCATGGGGGAACGCTTGCCACTGCGTATCGGTCCCATCCAGCTCGGCTGCCGTGAGAACCCATACGGAAAATCCACTGCGCCGAATGAAGCGAACGCTCGCGTCTGTCTATCGCGCATTGATCCTCGTCAGCGCGGGCTGTTCAATGCGGCTTGGACTGTCGGATATTTCGCGGCCTGCGCTCGCGAAGGAATCGAGGCCGTCGCGTTCGGTGACTTCGCCGGCCCCTTTGGCCAAATCCATAGGAAGGCTGATTTCGTGCAGCCATGGTATGATCAGCAGGATGGCCCAACGGTCTATCCCGCTTTCCATGTCTTGGCTGGTCTCTCAAAGCTCGGCGGAGCCACCTTGCTGTCCGTAGGAACTTCCGGCGCTGACGGCGTCGCCACGATCGCGGCTGAAAAAGATCGCCGCGTGACCCTGTGGGTCGCTAACCTTACCGCCAAGACGCAATCTGTGCGGCTTTCGGATTTGCCGAGCAGCGCCCGCATTGCTCTTCTCGGCGCCGAGCAGTTCGAGCGGGCGGCAACCGATCCCGACTTCATGGAAAGTTCCGCAAGACCGCTGGATGATCAAAGCATCTCGCTTGGCGCCTACGCCGTCGCGCGAGTCGACCTCGATCGATCGTCTTAGGCCTAGCCGATGTTCGCTGTTTGGCCAAACCCCCGTCAAAGATGAGGGTGGTAGTTCCATACTCTAAGGCAGCGCGTGGAATCCATCTCGCTTATACGTTGTACTATCGCGACGGCGACCAGGCTCGCTAGGTTCCGCCTGCCGAGACGCCAAGTTTTGAGGCCGCTCGCGCCGAAGCGATCCGTTGCGTAATTGGCCTGTTGGCTGATCTGGGCGATGACGATATGACCGGATGGTTAGTGCGCATGCGCGATCAGGCAGGCAACGAGCTTTGCACGATCAACGTCTGCGAGGCCGAAGCCGCACCGTAAACGGAAACAAGCCGGTTAGGCAGCACCGCTCACGTCTGTGTCGATACGCCAGCCCTTATTCAATTAGATCGTCGCCAGTCGGAACTTTTGTGATGTTGAGCCCTTGTCCATTGAACAGTGGAGGTACCAATGGCTAACCTGGGAAAATTGGCGATCGCGATGCTCGGCGTCTTGGCATACCAAAATCGCGACAAGATCGGCGACATGATCCGTGGAGCGGGTGATCGCAACCCAAATGATCCGCAAGGCGGGATTCTGGATCAGCTTTCAAAAGGCGTTTCGGGGACCGCGCTTGGCGATATTCTCGACCGGTTCAGAGGGGCAGGCGCCGGATCGAAGGTCGATTCGTGGGTAGGCACCGGGCCGAACGAGCCGATCCAGCCGAGCGATGTGGAAGCAGCCATAGACGAAGACACCCTGACTTCCCTCTCGATGCAGACCGGCCTTTCGCGCGAGGAGCTCATAAGCCGGATCACGCGAGATTTGCCTGAGGCCGTCAGCAAAATGACGCCTACTGGTGAATTGCCCGTTGAGGCGCCGAAAAGCTCCGGTGAGACGACCTTGCTCGACGACGTGCCATCGCACAGGACGCAAGCGAATTCAGGCGGTCAAAGCGATATCTAAGGTGACGGCTATCCATCAGGGAGAGATACCAAATCGTACTGGCGCGCGAGTTGGCATGATCGGGCAGGGCGGTCACGGTGGTGATACAGCAAACGTACTTGCCGAGTTGGATCTATTGGCCGCGCTACTCGATTCCCGCTGGCGCATTCCAGGCACATCAATTCGTTTTGGACTGGATGCGCTCGTAGGTCTGGTCCCCGTACTCGGAGATGCGGCGACGGGCATTGTCTCGGCCTACATCGTCTTGCGAGCTCGAAACGTCGGTGCCGGAAATGGGTTGGTCGCCCGCATGCTAGGCAACGTGCTGCTGGATACGCTCGTAGGAAGTGTCCCAATTCTCGGCTCGATCTTCGACGTCTATTTTAAGGCGAACAATCGCAACATCACTCTGCTGCGCCGCCACATCAACAAGTGAGGCGGATAACCAATCGTCGCGATGCAATTCTTCTAAAAGGCTCGGAACCGACAGGGGCGCTGGGGCTTGAGTCGCGATTCCTGGAGTCGCGAGCATATGACCAGTGCCATTGACCGGCTTTCGTTCATCGAGTTCCAATCGCCCACACTGGTCGAGAAAGCTCCCGAAGGCGGAGATTGGCTTCACGAGATCAAATATGACGGCTACAGGACGCAGCTGGTCGTTGAAGGCGGAAAGGCGCGAGCATTCACGCGTCGCGGCTACGATTGGTCCCACCGTTACAAGAGGATTGTTCAGGCCGCGGCAAGCCTGCCGGTCAAATCCGCTATCATCGATGGTGAAGCTGTCGTCCTGGGCGACACCGGCCTGCCGGACTATCAAGCCCTGGAACGTGAGCTGGGCAACCCAAGTTCGCTGCGGATGACTCTCTACGCTTTCGACCTCCTGTACCTCGATGGCCGTGATCTACGGGAACAACCGTTAGTGAAGCGCAAGGCTGCGCTGAAGAAGCTGCTGACCGAAACCGAGCCAACCCTGACTTATGCCGAGCATCTGGAGGTGAACGGCAAGGATATGCTCGACCATGCCTGCCGGATGGGCATAGAGGGAATCGTATCGAAGCGAGCGGATGCTCACTACCGCTCGGGCGTCCAGACCAGTTGGGTCAAGGTCAAATGTGTCAAGAGCGACACTTTTCCAATCGTGGCTTTCGTCGAGAAACTTGGCGCGCAGCCGCGCCGCATCGCATCGTTGTACATCGGCAGGCGAGAGGGCGACCGGCTGCTTTATGCCGGGAAGGCCCAGACCGGCTATACGCTGGACGCAGCCCGGCGCGTTAGGGAGCGGCTTAATCCGCTTGTTGTCGCCAAGTCACCGCTGTCGGAGCCGATCAAGAAGCCCAAGGCGACATGGGTCAAACCAGACGTTCTTGCCGAGGTACAATTCAGTGGCGTGTCTGACCGCGGCATCTTGCGGGAGGCGGTCTTCAAGGGACTACGCGAGGATCTTAAGGCAATCCCGCCCAAGCCTCCATCGCCCTCCAAGCGGAGGTCGGAAGGACAACACGGCGTCCCGCGCGAGAACATTCTCCAGCTGCTACCCGATGCGGTTGCACCTTCCAAGGAAGAGCTGGCAGACTATTGGCGGCGGGTCGCTGATCAAGTTCTAGTTCATCTGGTTCGGCGACCGCTGAAGCTGGTCCGCCACGCCTCTGGCGCAACCTTCTATCACAAGGGACCGCTACCTCGGATACCGGCGTCCGTGCACCAGCTCCGCGTTCAAAAGCGCGAAGGCGGCGAAGGCATTCGGGTATGGATAGATGACATGGATGGTCTGCTTGGCTTGGTCGAGATGGATGCCGTTGAGCTTCATCCTTGGAACGCGACGATTGAAGACATCGAACATGCGGACCGGCTCGTCCTCGACCTCGATCCCGGAGAAGGCGTGCCATGGGACGCTGTGATCGAGGCCACGCTGGCGCTACGGGGCATCTTGGAAGCGGCAGGCTTGGAGAGCTGGCCAAAGGTCACTGGCGGCAAAGGCATCCACTTGATGGCCCCGCTCGTTGCGAAGATGACCCATGACAGCGCCCGGAAACTGGCCAAGTCGCTCGCCCACCGTCTGGTTGATACCGATCCTGACCGATACCTGTTGTCAGCTGACCCCGCAGCCCGAGGAGGCCGGATCTTTCTCGACTATCTCCGCAACGGACGGGGCAATACCGCAATAGGCGCTTTTTCCCCGCGAGCGCGGCCCGGCTTCCCAATTGCCCACCCGGTCACATGGAAGCAAGTCGAGGCGGGCATCCGGCCAGACGTTTTCACGCTCGCGCAGCCTTTCAGACCCGCTCGTCGAAAAGCCGCGTGATGCGTCGCGACCATCAGCCGATATCAGCCCGTTTTCTTGCCTCGCGTTCGAGCCTCTTCCGGTCGTTGCCGTGTTCTCTGATTAGCTCGCGGACCTGTTCTGGCGTGATACGATGCTGTTTGGCGAAATAGCGAACCTCATAATCTTCATCGACTGATACACGATTGCGATCTCGAAAATCACGCTTGCTCTTATCGTCTGCCATTATCTTTCCTCCTGATCAGAGAAACAACGACCGACGTTGTATGTTCCCGGCGCCTCACTTCGGCCGCCAGAGGCGCGGGCTGTCTGACCGTACTGGGGCCGCAGGCATTGCGAAGGTGATCTGGCGAAAGTTGGTTGGCCAAAGGCGAGGGTGATTTCGTTTGCTGTTCGGGATAGCTGACCGTCGATCGAGCCTGCCTGCGGGCCTCTTGGTTTTTTACGACGCCAGTCGGAACCCCGACGGGTCGCAGATGATTCAGATGCGCATCCGGGCTATCAACGAGGATCGTGATCAAAATGGCGGGGGGTGACCACGAAGGCGACAAAGCTGCGCTCCGGGAGCCCAAAGTTTCGTCTAGGACGCATGACCCGGGTCACAGCGCCGCGGCACGAGTTCGACTTCATCACCAAGGTCGGCCGCATAGACCACGCCGGAGCTCTCGCAATGTTGCAGAGGCATATGGGAGATATAGAGGCGGTCTTTTTCGGAACTGATGTTTTGGCTAAAGCGCTAGACCAGCCTGCCGAGTGACGCTCAGTTAATGCCGATCGCGGTGCCCAGCCTGCCTCTCCGTTGCCGCTCAGTAGGCCGGCACAAGGCGCGTGTTTTGCAACGGCAAGGCCATGGTGAACTGCAAGCCGTCACGATGGTAGTTCAATTCGATCTTGGCGTTGCATTGCACGGTCACGACTTTTTCCAGAAGTGTCGTGCCAAACCCGCGGCGACTGGGCTGCTCGACTTTCGGCCCATCTCGTTCCCGCCAGTCAAGATTGACGATCTGTGTGTCGCCGGACCCGCCTAACGACCAGCGGACATCAAGGCGGCCTCCCGTTTGCGAAAGCGCGCCAAACTTCGACGAATTGGAGGCCAGTTCGTGGAAAGCCATCCCAACGGGGATCGCAATGTCGGCGACTAGCGCTACGTTCGGGCCTTCCAGAACGATACGCGGCCTGTCGCGCGTCTCATAGTGGTCAAGCTCGCTTTCGATCAGCTTGTGCAGGGAGGCAGTCTGCCAATAATCGTCGGTAAGCATCGAATGGGTCTCGGCCAGGGAAACGAGCCTTGCTGAAAAATCGCGTACGAAATCGTCGATGTTGCCGCTCGACCTGGCCGTCGCGCCCATCATGGCGCGAACGTTGGCCAGCGTGTTCTTGACGCGGTGATGCAGCTCGCGGATGAGCAATTTCTGCCGATCGGCGACCTCCCGCTTCTGTTCGATGTAGGACTGGACCTCACGCTGGCGGGCGCGGGCACGCAAGGCGGAGCGCACCGAGTTGGCGAGGCTCGAAGCCAGAAATGGCCGTTCAAGCACGATCAGATAGCGGTCCAGAAATGCCATCCGCGTGTCGACTTCGTTCCCCCGCATCGTCAGAAGCACGATCGGAAAATCCGACCATGCGGGTTGGGCTTCAAGCCAGGCCGCAAACTGCGTTCGATCGGAACTGAGCAGGGCCTCCTCGGCCACGACAAGGCACTGAGCCTCGTCGAGAAGCGGCACTGCCTCTTCCAAGCTGCCGCACACACGCGAGGCAATCTGGTTTGTAGCCAGGATGGAGGCCGCGATCCTCGCGTCACGGCCAAGCGGCGCCAGCACGAGAACGGCGGGGCTGGACGACATCACAGCGCCTTATCCCTCAGAAGGTCTGTCGGCTTGCCTTCAAATTCCGGAGATCCCATCAGGATGCCGCGGAATTGTTCCAGTGGCTCACCTACGGCCACGCCGTTACCGCCGATTTTAAACTCACGAATCGTCTCTTCGTGGGGGCCGACACGTTTCTTGACAACCGAAATCGCGCGTCTCAACTGACCTGCGTTCTCGAAGAAGCGCAGAAGCATGATGGAATCGCAGAGATAGGTCATGTCGACCGGCGCTGCCGTTTGCCCAAACAGCCCGTGATTGGCCAACAGCAGGATCGTCGCCACTGCCTTCTGATTGAGATAGGTGAGGATCTCGTGCATCTGAAGCACCAGATGTTGTTCTTCGGACATGGCATTGAGATAGCCAGTTAGGCTGTCGATCACGACGATCCGCACATTGGATTCTTCGACGGCCGCTTGGATGCGCGAAGACAATTCGCCTGGTGAAAGCTCAGCCGGATTGACAGATTCAAGCATCAGCGTGCCGTCCTCGGCAAACGGCTCCAGGTGCATGCCGAGCCCGGCGGCGCGCGCCAAGAAAATGCGCCTTGTCTCGTCAAACAACAGCACCAGCACACGCTCGCCACGCTCGAGTGCGGCATAGCAATAGGTGCAGGCAATGGTAGACTTGCCAACGCCAGACGGCCCCATCAGCATCGTGCTGGTACCACGGGCCAGCCCGCCGCCAAGCAGGGTGTCGATCCGGTTGTTGCTCATGGCCGGCGTATCATGCTCGGCCACCTCATGCTCGGCTGCAACGAGCCTCGGATAGGCGATAACGCCGCCTGGGCGAATTACGAAATCGTGAAAGCCGCCCCGGATCTGCACGCCACGCATTTTGATCACGCGTAGCCGCCGGCGCTCTCCACCATAGACGGGCGACAGCTGCTCCATCCGTATGACGCCGTGACTGATCGAATGCAAATTGAGGTCATCCTGCTCAGCGGTCAGGTCGTCGAGCATAAGCACCGTCACATTGTTGAGCATGAAGAAGCTCTTCAATGCCAACACCTGGCGCCGATACCGCAATGACCCTTGCGATAAAAGTCGAATTTCAGAGAGCGAATCGAACACCACGCGATCGGGTCTGACGCGTCCGATCTCGGCCATGGCAGACTGCACGGTTTCGCCGAGTTCCAATTCCGAGGAATGGATCAATGTCTGTAGCTGCGCCGGATCGAAACTGAGCTCTGGCGGCACAAGTTCAAGAATTTGCACCCCCTTCAGGTCCCAGCCGTGACGGCCAGCAACCGAGAGCAGTTCGCGCTTGCTTTCTGACAAAGTGATGTAAAGGCATGTCTCGCCTTTCTTGGCGCCCTCGATCAAAAACTGGAGGCCAAGAGTGGTTTTTCCAGAACCTGGTTTCCCTTCGATAAGATGGGAGCGGTTCCTGGCGTAGCCGCCACGAAGAATGTAGTCGAGCCCACTAACTCCAGTTGCGATCGCTGAGGCGTCGTCTCTGTCCAACTAATCCCCCAATGTAATTTCGAGAACCAGATAACGACGGGCACCTTTGGCGGTTCCACGTCTCTCGGTGAGCGCTATTGTCGTGAGACGAAAAGGCGACAGGAAGCGCGGCAAAAAAGGGCGCCGTACCTCTCGGAGCCCTTTTTCAAGTTCAGTTTGGAACCGGCGACCTACCAGCCTTGCCGGCCGTACCAGTCATCGATGTCGCGCTGAGCGCGGTCCTTCTCAATGCCGTAGCGCTCCTGAATCTTGCCTTCCAACTGATCGCGGTTACCGGCAATACGGTCCAGATCATCGTCTGTGAGTTTGCCCCACTGTTCCTTGACCTTGCCCTTTACCTGCTTCCAATTGCCTTCGACACGGTTCCAGTCCATGGCACCTATCCTTGTTTGTTTCGGACTGAGAAAAACGCCGTAACGCTACCGGAGTTCCCGTCAAGTTTGAGCAGATCGACCGATCGAAGCGTGGCGAGGTAGGCGGCCCCGAAGCAACCCGCTCTGGAACGCGATGATGGCTTGCCGCGCCGGCTGTGTTCTCCACAGTCTTGGCCACAGTCGCTCGCGAGACCAGCTTCGTTGGACAAACAGCGACAGGGATAACGTGAAGCCAACTATGCTGCGTTGGTCATCCAAGCCTGGCGTCAGATACTAATTCTTGCTGTTGGGAGCCATGTTCCCTGCGGTTTTTGCCCTGAAGCGCCTTACCCGGCTGCGTGTGCCGCAGCTCTCATCCGAGCACCACCGCCTGCGCCCGCCACGCGAGGTGTCGATGAAAAGCCAACCGCAGTTCGGCCCGGTGCACTCGCGCACGCGGCGGCGGTCATTCCTGGACACCAAAAACTCGGCTGTCTCAAAGGCCACGCGGTGGCCGATCGTGTTCAGACTGGCTGCGTCGGTCCACTGCCAAGCGAGGCGGTCGCCGGACGGGAAAAGCGAGCGCTTCGGCAGGGCTAGGGCGACTGCATCGCGCACGATTTGCAAGGCATCGTCCGGCACCCGGGCGCCTGCCGCCTCGGCCTGGAGAGCCGCGTAAACGGCCTCGCGCAAAATCTTGGCCTTTTCCAATGCCGCCTCCGCAAGGAGCGGGCGGGCGGAAGCCTCCGCGAGCAGTGCTCGCGCCTCATCGACGTCGATCAAATCGGCACGTCCAGCCCAGACGACCAGGTCGGCATAGGTCTGCAAGAGGTCTGGCCCCCATACATCGCGTCGCGCGTCGACCGTGTTGACGAAGTCCAGGCAGGCGTGACCGCCAACCATGCGCATGTCGACGATAGTCTTCGCACAATCCATCCCCGGAAACATCGGTTGGCGGAACCGTATTGGCAAGAGGCCGTTGTAACGAAATAAACGTCTTTTGGCCGTTACGACGAACCAACAACGCCCAGCGAAGGCTGCTTCCGATGAACCGCAACACAGCGACATTTTTGGTTTTATGTGTGATCTGGGGCACCACGTGGATCGGTATCAAGGCAGGGATCGCCACCGTGCCGCCTCTGATGTTCGCAGGCACGCGTTTTACAGTAGCCGGCTTGCTGATCCTCAGTGCGACGCGCCTAAGGGGCGCTGCTCTACCACGGGTGGCGAAAAGGAGTTGGCCGCGCCTTTTCGTTGTTACGTTGTTCATGATTCCGATTTGCTATGGCCCACTCTTTTGGGGCATGCTCTACATCGATACGGGCACCGCGGCTGTTCTTGAGCTTTCGCTGACCCCCGTCACGCTGCTTGGGTTTGCGTTGCTTCTGGGGGACGAACGCTATGACGGCCGCAGGCTCTTTGCGATTTTGCTCGGTGCGGCCGGTCTGTGCGTCCTGTTCGGGCCCGAAGCCTATGCTAGTTGGACACACGCAGACCAGCAGGGCAGGGGGCTCCGGCTGCTGGCGATGACAGCGGTGGCGTCGGCAGCTGTAATCTATGCATGGGGTTCGGTGCTCGCGCGGCCGCTTCTTGAGGTATATTCATCGGACTTCATCGCCGGCTTCACCACCCTTTTCGGGGGCGCATTCCTAATTCTCATCTCACTCGTTGTGGAGCCAGGCGCGGCCGCGGCTCTGAAAGGCGATTGGGGCTGGCCGGCCTGGGCCGGGTGGCTGTTCCTCGTGCTGTTTGGTTCGTTCATAGGCTACACACTCTTTATCCGGCTCCTGCACGAAATCGGCGCCTCGCGCGCCGGAGCATTTGCCTTCGTCTCACCCGTGATTGCCGTCGTGCTTGGCATCATCACCTACGGCGAGGAGGTTAGCCTGATCGACATCATCGGCATGGCTATCATGCTCTTCGCAGCGTTTCTTGCGCTACGCGAGCGCAAACAGGAAACATCATCCGCTTCCCCGCCGTTGATTCCACGCTCCGCGCGGGCCGATGGCAGAATATGAAAGACGGCGCGCGCATCCAGCCGCCAATCAGCCTTGAGATGGAAAAGCACAAGGTTCGCGTCTATGCGAAAAGAGGGCTTTCCCGGCAGCGTATCCCGCCTACCACCGGCGGCGAGGAAAGCTCCAGCTCATATGACAACACTAGTCGGCGAGGGATTTTGCCGAGTTGCTGTCAAGATTGCAGGCGGGATTTGATGGAAAAATCGCGAGGCTGCAATCAGCGACTTATTCGTTCCGATCGCGATGCAGGCTATCCGCCAACGCGTCGACAAAGTGTCAGCCGCATCGCTTCAGTTCCGCCACCTGAACGCCGAGACGGAATGCCTGACCATCGGCATAAGAACGTGCATAGCTTTCTGCTTCGAACGGAAACGTCAGGGTGCTGCCGTAGGCGGTGACGCGGACCGTCCACTTCTTGTCGCGAACGAGTTCGACCGAATTGTCGGGCGACGTCATGATTTCCTCCGGCACCAGCAAGGCGAAGGCACGGATAGCGTCGCAAAGGTTGTTTGAATGCAAACAATCCGACATGCTCATGTCGCTTGTTCTATACGCCCAGACTTTCTCTCGATTAGAGCAGCGCCACGGCTGCAATGTCGGTGGCGTTAAGTCCCCTAGCTGCCAAGACCTTTCCCATCGCGTTGGTCCCCTTGCGGCGTCACGCAGCGACCTTTCTGAACCCAACCGCCGAGATTGTCAGCCCGCAGTGTCCCGAGAGAATAGCCGGCAAGCCGCACGGTGCGAATGGCAACTCTGCGACGACTGCTTCAACAACTTTCGCGACTGGCTCATGTGAACGTCGACCACCTGGGCGCTCACACTGGCTTTCTGCGACCAGCCAGCTGCGATGAATTCATCACGGCTGATCACCTTTCAGGATTCTCGAGCCATGTGGCGCAGCAACTTGAACTCGATCGGCCCAAGAGGAATTTTCCCCGGTGCTGCAAACACGGTGGTATCGAGCTCCATCTCGACGTCGCGATATGTCAGTGGTCTGCGCTTCTGCGCCAATTTCGTGACGGTAGCCCAATCGCGAGCCTTCGCAGGTGGTCGAGGAGCTATTGCGGCGCAAATGGTCTGATGAAGCGTTCGTCGACCCGGGCTGCAACAGCCTGTGCTGACCTTCAGCGCCTGGGGATATCAAGGCGACACAGGGCAGGGAATTGGTCCGGGCATCCCGCTTCAGCCGGCCGCTCCCGTCGCCAGCTCATTGTCTGGCCGACAGTCCAGCACAATTCCCACGCACCGGCCTTTTCGCGGCAAGACCTAGCGCGTCATCGATCGAGCGGGCCAGCTTGCTGCCGAAACCATCCACCTGCAGAATGTGGCCTCGGAGCAGGTAGAACTCCGCATCCTGCGAGGGGGATGCACCGGCCGCGGCTCCGTCGAACTCAGCGAGGGAAACGGAAGTCAGCTCTTCGCAGTTCAACTTCGAGAGCAGACGTTCCTGGATTGGCCTTGGCACATTTGTGAACGGTCGATTCCAATGGCTGTCAAAGAGTACGGCGCGACATTGAGGCGCCAGCGAACCAGCTCGAAACCGGTCGAGCTAGTATCCGGGCCGGGTCAATCCGAGACAATTTCGTAGTGAAGAAGCTGGGCTTCGTCGAGTGCCGACTTCACTCCAGGCGAGATGGCGCCGGAGCCGAAGAGGATAATATCTTCACGGCGTACGAATACTTCATGGCCCAGTCCCATGGACACAAACGTGCCCGAAGAGCTTCGTTCGAGAAGCCGAGCTCTGCCATTCAATATGGTGAAGGCGGCGTGGCGCCTCGATACCCAGGGCCGCTCGACGATGATGTCGCATTCCGCCGATCTGCCGATTGTCACGGATTCGCCGTTTCGACAGGATCGCAGCTGATCTCTGTAGCGGATGACCAGATGAATCTGCCGCGGCAGGACCGAGCGTCTATCTGTAGTGGCGCCATGGCTGGTGATCTGCGTACCGGGGGCCCCATCGTCGCTCCACAGGGTATAGACATCGAAGAACTCTTGCTTCCCCTTCAATGCCATTTTGTCGAGGAGCCGCAGGCCCTTGCGGCTTCTCGGGGAAAGGGCTTCGCAGAAGCTCTGGCTGATCAGCACCTCTCCGGGGTTCGCCGTGGTGGACAACCTTGCTGTGACATTGACAACGTCACCGAATATCGCGCCCCGCGCGCGAATGACCGCCCCGAAATGCAATCCGATACGGGCGCTTAACGGACCTTTAGTCAGTTGGTGGCTGATTTGGCAGACGGCCCTCAGCGCCATTTCCGGGCTCTCGAAGAGGCTGAGTATGTCATCGCCCTTCGAGTAAATGAAATCACCACCGTGCTTGGCGACGATCTCGCGCATCGTGTCCAGGCAATCCGAGACCTGCTGTAGAGCGGCATCGTCTCCGATCCGCTCATAGAGTGGCGTGCTGCCCACGACATCAGCTAAGAGGACTGCGGCAAGAAGCGTTTCCTGGTCCATCGATCTCGTGTCCGACCCAAAAACTCAGCGTGCGTGTATAACACACGAGGTTGCCTGCGACATATCTGCTCGTGCGCCTGGGGCCGGGGCGATGCTTCAGGTGATCGTCGCGGACGGTCGGGCGTATGCCATTCGTCGGCTTCGTGCCGGCATCCAGAACCCTCTTCGCCCCAATCGTTCGCGACTTCGGTGCTATGAGTGGACTTGGTCTTTTTAGGTTCGGAAAGGCTGACCGAGTTGCAACGGGCGACGGCCTTCTCATGCACCATCAACCACGACCCGATCTCGGCCCTCCGACTTCGCACGGAATAGTGCCAGATCGGCGGCTTTGACGAGATCATTCGGGCTCTCGTTCGTATTTGGGACCGGTGGCGACGCCAACGCTGTGCTTTGCGATAAGATCACGGATCCATTGATCAGATTTCAGGTATATTCTCTTTGAAGATCACCTGAAGTCGTGGTTGATGCGGTTCATAGTTCAGGTGCCTGACAGAGTGGCTTAAAATGTTGAGCGCTTCCCGCGCCTCGACGCGCGGATTTTGATCTATGACCGCATCGAGCGTCCCATCCAACAAAAGTTCCTTGGTGCCGTCTGTCACCTCGTGGCCGAGAAAGAGAATGTCTTTGGCGCGTCCACGCTCCTTGAGCGCCCGAGCGATGCCGGTGTTGCCGGCGCCGACATTGTAGATCGCGGCAAGATCGGGGTGCCGGTCCAGAAGCGCTGATGCTTCTGAATAAGCCTTCTCTCGGTCATCCAGCATTTCGCGCATCTCGACGATCTTGAGATTGGGCGACTCCTCGGTCAAGATGTGCCGGAATCCCATCTCGCGTTCCTCATGGCCGCGATAGGACAGCGAGCCGGCAAACAGCGCCACCTTGCTTGGGCGTTCCGATCCCATGAAGCGGTTGAGCAGATAGCCGGCCAGCCGCCCCGCGGCGCGGTTGTCGATGCCGATATAGGCCACTCTCGGAACATGCAGGATGTCGGAGGCGATGGTCACCACCTTGACGTCATTGGCTGACAGCGAGCGGATCGCCTCGCGCACCGTTGGATGATCCAGCGCGATCACGCCGACGCCTTGTGTCTGTCCACGCAATTCTTGCAGCAGGCGGGCGAGCCGGTCGGGGTTGAAGCCCTCTATGGTGGCGATGTGGACGTCGAGATCGGGGCGCGCTAGGGCCTGCGCCTCGATGTGTCGATGCAGCATCTTGATGAAGGAATTGGTGCCGGCCGGCAGAGCGAAGTCGAGACGGATGACCTCTCCAGGTGAGGGCCTGGGCGGCGCTCCGTTCGGGCCCTCCGCGATGTAGCCGAGGCGATGCGCCATTTCGAGCACTATCTCACGCGTGCGCGCCCGCACACCGGGCCTGTTGTTCAGCACGCGGTCGACGGTGGCGGCGGAAACGCCGGCTTCCCGGGCTATGTCAGTCAAGGTGGAACGCACCGTCTTCATCTCCTCAATGCGTCAGATCGCACAATGCCGCTAGCCCGTCCGACGGCCACAGCTGCCAGCCATCAGCGATTCTGATGGGAAATGATGTATCGAGCCTTAGCCGATGCGCAAGGAGGTTGGGCTAAATCGCGTCGCCCGGCGTGATAGTCGCGTGCCAGATAGGCAGATTTCCCATCATCGAGGCATTGAGCCCGTGTGTCGACCTTTGCATGACGTATTTTCTCCGCGGTTGCGGTGTTACGATGTATTTTGAGTATTTATGATGTTGACAGCCTTCCGGTGCTGCCGTCAATATCCCTCAATGGGCTCGTGGAGGAAACATTGGCCCTGAGGGAGGAATTCCAATGTCTGATCTGATCCGCATATCGCGACGCCGATTGCTGGCGTCCGGAGGAAAGGCGGCGGTGTTCGTAGCCGCGGCAGGTATCGCCCCGCAATTCATCCGTCCCGGCCGTGCCCTTGCGGCCGACGCGCTGGCGCCAGGCATGGTCGGCGGCCCCACCGGTTTCGAGGGCGCCGAGCGCTATCAATATGGCGCCGACACGCCGGAAGGCCGTGCCGTTGAGGCGGCCAAGGCCTTGAAGGGAGCTGGCAAGGCACCGGCCAAGATCGTACTTGGCCTGTCGGATGGCTCGATTGGCCAACTCACACAGCCTTTCCCTGCGGGTGCGCCGTCGATCAAGGAGCTGTGGGAAAAGGAAACCGGCATCCAGATCGAGATCGTCGGCCTGCCGAACGGCCAGGAATTCACCAAGACGATGCAGGACATCTCCACCAAGGGTGGGGCCTATGACATCTACTCGACGGAATGGAACCGGCTAGGCGACCTCGCCGAGACCGGCGGCATCGCCAAGCTCGACGACTTCGTCGCCCAGTACAAGCCCGAATGGGACGATCCCAAGACCGGCTATGTCGACGGCGCCAAGGGCGTGTCGCTGCTCAACAAATATCGCGGGTCCAACTATGGCGTGTCGTTGGACGGCGACTTCCAGACCTGGGTCTACCGCAGCGACCTGTTCGGCGACGCCGCCGAGCAGAAGGCGTTCAAGGACAAATTCGGCTACGATCTGGCGCCGCCGAAGACCTGGAAGCAGCACAGTGACATCGCGGGCTTCTTCCAGCGGCCCGACAAGGGCCTGTTCGGCTCCACCGACCTGCGCAACCAGGGCTGGGGCTACACCAACTGGTATCAGCGCTATGTCTCGATGGCATCGCCCAACCAGTTCCTGTTCGGCGACGACGGCAAGCCGCTGATCAATTCCGAGCACGGCATTGCCGCCACCAACGAATATGTCGGCTCGCTGGTTCATCACTCGCCGGACGCGATCTCCTGGGGCTGGCCGGAGCAGTATGGAAATTTCGCCAAGGGCGGCGCGGCGATGACCTGCGCCTTCTCGAACCTGCCGAAATTCCTCGACAATGCCGGCAACAAGGATTCTGCCGTCACCGGCAAGATCGGCTCGATGCTGCCGCCCGGCCGCGAAGTCGACGGCAAGCTGATCAGCCGTTCCGTGCTGTGGTTCTCGCTGACCGGCATGGTCTCGTCTCAGTCGAAAAACCAGGAGGTCGCCTACCTCTTGCTGCAGTGGCTGGGCTCCGCCCGCATCTATGCCTGGATGAGCGCCAATCCGGGCGGCTATCTCGATCCGTTCCGGCTCTCGGATTTCTCCGATCCGCTGGTGCGCCAGACCTACCACGCCTACCACATCGACGTGGTGCGCGAGACCGTCGCCCGCACGGTGCCGACGATCAACTATCCCGGCGCCACCGCCTTCCACAACGCATTGGACGAAAACCTGATGGCGTCGCTGACCAAAGCCAAGACAGCGGAACAGGCGATGGCCGACACGGAAGCGGAGTGGAAGAAGATCGCCCGCCGCATCGGCGAGGACAAATTGCTCGAAGCCATCAGGACGAACAAGGAGGCCTGGCCGACTGTTCTCGACCCGATCAGCTGATCCGTCTCCCTGGATCAGCGCTGGAGGGGAAGAGCATCTGTTCCTCCCCGCCGCAGTCAACGCCACCAGCAAAGCAGCCAGATGAAGCGTTCCGTCCCCTTCGAGATATTCCGCTACGCCGCGATCTTCGCGGCGATGGCGGTGACGCTGGTGCCGATCCTGTGGATGGTGTCGATGGCCTTCAAGCCGATCGCCGAATGGTCGGCGACCGGCGCCGACCTGACATGGTGGCCGAAGAACCCGACGCTCGGCAATTTCCAGTTCGTCTTCGGTGAATCCAACAACAATCTGATCGTGGCGCTCGACCGCACCGCGCTGAAGCCGATCCTGTCGTCGCTGCTGTCGGCGGTGTTCGGCACGGCGATCGCGATGTCGGCGGGCACGGCTGCGGCCTACGGGCTGTCGCGTTTCGGCTCGGGCCAGAACCTGCCGCTGGCGCTGATCCAGCTCAGGCTGTTTCCGCCAATGGCGGTGATGATCCCGGTCATGATCATGTGGGCCTTCCTGAACTTCACCGACAGCTGGTTTGGCCTGGCGCTGATCTACGGCATCGTCACCCTGCCATTCGCTTTCTGGCTCATGAAGACCTTCTTCGACGACATGCCGCGCGAGATCGAGGAAGCGGCGCTTGTCGAAGGTTGTTCGTGGCTGCGCGTCTTCACCCGCATCACGCTGCCGATGATGCGCGCACCGCTGGCCAGCGCCGCCCTCTTCGTCTTCATCCTCAACTGGTCGGACTATCTGATCGCGCTGCTCCTGACGACGCGCGAATGGGTGACGATCCCCGTCTACATGGCCTCGCTGTCCTCCTCGATGACCGGTCAACTCTATGGCGCCAAGGCCGCGCTCGGTCTTATCGCCGCGGTGCCGCCGGTCATCATGGGCATTGCCATCCAGCGCCATCTGGTGCGCGGCCTGACGTTCGGCGCGCTCAAGCAATGAGCGCGGTGACCGTGACTGTCTCGAAGGACGCAAAGGCCGCGCTTGGCAAGCCCGCGCTGCGGGACGAGGGAGCGCGGCTGGGATTCCGGCTGACGCTGCCGGCGCAGGTTTTGGTGCTCTTCATCTCCGTCTTCCCGCTGCTGATGCAGCTCTACATCAGCGTCACCGACTGGTCGCCGCTCTCCGGCCTCGGCTGGTGGAACGCATGGGAGATGTGGAACAGCTTCGCCAACTACACCGACCTTGCCGCCGATGCGCGCTTCTGGAGCGCGCTGAGGCGCACGGCCATCGTCATGGTCGTGTGCGTGCCCGTCGAATTCCTGCTTGGCCTGGCATTGGCGACGCTGTTCGCGGACGATTTTCCGGGCAAGCGGATCTTCTATTCGATCCTGCTGATGCCGATGATGGTGGTTCCAGCGGTGGCCGGCTACATGTTCTTCATGCTGTTCCAGTCGGGCGGGCCGCTGAACGACATCCTGTCGGCACTCAGCGGTTCCCGCGTCACCATCGCCTGGCTGTCTGACCCCACACTGGCGCTGATCGCGGTGATCATCGCCGATATCTGGCAATGGACGCCGCTGATGTTCCTGATTCTGCTTGCCGGCCTGGTCGGCGTGCCGCAGGACCAGATCAAGGCGGCGACCCTGCTCGGCGCCAATCCGTGGCAGCGCTTCGTCACCATCGTGCTGCCGAAGATGAAGACGATCATCATCATCGCGCTGGCGATCCGTGTCATCGAGAACTTCAAGATCTTCGACACGCTCTACATCATGACCGGCGGCGGCCCCGGCGTCGCCACGGAGACGATCTCCGTCTACATCTACAAGGTCACGACGCAGGACCTGATCTGGGGCTATGTGGCGGCGATCGCACTGGCCATCCTGGTCGTGCTTTCGATCGTTGCCGTATTCGCCATGAAGCGCATGGCGCGCGCAAGGCTGGTGCCGGCATGAGTGCGATCCAGCTGCGCAACCTGGTCAAGACCTTTGGCGAGTTCACGGCGCTGAAGACCATGGACCTCGACATCGCCGATGGCGAGTTCATGGCGCTGCTCGGGCCTTCGGGCTGCGGCAAGTCGACAACGATGAACATGATAGCCGGCATGGAGGAGCCGACCAGCGGCAAGATCCTGTTTGGCGAGCGCGACATGGCCGGCGTGCCCATGGGCCGCCGCGGCGTCGGCTTCGTTTTCCAGAACTATGCCATCTTCACCCATATGACGGTGCGCCAGAACCTTGCCTATGGGCCGCGGATGCGTGGTGCGGCGAAAGCTGAGATCGACCGCCGCGTCGGCGCCACCGCCGAGCTGCTGCAGTTGACGCCGCTGCTCGACCGCAAGGCCGACCGGCTCTCGGTCAACATCCTGCAGCGGGTGGCAATCGGACGCTCGGCGATCATGGAGCCGGCCATCTTCCTGCTCGACGAGCCGCTGTCCAATGTCGACGCCGCCTTCCGGGCGGTAATGCGGACCGAGCTCAAGCAGCTGCAGCGCCAGTTCAGGCAGACGATGGTCTACGTCACCCATGACCAGCTCGAGGCCATGACCATGGCCGACCGCATTGCCGTCATGGATCACGGCGTGCTGCAGCAGGTGGGAACGCCGCTGGAAGTCTACAACAATCCAGCCAATGTCTTCGTCGCCCGCTTCATCGGCGCTCCGGGCATGAACCTGCTGAAGGGAAGGCCGGCGGAGAGCGACCTGGGCCTGGTGGTCGATCTCGGGCCACTGGGGGTCACGCCGACGCTGCCGGATGCGCTGGCCGCCACCTTGCGCGGATCGCGCTCTGAGGTGCTTTACGGCTTCCGGCCCGAACAGGTGTCGCTGGTGCAGAGCGGGCAGGGCCTCGCCATGCCGGTGAGCTTCGTCGAGCGGATCGGCGCGAGGACCATCGTCCATCTCGGCGATGGCGAGACCGCCGTGAAGGCGGTGTTCGACAATGCTGTCGGACTGTCGATCGGCGAGCTTGCCGTCGTCGCCCCCGTGGCATCGTCCGTGCGTGTCTTCGATGCCCGCAGCGGCATTGCGATGAAGGCAGGTTGACATGGCCGATATCGTCTTTCGCAATGTCAGCAAGCGTTACGGCACGACGCTCGCCGTCGACGACGCGTCGTTCACCGTCAATGACAACGAATTCTTCTGCTTCTTCGGGCCGCCGCTGTCGGGCAAATCGACAATCCTGCGCCTGGTGCTCGGGCTGGAGACGCCTGACGCCGGAGAGATCCTGATCGGCGGCAAACCGGTCAACACCGTCTCGCCGGCCGAGCGCAATGTCGCCATGGTGTTCCAGAACCTGGCGCTGTTCCCCCATATGAGCGCGCGCGAAAATGTGCGTTTCCCGCTGGTCGAGCGCAAGGTCGCCGAGGCCCAGATCGAGAAGCGTGTCGCCGACGTGGCCGCCAAGCTCCACATCGGCCATATCCTGCACAAGCCGCCGGCGCAGCTTTCCGGTGGCGAGCGGCAGCGCGTGGCCATAGCCCGCGCCCTGGTGCGCGACCCGAACGCCTATCTGATGGACGACCCGATCTCTGCGCTCGATGCGCGGCTGCGCGAGGAAACGCGCGTCGAGCTCAAGCGCATCCAGCGCGAACTCGGCAAGACGCTGATCTACGTCACCCATGACCAGGAAGAGGCGATGTCGATCGCCGACCGCATCGCCATTCTGGAGAATGGCAGGATCCGGCAGATCGGCGCCCCGTCCGAGATCTACGACCGCCCGGCGAACACCTATGTGGCGCGACTGCTTGGTTCGCCTGTCATGAACATCCTCAAATCCGTGCGCGGCGACGGTGGCATCGAGGCCGCCGAAGGCGCGGTCAGCATCGACGATCGCGCTGCTCCGGCCGACGCGATCGAAATCGGGCTGAGGCCGGAGGACATCAAGGTCCGGCCCTGGGTCGACGGGGGCGTTGGCCGCCCGGCACGCGTGTTCGAGGTCGAGCCGCTTGGCGGCTACACGGTGGTAACGCTCGCCGCCGGAGAGGCGCGGCTGAAGGCGCTGCTGCGCGGCCAGCCCGACATCAGGCCGGATGCGGCGGTAGCGATATCCTGCGAGCCGGCCCGGGTGCATTATTTCGGGCAGGACGGAGGCGCGTTGGCGAGATGATCGCGGCTGCGAAAACAGAATTGCGGGAGGAAGACATGGCGAGCGAAGGCTTCGAGCCGGACGTGAAGGTCCGCACGAAAGAATACCGTATCGGCTGCATCGGCGCCGGCATGATCATGGCCGAGTGCCATCTGGCAGCCTATCGCGAAGCGGGGTTCAACGTGATGGCGATCGCCTCGCGGACCCGTTCCAATGCGCAGAAGGTCGCCACGCGTTGGGACATCCCGACCGTGCACGACACGCCGGAACAGCTGATCGAGGATTCTGAGGTCGAGATCGTCGACCTTGCCTTTCCGCCCGACCAGCAGCCGGCGCTGATCCGCCATGCGCTGAAGCAGCCTCACATCAAGGCGATCCTGGCGCAGAAGCCACTGGCGCTGTCGGTCGATGAAGCCGTGAAGCTGCGCGACGAAGCATCAAAGTCCGGCAAGATCCTCTCGGTCAACCAGAACATGCGCTACGACCAGTCGATGCGCGTTCTGAAGCAGATCATCGACAGCGGCGCGCTGGGCGACATCGTCTTCGCGCAGATCGACATGCATGCCATCCCGCACTGGCAGACTTTCCTTCAGGATTACGACCGGCTGACGCTCGCCAATATGAGCGTGCACCATCTCGACGTGCTGCGCTTCCTGTTCGGCGATCCCTCGGAAATCACCACGCTGACACGCAAGGACCCGCGCACGACATTCGAGCATAGCGACGGCATCACCGTCTCGACGCTGCGCTTTCCCTCCGGCGTGCTCGCCGTGTCGCTGGAGGATGTCTGGTCCGGACCGCGCCAGGAGGGCTATCTGGACGACCAGCACATCAACTGGCGCGTCGACGGCACCAAGGGTGTCGCCAAAGGCACGATCGGCTGGCCGAAAGGCGCTGCCTCGACGCTGACCTACGCGTCGACCGAGACGACCGGCGGCGAATGGGTCAGCCCGAGCTGGGACACGATGTGGTTCCCGCATGCCTTCATCGGCGTGATGGAGCAATTGCAGCATGCGGTGAAGACAGGCGCGCCGCCGGCGCTCTCCGTCGCCGACAACGTCAAGACAATGGCACTGGTCGAGGCCGGCTATCGCTCGATCCACGAGGGCCGCACCGTCAAGCTTTCCGAAATCTCGATAAAATCAGCCAACTGAATCGCTTACAGGGAGGAATTCACATCATGATGCAGGCAGGTATTTTCACGGGCTATTTCCCGTACGGCCTCGAAGAGACGGCAAAGAAGATCCGCGGGCTCGGTTTCAACACGGTGCAGCTCGACCTGCATTTTAGGGATATCGATCTGTCGGCCGGGCAGATCACTGAGGAAAAGGCCAAGCAGGTGCGCGACGTCTTCCGCGACAACAACCTGCCGATCTGCTGCGTGTCGGGCTACACCAACATCATCCATCCCGACAAATCCGAGCGCGACAAGCGCGTCGGCTATCTCAAGGAGATCCTCCGCAACGCCCGCAGCTTCGGCTCGCCCTACGTGATCTCCGAGACCGGTACCTACAACACCGAATCCGACTGGGTGCATCACCCGAAGAACAAGACCGAGGAAGGATTCGAGGAATGCCGCAAGGTGATCGCCGAGCTTGCCCAGACCGCCTATGACCATGGCGCGGTCTTCCTCCTCGAGACCTACGTCAACAACGTCGTTGGCTCGGTCGAGGAGACGGTGAAGATGTTCGCCCACGTCGACCATCCCGGCCTCGGCCTGCTGATGGATCCGACCAACTATTTCGAAACCCACAACATCGACAGGATGGACCAGATCCTGAACCAGGTGTTCGATACGCTGACCGACAAGATCAAGATCGCGCATGCCAAGGACGTCAAGCGTTCGGGCAGCGACAAGTCGGAAAAGCATGCCGACATCGGCGACGAGGATGCGATGGAGAGCCACACCTTCCGCGGCGTCGGCGAGATCGAGCTGCCGGCGCCCGGGCTGGGATCGCTGAATTACGATCTCTATCTGCAGCGGCTGGCGGAAAAGCACCCAAACATCCCGGTCATCATCGAGCATCTCTCGGAAGACGACGTGCCGCGCGCGAAGAAATTCCTCGACGGGAAGTTCCGCGCCAACGGCCTGTGAGCGCCGGTTGCGCCGCCGGCGCATGGCGGCGCAACTCCAACCAAGGGAGGAATGAATGTTGAAATTCGCATTGAAAGTGGCTGCCGCGGCAACGCTGGTGGCCGGGGTCTCCTTGAGCCTGCCGGCATTCGCGCAGGACGGCCAGAAGACCTTCTATCTGCTGTCGCATGGTGGCCCTTCGGACGCGTTCTGGATCGACTGGAATGCCGGCGCGACCAAGGCCTGCGACCAGCTCAAGGTGACCTGCAAGATCTCGTTCAGCGGCGGCGACATGGCGGCGCAGAAGGAGGCTTTCAACTCGGCGCTCGCCGCCAAGCCGGACGGCATCGCCACCACCTCGGCTCAGCCCGGCCTGTGGACGGAGGAGGTGAAGGCCGCCAAGGCCGCCGGCATACCGATCGTGTTCTTCAACACCGACGATCCGGCGACCGGGCGGCAGGCCTATGTCGGGGCCGACCTCAGGGAAGCGGGCGTCATCTGGGCCAAGTATCTCGTCGACCACAAGATGGTGAAGCAGGGCGACAAGGTGTTCCTGCCGGTCGAAGTGCCGGGCGCCAGCTACCAGCAGCTGGAGACCGAGGGCATCGCCAGCGTCTTCGATCCGCTCGGCATCAAGTACGACGTGGTCGATTGCGGCACCGACCCGGCCGGCATCATCGCCAAGATGACCGACTACATGGTCGCCAACAATCCGCCGGCAATCATTGCACTCGGCGATTCCGTGGCAGCAAGCATCAAACGCGTCTTCGACGGGGCCGGTGTGTCGGCCGGCAAGGTCCCGGTCGTCGGCTGGGGCAACTCAAAGGAGACGGCCGAGGCGGTCAAGTCCGGCTTCGTCAATGCTGCGGCCTGGCAGTACCCGTCGGCGCAGGGCTTCATGCCGGTGGCGCTGCTCGGGCTTGCGGCCTCTGGCGAGCCGATCGGCTACGACATTCACACATTCAGCCTCTACGACGCCTCGAGCGTCGAGCCGATCCTGAAACTCTACAACAAGTGACGACAATCGGCGCCCGCCCCGAAATGGCGGGCGCCGGACGAAACGCATGGTCCTGACAGATATGGCAATCACAGCAGACGACGACACGCAGCGAGCGAAGGGCAGGTCTGCGCTGCTGCGTTCGCCGCAATTCTCCTCGCTCATCATCCTCATCGTGCTGCTCGTGGTATTCGCCATCGCCGACGGCAACTTCCTGTCGCCGCTCAACATATCCAACATGATGGCGTTCCTGCCCGAGCTCGGCATCATCGCTCTCGGCATGACGCTGCTGCTGACGGCGGGCGAGTTCGATCTGTCGGTCGGCGCCGTGTTCGGCCTTGCGCCCGTCGTGGTGATGCTGCTGGTGCAGAATGGCGGTATCGACATCGGCGTCGCCCTCCTGGCCGGGCTTGTGCTGTGCATCGCGATCGGCGCCATCAACGGGCTGATCGTCACCAAGATCGGCATTTCCTCGTTCCTGGTCACGCTGTCGATGCTGCTCGTCGTGCGCGGCGCGGCGCTCTACATCACGCAGGGATTCCCCCTGAAGTCGTGGGACCAGCCCGGCTTCTTCGTCACGCTGCTTGCCGGCAGCTTCAATGTAGGCTCGTTCCGGTTCTACACCTCGCTCTGGTGGTTCATCGGCCTGTCGCTGCTGGCGATTTACATCCTGCGCTACGCCAAGCTCGGCAACTGGATCAGCGCGATCGGCAGCAACCGCAACGCAGCGGTGGCGCGCGGCGTGCCGGCCGACGCGGTCAAGATCTGGCTGTTCATCCTGACCTCGGTGGTGGCCGGGCTGGCCGGCATGATCAGCGCGTTCCGGATTTCGGCCGCCTCGCCGGTGGCCGGCACCGGCTACGAACTCGAAGTGATCGCCATGGTGGTGGTCGGCGGCACGGCGCTCACCGGCGGGCGCGGCACCATCCTCGGCACCATCGTCGGCGCGCTGATGCTGCGCGCCATCCGCAACGGCATCGTGCTGATCGGTGTGCCGGGCTTGGCATACAACATCTTCGTCGGCGTCATCATCCTCGCCATGCTCATCCTGCACGCTTTGCTGCAGAAGAACGCCGCAAGGAGCTGAGGATGGAAGTGCTGCGTCTGCAAGACCTGCAAAAGTCCTTCGGCAACGTGCGTGCGCTGAAGAACGCCTCGTTCACCCTCAACGAAGGCGAGGTGGTTGCCCTGCTTGGCGACAATGGCGCCGGCAAGTCGACGCTGATCAAAGCGATCTCCGGCGTCTTCCCGGCCGACCACGGCGACATCTTCGTGCGCGGCGAGAAGGCGTCGATCCGCTCGACGCGCGACGCGATGGACCTCGGCATCGAGACTATCCATCAGGACACATCGCTCGCGCCGGACCTCAGCATCGCGCGCAATCTTTTCTTGGGTCGGGAGCCGGTCAATTTCGGCTGGCTCGGCGTGTTCGCGCCCCTCGACCTCGCCAAGCTTCGCAACGCCGCCTCGGCGCTGCTGAAGCGGGTCGGCATTTCGAAAAAGCTCGATGCCGATGCACTGGTTAGCACGCTCTCGGGCGGTGAGCGGCAATCGATCGCGATCTCGCGCGCCATGCAGTTCGCCGCCAAGGTGATCATACTCGACGAGCCGACCAACAATCTTGGCGTCGAGGAAACCCACGGCGTGCTGCGCTTCGTCAAGGAGGTGCGCGACGCCGGCCACTCGGTGCTGCTCATCACCCACAACATCCACCACGTGTTCCAGGTCGCCGACCGCATCATCGTCATGCGCCGCGGCGAAATCGTCGCGGAACAGACGGTCGCCGACACCGACCTGTTGACGGTGGAAAGCATCATCACCGGCGCCGACATGTCGGCCTTGCTCAAGGAGGCGAGGGCAAAGTGAAGGACGTCGCATGGTAGAGCTTTACGGCAAGACGCTGTCGCGAAGGCAGGTGGCCGAGCGGTCCGGCATGCTGTCGCAGTTTGCCGGTGTGCGGCTTATGACGCTCGGCGACGGCGTGGAGCGCGGCATCCGGATGCTCGAGTTCCGCACCGGCTCCGGCCTGCGCTTCACGGCGCTGGTCGACCGGGCGCTTGATATCGCCGATTGCGACTTCCGGGGCCAGGCGATCGGCTGGCATTCGCCGAGCGGCTTTCGCCACCCCGGACTGCACGAGCATGAAGGGGAGGACGGTTTCGCCTTTGGCCGGTCGTTCTCGGGGCTGCTCGTCACCTGCGGCCTCGATCATATACTGGGCCGGCAAGACGTGCCGGCCGAAAGCTACAATTATCCCGGGCGCAAGCGGGTATTGCACTCGCTGCATGGCCGCATCGGCACCGTGCCGGCGCGGCTGACCGGCTACGGCGAGGCCTGGGACGGCGACCGCTGCGTGCTGTGGGCGGAAGGCATCGTCCAGCAGGCAACCGTGTTCGGCGAGGATCTCCAGTTGCTGCGCCGCATCGAGGCCGATGTCGGCGGCACCGAGATCCGGCTGTCGGACCGCGTCGTCAATCACGGTTTCAGCCGCACGCCGCACATGTATTTCTATCACGTCAATGTCAGCCATCCCCTGCTCGACGAGGGTTCGCGTTACCTGGCGCCGATCCGGGATGTCGTCTGGGCGGCGCACGCCGGCGAACGCTACGAGGCGCAGAAAGTCGGCTACCGAACCGTGCCGGCGCCGCAGCTGGGATTCAGCGAGCAGGTCTGGGAGCACGAGCTTGGCGCCGATGCGGCGGGCGAGGTGCCGGTGGCCGTCGTCAATGACCACCTGGGCCTCGGCTTCGAGGTCGTTACCCGCAAGGATCAGCTGCCCTGCACCTATCAGTGGCAGAACTTCCAGGCAGGCCTATATGCGTTGGGAATCGAACCCTCGACGCATCATGTTCTCGGCAATCTCGCCGCGCGCGAACGGGGCGAGATGATCTGGCTGGACCATGGCGAAAGCCGCTCCTATGACGCCGTGTTCCGGGTGCTCGACGGTGCCGGTCAGATCGCCCAAGCGGAAGCGAGGATAGGGTCGATCGCCCGGCAGCCGCAACAGGATTACCCTGCGCCGTCGGGCGCTTTTGCGAGACTGCAGGCGTGACCGGCTTGAAACACACGATCGGTTGCCGCGGCGGGCGGGAAGTGCGCCGGAATACGGAAGCAGGCGCGGCCCGGCCGACCCCAGGCGGCCCTTGCGGAGCGCAGGCGGGAAACGGAGATGACGATGACGGCAAGCAGGAAGCGCGACTACAGCCTGGTCGGTGAAAGCACCAAGCGCGCCATCGAGACCGGATTGGCTTCGGCCGAATGGTATCACACCGATGTCCCGCGCAAGGCGATCAAGGAGTTGATGCAACGCTCCGACGGGCCGGCGATCCGCGACACGATCATCTGGGTCGCGGCGATCCTGGTGTCGGCCGCCGGCATCGTATGGTTCTGGGGCACGTGGTGGGTGGTACCGTTCCTGTTCGTCTATGGCGTGCTTTACGGCTCGTCGAGCGACTCGCGCTGGCACGAATGCGGCCACGGCACCGCGTTCCGGACGCGCTGGATGAACGATGTCGTTTACCAGATCTCAAGCTTCATGCTGATGCGCAACCCAGTGCAATGGCGCTGGAGCCATGCCCGCCATCACACCGATACCATCATCGTCGGCCGCGATGCCGAAATCGCCGTCATGCGCCCCCCAGATCTGCTGCGGGCGGCGCTCGCCTTCACCGGTATTCTCGATTTCCGCTATTCGCTGCCGACGCTGGTGCGCCAGGCGTTCGGCAAGCTGTCCGATGAAGAGAAGAGCTATATCCCCGAGATGGAGCAGCACAAGGCGGTGATCGCTGCGCGCTGGCATGTCGCCATCTATGCGGCGACAGTCGGGCTGGCGTTGTTCACGTGGTCGCTGCTGCCGCTGGTGCTGATCGGCCTGCCGCGCCTCTATGGCAGCTGGCACATGGTGCTGACAGGGTTGCTGCAGCATATCGGCCTGGCCGACAATGTCGTCGACCACCGGCTGAACACGCGCACCGTCTACATGAACCCGGTCAGCCGCTTCATCTACTGGAACATGAATTATCACGTCGAACACCATATGTTCCCGATGGTGCCCTATCATGCGCTGCCAAGACTGCACGAGCTGATCAAGCACGACCTGCCGGTGGCGAACCCGTCGATGTGGCATGCCTATCGCGAGGTCTGGCCGGTGCTGCTTCGACAGCTGAAATATGAGGATTTCTATCTTAAGCGGAAATTGCCGCCGACAGCCAGACCCTATCGCGGCGAATTTCACCAGGTGGATATGTCGGCGGCCGCTGAATAGCGACAGCGAATTTTGCCGGAGCCGGAGATTGCTGACTGGATCGAAGCGTGCGCGGTGGACGACATCTCCAAAGAGGATGTCATCTGCTTCGATCCTCCCGGTTTGCCGCTCGCCCGATGACGAGTTCTTCGCCACCGACGGATATTGGACGCATGAGAAGGCGCATCTAGCCGAAAGCTGGTGATCGGCGACGTCATCGATGCCCGAAGCACAATGGCCGCTTCAATTACAACACCGGCCAGGCCAGGGCGCGCCGGTCTGCGTCAATCTCGCGATCTATCCGGTGAGAATCGAGGCCGGCAACGTGGTGATCCAGATCTGACGCGTGGTAACCGATCCAGCACCGCGTCTAGCAAACACAGAGTGACGTTTTCATGAGCCGAAAGAGGCCGACCGTCGCGATCTGCGCGCGATGAAGCGCCAGCTGACCATGCTGCGCGTGCTGACCATGGACGTAGCCGGGGCCGTCGAGCGGGAGTGGGTCGATCAACTCGGTGCCGCCGGAGCTGTGCTGAACCCTATATCGCAATGCGGCCCCCAGCCTGTTCACCGTGCCGGGCTAGAATTTCTTCGAGATCGGCACCGCCGACGATTTTCTTAGTTGGGCTTTCCGGCTCCGGGCGCCGACGCCGTCATTGCAGCGCCGGCTATGCCACGGTCACCGTGCCCAGACATATGTGCTCGGCCCCTTTGGACCCTGATCGACAAGATCCTGATTCACTGCTGCTTCTGCTGATCAGCTTTGAGGTGCTGATTGTGCGGTTTGATCCGCCAGCGTTGATACTGGGCGCTACCGCGATCGAAGCGGAAGGACAGCGCCTGCCAGCGGGAAAACGACCGCCTGCGCAAGATCAGTTTGAGGGAAGGAGATGGAAATTATTGGTGCGCAGCGAGCGCGGCAAAGCTGCGCAGGTGATCGTGGCTGGAAAGCGTCGCTACAAAGGCGGTGCGTTTGTCAGTTTGGAAGCCGACACGCGTCCGGCAGACGACGGTGATCTCGCTGGCTGACTGCGGCGCGGGATTATTATTGAACGACGGCAGGAAGTAGGCTCGTTGCTGCGCCGTGCGTCCAGGACTCGGGTTGGAGTGGATTATGGTTCGGGGTCACGATAGGAGATCTGCGCAGCCTCGAACCTCCAGTGCTTGCCGCATGTTGGGCAGGGTACAATTGTCACTTTCACGCTCGACCTGCCCGCGTGTGCGTCAGCATGACGATACACTCAAATTCTCACCACGGCTCAAGGTCGACATGCCGTAAGCGAGCCGCCCCGGGAAACTGACTTCAATTCCTTCGCAGCCGCAACGAGGCGCGGTCATTCCCGGCGGCTATGATGAGCTCCATCGCCTGCTCAGGCGTTATGCCGTTCTGCTGGGCAAAATGGAAGTGTTCGTTGCGTTCGTTGGACGAGACCCGGTTCCTGTCGCCAAAATCACGCTCGCTTTTGTTGTCCGTCATCATCTTCTCCTTCAACCTCAATTCGTCGGCCCGAACCGCCCGCTGGAGCAAAACTTCCGAAACCGCCGAACGCGGAGGCTGATCGAGCCTCGCTAGGGCTGCTGCAAGTAGACGAAAGCTCCAACTGGCGAAAGCTGGAGGGTTGTCGAATGCCGGGGTGAGGTCGGCGCACGCCGTGGCATCGCGTCGGCGACCTTCACCACCCGCCCAGAACACGGACGGGAGCAGCCTCGGAATGATTTGCCCGACCGCCAGGCAATGAAGATGGAACTTCGCGACACCGAGTTCCTCGTCCTGTGGCATCAGCAGACGCTCTCGTGGATGTCTTACCCGGGATTCTCGCCGGAATGATCGAAGTGGATGGCGAGGCCAAAGGCGAGCGCTCGCTCGGCGATCATATTGACAAGATGGCTTTCGCCGATCGACAGCGCCGGAAGGGCCTCTTTCAACGCCTCGAGAGCATGCCGTGTCGACAAAAGACCCCGCCGCTTGCGGCTGCTCACATATTGATCGATCAGGCACTCCAGTGGCATCTGCCTGCCTCCGCTTCGGACAGGATCTCGTAGCGTGGCTGCGGAGCGACAGCATTCACATTGGTTAAGAGACGGCGGCGAACGCCATCATGCATGCCGCCAACAGACGGCGGTGGGGCTGATTTACGCCGGGTTGGAGCGCTATCCTAGGGTAAGCATGGCGCGACCGTCGCGCCGGGTTCGGACATTTCGATGCTACTGCTCCGGTACCGCGGAGGTTTGTGGATGGTTGCGTGCCGCCTCGGCGATTTCCGGAATGAACTTCGTCGCGGTGCAGCTTCGGTTTACATTGGCGCGGGCGGCAAATACCTCTTGCCGGCAGACTTGCGAAGCGAGCGCGATCGGCACATGAACCGCCAGTGGTACCTCGGTCTCAGCCACCCCCAGGTGCCTTGCAACCTGTTGCTTCACCTCCGGCCGGCCGAGCGAGACGTCAACGCCGACATCATCCTTGGCGGTCGGCGACGATCCTTGCGCCGGCAGACGATCGTGCTTGCCTGTTTGCGATGAGTCGCTGGATTGTTGAGCCGGCTGACTGGTCTGCGCAGAGGCCTGAGCGCCCAAAATCAGAGAGGCCCCCAGTCCCAAAAAAAGCCCGAGCCCCAAAGACACAATCCGAAGTCCGAATGTGCTCATTGTCATGTTCCTCACCGTGGGTTCAAACTTGGCGCCGCTCAGAGGTCGGTGTTGCTTCGGCCTCTTTCGAAGACAGGGATGTCTTCCTCGTCCTCATCATTGTCACCGGTTGGTATGTCCTCGGCGTAGCTGCGGGTCAGTTCCTCGGTTTCGCTTAAGCCGTCCATCGTCTCATTGGCGCCTGCCCCTTCATCATGACGACCGGTAATTTCGCTGCGGGGCCTTGCGCCGAGCGGCTGGTCGACATCGTCGGCTCCCACGAAACCTGGCTCCGCGCCGTGCCTGTCTTCGTGGCCCACGGGGCTGTCCAACACGGCGGCATCCTCCGGGCGAATGGATTCATCATTGGCGAAGTCACTTCGTCTCGAATGCGAGGTCTCGTTTTGCTTTGGCATGTCAGGTCTCCTGTTCGTTTGGCAACTTCGACGACGCTGGTGCTTGCACGCCGGACTACCTGAGCGACGCACCTTTAGAGTTCCTGCATCGACCACCGCTTAAAGGTTGCAGCGTCCCTGAGGGCGGAGGCAGTGTTGGCCACAGACTCCACAGCGCCGCGAAGAACCAACGTCGTGGCCAGATCCACTCAGCCCTGAGAACCGCTCTTGCTCAGTTGCTGGGCATGTTTGAAATGCTGCCGGATCACCGGCGCGGTCTTTTTCGAATGAGCCGCCAGATGTTTTGCCTGACCGTTTTCTGCATAGGAGGTCATCAGCGTCAGGGCTTCCTGGTGCGCTGCCACCTGGGCGTCGATATAGGCGTTATCGAACGCCCCGCTGCTGTCGTTGCTCAACGCTTCCAATTGGGCAGCATGCTTGCTTGTCATCTCCGGCGCCACTGCGACGTCGTCCTTCTTTGCCGCCGCAATGAGCCGCTTGGAAGAAGTCGTGTGGTCCTTGATCAGCATGCGAGCGAATTCCTTCACTCGTGATGTCTTCGATTTCCGCAGCGCCAACTCACTCGACTGGATCTCGAACATGTCTGAACTCGCAGCTGCTTTGACAAATTCCTGCGGGGACGTCGTCGCGGTCTGAGCCATTGCCCCCGGGCTGATGAGACCGATGGCGATCGCAGCCAAAAGCGCTTTGACGAAATGCATGTTGTGCTCCTGCAATATTGCTTAACTGGCCCAACACGGCCGAGCTGCCGTTGTTCCCCTTGTTGTGACAATAAATACGGGGCGGCAGGCGTAGACCCCGGATGGCTCCGGCTCAGGGCTTTCATCATAGATCCGGCCGTAGCCAAGACCGGTGACTGCGCGGAGCTCAGCGCGGCGGTCGGCTGGTGGGCAGCACGTTGTGCGACATTCAAATCTCCGAAAGAAATCGTCGGCCATCGTCGCGATGCTTCAGGCAGACCAGTGCGATTTTTGTAGGGTTGCGCTGACGGGATTCTGATTCCGCCCGCCGGTCGGGTTCGTCAAGAGGAGCTAATATAGCATTGTATGTCAGATCGGCGGTATTAGCCGCTTACTGATCGTCGCATGGTCCATCTCTGAATCTTGTTGCACCGCACAATATTATTGACGATGGGGTGCTTAGGCAAGGATATTGAATGACAAGTAGAGGAATCACGTCCTAGTCAAAGTAAAATTTTATTATGTCTGACTCTTGCTATTACCAAGTAATGACCCAAGACGCAGCTTTCGCGGGCGGTTAGCTTGTTTTTAAACTCTAGTGCGTCACTATCGGGTCCGTAAATGCCCAAAAATGTCCCATCCTTTGAAGGGCAACAAGGAGGCGTACTATGGCAAGAATTTTTGAAATTCTTATGGGGCAGTCTGACTGCCGGATCTGTTCTCGCAATTCTTTGCATGCCAGCGACAGCAGCTGGAATTAGTGTCGGAGGCGTCGGCGGGGTATCCGTCGGCAGCGGAGGCGCCAGCGCTAATGTGGGCGGCAACAGCGGCGCTACGGCTAGCGTGTCCCTAGGCGGTTCTGGGGCAAATGCCGCAGCCTCCGTCGGCGACACTGGCGGAGCGACTGCTTCCATCGGAACCGGCAGCGCCAATGTCGGTGTCGTCACCGGGGTTGGTACCGACGTAAATGTCGGCGTTGGAACCAATCCAGCCGCCAACCCCAGCAACCCGACCGCTTCGAGCAACCCGAATCTGGCTAGCGTTGTCGGCGATATGTCGAACGCCCAGGTCACTCGGATGAAGAAGCGCTGCGTCGAAGTGCTTAGCAACGAAGACACCTATGACCGTGACCTGCGCCGGCTCTGCCTGCTGATCTCGCGCCGCTAACCAGCGACCCCTTTCCGACCTGTCGGGGCTGTCGACATGACACTCTCTAGTTCCGACAGTGGAAGCCCGCCCGCCGAAAGGTTGGGCGGGCTTTTACAGTCAGCGTCCTTCCATCCGCAGCAGACAATCGCGCTTGGCATCAGCGACCTGGCCGAGCAAGCGATGGAAGACCGCGCGGACAAGCTGGGCATATCCTGCGCAGAGGAAGTCGGCAGCGTGTACGCGGCGATTCTCGGTGCTATCATGCACCGCGATGCCGCTTGGCTGACTGACCGAGGCCGCGCTATATCGCGCCCGGCGGGCGTATTCAGCTCAGCGAGCCTCTGCCGGGGGGAAGCCAAGACCATCTTTCACTTGCTCGACAAGGCCGGACTTGAAGGCAAGGTGTCGAAGCGCAAGGACAGCAAATACCGTCGACCAACTGGCTGAAGGCCAAGTGCTTTGCGAACGACGAGTTCGATCTGCTCGGCGTCGAGCGTGAAGCGGGCAAGCCGGCGTTCGCTGAGGATGACACAAATCGCCGTGCCTAAGAAAGATCAGGAGCGCGCCACCTACGCCTGGATGTACGGCGCCCAAGCGCGCAAGGATGGCAAGGAGCGTGAGGTGCCATTATTGGCAGGAACATGCCGACGGGTGGCTGCAGGGTTTTGACGGTGTGCCGATGGCTGGTTTTGGAAAGACCAAGACCGTCAACGACGAGATGGAAGCCGAGGTCGACGAAGCCGCCGTCGAGCGGCCCGACGAATAGCCATTTTGCCATGTGCCGTATGTTCGTTTTTGATTGAAGAAAGGGTTTCGTCGGGCTTATAAAGATTGCGTTTACCATTGCCTTTTTGGGAGGATGCGATGGTTGCAACGCCCATAGATATCGCTCAAGCGGCCACTGCGACTACGGCCACCTTGCTGAAGTGGCAGAAGTCCATGGAGGAACGCGCCACGTTTCGCCAGAACATGGATCAATCGCGCAGGGCGATCCAAGCCTCACGCGATCTGCTGAAGCGCCTTCGTCAACGTCATCGCGACGACGATAGCGGCGCGGATGCACTAAAGGATTAGCCGCCAGGGCAGATGTGAGACGGAGGTCCGGGAACGGATTGGGGCCACGTGCGGCACCTAATGTCGCGATGGTGATGGCCGATGATGTGCTTGAACAGGAGATTGCCCATCTCCTGCATTGCCGTCATATCCGGGTAAGCCGCTAAAACGGAGCCTTCACCACCGACGCTGCCGAGCAGCGGGATCAACACGAAGCTGTCATCCCGAAACTTGCTTATGGTGGTGATCGTGAAGAAATCGTAGTCGGGATAGGCCTCATCAAGCAGGGCGCTGATCTCGGCGAGGAATTCAGGCGTCTCGAACTGTGCGCCGATCGGCGGCACCACAATCATGTCTTTGCATACTTGCATCTCGCGCCTTCCCAAGCCGTCTCATCGTGAGCGGCTGTTCCGCCAAGGTCAAATCACGTCTTCCCTGCCGATGATCTGGAGTCAGCAAAGTTATTCACACGTCGACAAGATGGTTAGAATTGTCGCGGTTCGGTTAAGACCTCGATCATGAGGCGTGGCGCATCGTGTTGTTGGGTCTACATATTGCCTTCCTGACCCTACCCGGTAGCTCAAGCCCGTTGCCGTAATTGGCAACGGGTTTTTTTACGTCTTCATCTGGCACAGTTGATCTAATGGTATGGAAACGCGACGACAACCAAGCAATTCTGCCTTAAGCGGTCGATTCCTCGGATGTAGCCGTGACTACGAAAACCCGCTGTTGCGCGCGCGGCGGGGTTTCTTGGCATCAAGACGCTACCCCGCCCTCAGGCCCGTTGCTTAATTGCGGCGGCCTTTACAGGTCCGGCGCCGCTATCTACTGCTGAATAGGTGGAGTCACGAGACCCGGAAAGGGCAACACGTTGCCGCCCGTCCCCCGCCGGCGGCGCAGTTCAATCTCGCGATAGACCAGGGTGCCCATCACCATTTCCGCGCTGGCGATTTCCGATCTCGATGGCAACGACTTGAGCAATTGGTGCAGTTGTCGCGTTTCCATGGTCGCAATGTGGGCGGCAATGGCTTCGATGCTATCGCCCAAATTCGCCAGTAACCCTGCGGACATCTGCATCGCGCTACTCTACAGCCGGGAAAACGTGTTGAGATGCAGACGCGACCTTTGGCCTTCTGCAAAGGCCAAAGCATAGGATTCGAGCTTGAATGATCGGGTGAGTTCCTGGTCTTCCTCGACCACGCGAACAAACCACTCGCCACAGGCTTCGCCAACTTCGACACAAGGGCGTGCTTTGCGAATTGGAATGATATCAGCCAGGGCGTTGCCTCCCAGCAATCAGGCCAAACGGGATTGTAACGTCGTAAGCGGTCTTCAACAAGAAGAGTTTGGGCAGCAATACGAAACTGAGGTGTGGGCCACAAATGGCCGGCGCCATGGGTTGGGGAACCTGGGTGGGCACCGGCCAAGAGCGGACAGGTCCGCCGCGATGCATACATCGTCGATTGGTGCCGCAGTGGTAATGGTGTGATCGCGGAAGCTACGCTTTAGCCTTAGCCGCCGGCCTTGCCTTGCCCGTTACAGTTGCCGTGGGCTGCGGTGCCTTCCTACCCAGACCGATCGACTTCGCCATGGCAGACCGTGAGGCCGCATAGTTGGGAGCGACCATCGGATAAGTGGATGGCAAGTTCCACTTTGTTCGATACGCGTCAGGAGTGAGACCGAAATCCACGCGCAGATGTCGCCGAAGGGTTTTGAACCGCTTACCATCTTCAAGACAGATGATGTAATCGGGAAATACTGACTTCTTCGGATTTACCGCAGGCACTGGTTCTTCGGTCGCGGCAGCCACGCGATGGCCAATCCCAGACAGCGACGCGTGCACTGAGACTATCAGGTCCGCCAAACCCGCGACCGGCACGGGATTGTTGCTGACGGTCATGGTGTGAGTCCTCGAATTTGAGAACGATCTATTATAGCTGCTGCCGCAGCTGCGCAACTCGAGGCCCGATGATGGGCCGCTTCCCTCGTAAGCACCAATCCTGTTGAGCCTGTGTTTGCCGATGGAGGAAAGGACCATCCGAAGCAGTGCCAGACTTATCACAGGTTAAGTCGGTCCGGTGTTTATGATATAAGGTCGGGCATCATTCGCGTTCTGCTGGCCGCGGGTGACTGAGAGACCATAGCGCTCCCGCCCAAACGGAGAGCCGACATGCTTTATCAAAGCCCATTAACCGCCAAGTTCCATCGTGCCTTCACCCTCACGTCAGGTGAGCGTCAAGCTCTCGACGCGGTAAGAATAAGGATCGTTGCGATTGGCGCAAACCAGAACTTGGTTCGGGAAGGCGACCAGCCGTCCCGGTGCATAATGGTCCTGGCTGGCTTAGCCAGCACCTCGAAGGTAACAGGAGACGGGAAGCGTCAGGTCACTGCTTATCATGTGCCTGGCGACATGCCCGATCTGTTGAGCCTGCACCTCGATCTGTTGGATAGCGACGTTCGAACGGTGAGCGCTTGCAGTGTTGGCTTCATAGATCACTCGGCTATACGGCTGCTCTGCGAACGCCACCCCAGGCTGGCGGCAAATCTTTGGCGAACGACACTGGTTGATGCATCGATTTTCCGCGAATGGGTGGTCAATGTCGGGAAGCGCCAAGCGCTTGGCCGAGTGGCCCACCTTCTCTGTGAAATCATGCTACGTATGGAAGACGCCGGACTCGCGTCCGATCAAACCTGCGCTTTTGCTGTGACTCAAGCTGACCTTGGCGAGGCGACAGGGCTGTCGGCAGTCCACATCAACCGCACGCTCAAGTCTCTTCGGGAGAAGCGCCTTACATCACTTGTGAATGGCCAATTGACCATCCATGATTGGGAAGGACTGGCCTTTCTTGCTGAGTTCCGGCACGATTACCTGCACTCAGCAAGGACCAATAAAACGGCCGAGTTCATGTCAATGCACTGATTGCTCCAGGGGAAAATCGCCAGAAATGCGGATTGGCTCCAAGGGTAGCCGGACCACTTGTTGGCCTTCGCTGACCATCAGCGGTGCGATCGCCCCCCAAACATGTTTTGCCATGGTGGCGCGGCGGAAATGATCAGCAGGTTGATACCAAGCCTGTCTGGCTTGCTTCTTTTTGATGCGGCAGGCGGGGCCGCCTTGCCCCAGGCCAAACGCAGGCCCCAAACGAAACCGGCCTCACTTGGTGCACGCTCCTTTTACCGCGCGGTCAATGCTTTGATGGCGCGTCGAAGCGTTAGCGCAAGGGGTTCACTTGCGCGCAGAGTGCATTCGAATGCTTACCGGCCCACACGGGCGTTGACTATCCGTATGGCCGTCTGGGTCGTGGAGGTTAACTGGGACGGGACACCTGCTCTCCTTGCCAGCCTTCGGAACGTTTCCTCGCAGCGTGCGCAGGAGGAACGTCGACGTCAATCCGAGAAGCTCGGAGCAATTGGCCGCCTCGCAGCCGGCATAGTTCACGATATCAAAAATCTGATAGCAGCGTTCGACTCGGGCCTGCGGCTCCTGCAAAAGCAACTCGCCGAAAATCCCGGCGATCCGAAATCAGCCATCCTGATCGACGAACTGCTCAAACGAACACAGAACGGCGGGGCACTTACGCAGCAATTGCTTGCGTTTTCTCGGCGCCAGTCGCTTACGCCCGAAGGCATTGATCTGAACGGACGGATCGAACAGCTTTCGATGCTGCTGGAACGAACGCTCGGGAGTGCAATCAAAATTGAACGCAACTTGGACGCGGCGCTTGGCCCTGTTCTGGTCGACCCCAACCAGCTCGATGTCGCCATGCTCAATCTGGATGAACGCCAAGGACGCCATGGCCGGCGTGGGAACGCTCACAATCGAGACTAGCGATGTCCCTGACGACATCGACGACGTGCATTCACTGGCGGGTTCGTGCGTTCGTATGACCGTGCGCGATGCCGGTTGCGGCATGAACAAGGAGATTCTGGCGCAGGTCTTCGAGCCGTTCTTCACCACCAAACCCGATGGACGCGGGACTGGACTTGGACTTAGCCAGGTTTATGGCTTCGTCCAACAATCCGGCGGGCACATTCGGATCGAGAGCGAAGCTGGTGAAGGAACAAGCGTCCACCTTTTTCTGCCGCGTGTGCAGAAGCAGTAACCAAGCTCTGCCGGGATCGCTTTGCATTGGGTATGGCGGAAGTGACGTGGCCAGTCCGCCAAAGCAATCCCGTAGAGCGACATAATGGGTGGTTAGCGGCCGCTTTAGAGATCGGGTGCAGAGGGTACACGGGCTTTTCCCCCTTTATCCTTTTTTCTCCCGGCCGCGCCACCGTCTATTATCGGCGGCTAGGCCGCTATCACCTTCTGAGCGGGTTAGCGATGGAGTGCCTTGGACGGTGAAAACGATTCCGGCATCCTCAAACGCTTTGCGGATGGCGGCGATGTTGTGGGGACGCGGTTTCCTGTATCCGTTCTCAAAAGCGCTGATCACCATCTCGCTAAGATTGGCCTTGGCGGCAAGTCGCACACGCGGCCAGTTCAATAGGGCTCGTGCTGCTCTGACTTGATCTGCTGAGAGTAGGGTTCGGCTGTCCATAGCCAGTCGAACATTTAGTATCGCTAAACTGTTCCTCTTGACCTTCTGCGATTTCTAACGGTGTGAGGCCGGCCTGTCGCAAGCCGTCATCGATTATGGCTGCAACCTTTCGGACGGTTGTTACCTCGGCTCCAACAAGACGTGCTGCCTGCATTCTTGCTTGGAGATCAGCCAAGCGGGCAACCAGGGCTTGCGTCCCCTCGAGTTCAGGGTTCGTCATGTTCATTGTCCAGCTGAGTGGCAATTTGAATTTGTCCGGCTGAGTAGCGTTTGAATGCACACACTCGCCACCCAAGGGTGGCGAGCGTGGGTTCGTTCGAAATCTCAGTCGTAAACTTTCACGATCTTGCGGGTGCCCGGATCGACCAGGACCGTGCGGTTGTCGACCACCACGTAACGGTATTTGACGTTCGGGACCTCGTGGATCTCCACAGTTTCCGGCAGAGCTGTCCCGACGTTCAATTCCACGCCGGGAAGGTTCACCGAAGCCAAGGGCTGCTTCTTGACATACTCACGGATGACCGTGTCCTGTTCCGGCTGGATGATAATGTCGTCAGCGGCGGCGGAGCCGATCCCCGCCAAGAGCAACATGGCTGCGGCGGTGTTCACAAAGTGCATCTTCATATCTTCTCTCCTGCAAGGACCGGCACACGACGATCATCGTCCCGCACTGCCCGGCAACCAACTTTGAACCGGGGTAAACGTTCCCGCCTACGCACCTTTGTCTAATCCGATTGGTCTAAAGTCCGACCGTACAACGCAATGGTCTTACCTTTGGACTAGGCGGAACGGATTAGGGCTTCAGGTTGTTGGTTCTCCACAACGGGAGAGAACAAATGGATCAAAGTGTTGGCCAGGCGCGATGGTTGCTCGCACCGATTTTTGCAACAGCCGTTACCTTTCTGGTAATGGCGGTCGTCCTTAGCTGACATGTCTTGGATCGGCGCAGCCAGGTCCCTTCCTGCGCTCATAGGATTCGCGAGTTGCTTGAGCGGCTGGCGAATCCTCTATTTTACCGTGCGCTGGGCCTGCTCCTTCAGCAGGCGGGGCGCTTCGTTCAGCTCATGTAAGTTGGGAGGTTTACTATGCATCGGCGATCCTTTTTGACAGCGATGTTTGGCGTTGCAGGGGCAGCAGCCTTTGCAAGCGCGGTCCGGCCTATCAACGCATTGGCCGGTGTTCCAGCGGCCAAAAGCGGCATTCTCGAAGAACTCGACGCGCCAGACGCCTTCGACAACGAAGGTACTCACGCGGAAGTGGAGCCGGTCAACCATCGGCGCTACTACGACCAAGATTACGACCCAGACTACGACCCAGATTACTACCACCGGCGCCGCCGCCGCCGGCGGGGCTGGAGAAGAGTCTGCCGTAGTTACTGGCGACACGGGCGCCGTCGGGTCCGGTGCTATCGCCGACGGGGTCCTTCGGTCGTCTTGCGATTTTAGCTAGTCGGCTGCTTCTGCCCATGGCCCGTTCCGGCTGACGTGCTGAGAACGGGCCGGTACGATTCCTTTTTCGTGGCAAACGCAATCCATCTGAGGGCACTCATCAGCAGGGCCGATGGACCTGACTTACAGCTTGGTGGTGCCGCTGTGTGTGGTGCGCCAGGAGCGGTCTGACGATCCCTCTGTGCAGCGCTTCGGCTGCCGCCAGCCTGGGAAAGCTTTTCGGAACGTTTGGTTCTGGCCGTTAGGCCACGGGGCCAAGCTCAGCCATCAGGACACCCCGCAAGCGATGAGCAGCGGGGCCTGGTAAGGCCCGGCGACCTCCTTTTGACATACGGGGAGAAACCAAGAAGGGCGCCGAGCCTTACCGGCGCTGCTTTGAGGGAGACGACGCCGGACGAGATGAGAGTAGGCGATCATGCTAATTTCTGCGAACCATGCGAATGAGGGAAAGCCGTGTGCGATTCTTCGCTATCCAGCCACGAACCTCTGCCTTTCGGACATGGCGGTCCGTCGCTCGATCGATGATGAAGAACGCCTGATGTAGCTGCTCGACTTCGTAGAGCCCGACCCGGATCTCGAACCCTGTCTGGCGGGTGGCATCGAAGTCACCGGGACCGATGACAGGGAAGGCGACGACGATGGCGAAGCGGACGACGAGCGCGAAGCCAACGATGCCGAGTATGGCTTCATAGAGGGAGGGCAAGGCCTATAATTGTCCGGTCGAGAATGAATAGCCCGCTGCCTCACGGTGGCTGGCTTCAGTTTTTGTGTGGCACGATGTAGCGACTGCTCACCGCACCCGCCCCTGTGCCCCGCGTGACGACAATCGTGCTATACCCGGCTGGAACGGAACCTGTAGCGGAGGGGTCGATCGAACTGCATCGCCCGACGATCTCCCCGTTGGGAGCGCCCTCGAGCCTCACGGCTAACGCCAACTGGCATGTGTCAAGGGATCCGAACATGGCCGGTGATGTATCGAGTGGCTTGCAGACTCCCTGGGCGGGACTGCAAGAAAGCAAAATCATCACAGCTGCAGTTGCCGGATCCATTCGTGAAGCTCCGTTGTTCGACGAGCCTCAACGCGGAATAGCGAGCTTTGTTTCGCAGGGGCTAAAATATGAGTTTTCTGGTCTGGCACGGTGGCGGGCTTTTCATTGTCACAGCTTTCGCCTCTCAATTGTCCGGATCCCGAACGGTAAAACAGCCATCCGACGAGACACACCGAGAGGATCGCGATGGCCAGAAGGATGCCGCCGGCAATGTTCACCATCAACATGAAATCCATCGGACCTCTCCCTCTTATATGCCGACAGTCGGAAACTCGTGAAATCAACATGGGTGAACAGGTTGCGAACATGCTGCTACGGTTTTTGCAGACCCAAGAGATGAGACGAGACGGACCAGCACGACAGGGACTAGCTCTCGTCGCAACAAATTGACACACAAGGACTCGACGGAGTCGAACGGCAAGGGCAGGGACGCCATCAAGCGAATTTCAAAACCGGTGCCTTGGCCGACGGGCAATCGCTGATAACATCAAGGTATGCCCTGAGGCGACGTTACAAGGCAGTGTACTTGGGTGCAGCCGTCCGCAGGCGGCCGAACTCTCGCCTTCCAGAGGTTCTGGAGTGCGCCGACCGACCCCGTCGTGCTCGTCAATGTGTAGGTTTGCAGTGTGGTGTTCCTTCAAGGTCAATCAGCAGCTTATGCATGGAGGACCACGGCAAGCGGCGTTTTATTCCCGGACAGCGCAAATTCTGTCTCGACAATGTGATTGGTCCGGGCGCCTCGTTTTTTAACGCTCTTTGGCCCGCAACATCGGCCGTCCAGTTCGGGAATATCGGGACCTTTCAAGAATTCGGATATTGTGAGAGCAGCGACGCGTCGTGCGACGAAGGGGAAACAACTTCGCAGTCTCGTGCGACAGCGGCAAAGCTGCCTTCCTCAGCAGCGTCGAGTAAGTGGCGAAGCAGGCTTGTGTCCGTCACTGCAGTCAATTTCCACCCGAGCCGAGATGAGGCGCCTGGCTCAGCGTCTGCTTGCCGGCATCCTGTGTGGGGCGGGAGCGCGGGGGGCAGTCCAGGCGACCGGCAGGCAACGCTCGCGTCTGTCCATCGCGGTGATGGGAGCCTCGTCGAGTTCAGCAGCGTTGTGGAAGCAGTCCGCTGCGCGCGTCAGAACGCTATTGCCAAGCGGGGTGCCCGATGATCGTCGCATTGAGTTCCGGATTGGCATTCACCTGGGTGACGTCGTGCAGGAGCGCGATGACGACCTGATGGGTAATGGCGTCAACATCGCCGAGGGTATCCGGGTTGCCTGGGCGTAGCGGCTTCGAAGCCGCCGAATATAAGTATTCTCGCCCTGTGGCGGCCGATTCTGCGATTAAGAATTGGACGAATAGGCATGGGGGAGAAAGGCCGTTATTCTAAGCCTCATCCACCCTCGATGCGGGAAATAACGAGATCATGGAGTAGGAAAATCTCATGCTATGCGGCGGAGGTGCTTACAAGGGCGAGATTCACACCCGCCCAACGACAAGGCGCCCATCCCCTGCCCGATGGACGGTGGATAGAGATTTGGTGCCATGAGCCAAACCCACACATTACAACCGTCATCTATCCGCTTCCCGGTACAACCACGGCTGGTGCCGGCGATCAAGGCGGCGTACTTCGCCGACCTGCCGCCAGCCGACATCACCCTCGAGCTGCTCGACGACGGTATGGCCGTCTGCTGCGGGTCAAAGGTGTCGACATCGCCTACCGTGCCGTAAAGACGTGGCGTTCGCTCTATAATTTCATGGCCGGCATGAAGCTATGCCCGGCCGGCTCCGACCCGTCGCAGGCGATCCGCCGCCAGACGCCACCACCGCGCCACCAGACCTGGACGGCAGGCGAGGCGGTGCGCATGGTCAAGTGCGCCTGGCGCTCCGGCTACCGCGGACTGGCCTGCATCATCGCCGTTGCGTGGGACACGAGCTTCTCACCCGTCGACGTGCGCACTCTCACACCGGCGCAGGCAATGCAGACAGCGCAGGAATGGGGTTTTCTGATTGCACGCAGCAAGAGTGGCGAGGCGGCTTTCGGCACGCTATCGTCACGCACGCAGCGCCTGGTGCTGGCCTATGTCGAATCACTAGGCGTCACCCTGCTCGACGATGCGCCGATCTTTCGCTCGCGCGGTTTCGCGCCGGGCCCGAAGGGCGGGCGGCCGCGCGCCGGCGTGCCTTACACCAAGGATTCTCTGGTCGACGACTTTGCCGATCTGCGGACGCTGGTGTTCGGGACAGCGGAGAAGCGGCGGCTGATGGACATGCGGCGTTCCGGCGCGGTCGAGGCGAATGCCGGAGGCGCGTCGGTCGAGGCGATCTCGGCCAAGATGGGCAATTCGATCGACGGGAACAAGGCGCTGCAGAAGACCTATATGCCGGTCAATCTGGCCGCCGTCCGCTCAGCCGATGCCAGCCGCCGCAAGGGCAGAAAGCTGCTTCGCCTGGAACGGAACGAATACAGAAAGTTGAAACTCTCCGGAGAATGAGAGTTGAAACTTTTCAAGGGGCGGTAGCTAACCCCTTGAAATTAATGGCGCGAGTGACGGGGCTCGAACCCGCGACCTCCGGCGTGACAGGCCGGCACTCTAACCAACTGAGCTACACCCGCGCATTGGACGAGCACGTGTCAGCCGTGTTCGTCGTTGGGGCGGTGGATAAGGGGTTCGCCACCGGGTGTCAAGCGCAGCTGGACAGCATAAACGCAAACAGGAGAAGGTTTTTTGACGGGCGGCACTTTGCCCGCGAAAACCACTGTGCGGCTAAGCTCGCAGCTGTTCATTTGGCCTTGCGAAGCCGGTCGCGACCGCTTAAAGGTCCGGCCGGAGCGGGCGATTAGCTCAGTTGGTAGAGCGCTTCGTTTACACCGAAGATGTCGGCGGTTCGAGCCCGTCATCGCCCACCATATCCCGGCCGACATATCTCGAATGCCGGGCGCGGCCGCAATGAGCCGCACCCGCCGTTCTTTCCCGGCGCGCTAGCCTATCGCTTGACGTAGCAGTTCTTCTTCACGCGGCGGATGGGATCCTCGCCAAAGGCGTCGACGCTGCATGTGACGCCGTTCCTGAATACACCCTGGACGTACTGGCCACGCGCCCCGTATCTCACCACTTTGCGGCCACGGAACTCGCAGAACCGCCCCTCCGAGGCGCAAGCCACCCATCTGCCGCGGCCCTGGCCGTAATCATTATCGCCGTAATTGTCATCATTGCCGTAATTGTCGTCGTCGTTGTCACCATAATCATTACCGCTATCGCGCCTCGCAATATAGCAGGCCTTGTCGCGGCCGGGCGCCGGGTCGCCGAAGACGCGATTCGAGCAAGGCACGGAACGACGATCGAAGAAGCGGGAGGTGGTCTGGCCGCGCGCGCCGTAGACCACTTCCGAGGGGTAGGGCAGGCGGCACGTGCCGCCTTCATCGGCGCATTTCTGCATGCGCTGGGCCGACGCGGTGGCGGGGAAAAGGATAGAAACGGACGAGGCCAGGCCGACCAGGCAAATGAATGTAAACGTCATCCGGATCAAAGCAGTGAAGGTTTTTGACATGATTTTGTCTCCCGTTCGATTCGACCAGCATGGTACAGCTGCCTTGTTAAATGCACGATGAATGAAAGCCCTCGCGGAGGCAGCACAATGATCGACCATCCACGGCGGCTGATGTTACAACTGCTATTGGCATTGGCAATCTCTGGTATTGGGCGCTTCGCCTATGCAGGGAATGCGGGCGACGGCGTCGACCAGCCGGCGGCCAAGGCCGCCTTGCTCAAGGTCTATCCCGGACTTTTCACCATTTCGGGCAATGTACTGACCTGGACCGACGGCACCACGATGGTGTGGGACGACGGCAAGGCGCGCGAAGCCGACGCGCTGCTGGAGAGCCCTGACATCGAAGACATGTTTCGCTACGTCTATCCCGGAGCAGCCGAGGGCGCGCTGGTCCCGGCGGAGGATTTCGATCCCGGCCGTATCCGCAATGAACCTTTCTTCGAGAAGCTCTACGGGGCAAGTGCCGCCGAGGTGGGCAAGCACATCGCCAACGTCAAATGGTTGCCGAAGCTCGGCAAGAAGACCGTGCAGGTCACCAGGATTTTCGGCATCAACGACCGGCTGGGCAAGGTCTCCGCTGCGCTTGAGGCGATGCCCGCGGAGCTGAGCCGTTACGGGCTCAAGCCCGGCGGCGGCTTTGTCTGGCGGCCGATCGCCGGCACCGACCGGTTGAGCGTTCACTCGTTCGGAGCGGCCTTCGATATCAATGTCGGCTTCTCCGACTATTGGTACAACAACAGGAACAAAACCAACCCGAAGGCCCACATTCCCTTCAAGAACCGGATTCCGCTGGAAATCGTGGAATTGTTCGAGAAAAACGGCTTCATCTGGGGCGGGCGCTGGTATCACTACGACACCATGCACTTCGAATACCGGCCTGAGTTGCTGCTGTACAAGAAATCCGGCTGATCACGGCGGCAGCAGCCGGAAATCCTTGCCTTCGGGCAGCAACTGGCCGCCGTCGACGACGATGGTGGTGCCGGTGATGTAGCTGGCATCGTCGGAGGCGAGGAACAGGAAGGCGTTGGCGACGTCGCGCGGACTGCCGAGGCGTCCGAGCGGGATCGAATCCTCCATGTTCTTGATGTAGGCGGCGCCGCGATGCAGCTCGATCGCTTCGGTCAGGATGTTGCCGGGCTCGACGCCGTTGACGGTGATGCCGTAGCCCGAAAATTCCAGCGCCGCCGAGCGGATGAAGCCGTTGATGCCGGCCTTGCTGGCGGCATAGTGGCCGTGGCCGGGGCTGGTGACGTGCGGACCGGTGATCGACGAGGTGTAGAGCATGCGCCCGTAACCTTGCACCTTCATCGGCGCCAGCGCCGCCAGCGTGGCGTTGAACGTGCCGCGCAGATTGACCGCCATCACCCGGTCCCAGTCGTCCGGGCTGGTGTTTTCGATCAGCTGCCAGGGATAGATGCCGGCATTCTGCACGACGATGTCGAGGCGGCCATGGCGGCTCAGCGCCAGCGCCACCGCAGCTTCTGCATCGGCCATTTGCGAGATGTCGGTGCGAATGAAATCCGCGCCGAGCTCGTCCGCGGTCGCTTGACCGGCCCCGGCTTCGCTGTCTGCCAGGACCAGCCGCGCGCCTTCCTCGGCAAAGCGCTGCGCGATGCCCTTGCCGATGCCGCGCGCGCTGCCGACGATCAGCGCGACCTTGCTTTCGAGCCGTCCTGTCATGCCAGCCGTCTCCTATGCCAGTCTTTGGCGAATGGTTTGCTTGAAGGCGTCGAGCAGCACGGCGGCGAGCACCAAAAGGCCGTGGATCACCTGGGTGAAATTGGCCGGCAGGCCCATCAGGTTGATTGCCGTGTTGATGGAGGAGAGCAAAAGCACGCCGGCATAGACGCCGGGCAAGGTGCCGACACCGCCTTTCAGGCTGACGCCGCCGATGACGACGGCGGCAAAGGCGTTGAACAACAGCCCGGTTCCGAGATTGGCGGTGGCGCCCGAGGTGCGGATGGCGAGCAGCCAGCCGGCGAGGCCGGCGATGGCGCCAGCCAGCACGAAGGCGATGATCAGGTTGCGGTTGACGCGGATGCCGGCGCGGAAGGTCGCTGTCTCGTTGCCGCCGATCATCACGAGGTGGCGGCCGAACGGCGTCTTGGCCATGATCAGCGAGAACAGGACGAAACAGGCGACGGCGATCCAGGCGGTCAGCGGCAGGCCCGCCAGCCGCTGGATGCCGAACCAGCGGATGGCCGGCGCCAGATCCTGTGCCGAGCGGCCGCCGGAAATCACCAGAACCAGGCCACGCACCCAGATGTAGGACGCCAGCGTGATGATGAAGGCGCTCATCTTCACCTTGACCACGAGATAGCCGTTGAAGACGCCGATGAGGCCACCGACGGCCAGCGCAACGAGCAGCGAAACCGGAACCATCAGCCATTGCGGATTGAGCTGTATGCCCATGCCGATGCCCGATGAGCAGAACAGGATGCCGACCGCCATGGCGCTGAGCGCGGCCACCGATTCCACCGACAGGTCCATATGGCCGGCAATGATGACCAGCGACAGGCCGATCGACATCACGCCGAGAACGCTCGAGGCCTCGATGATGTTGGCGAAGATGCCGAGCTGGAAGTAGTTCGGGACGAAGATGGAAAAGACAACCAGCACAAAGATCAGCATGAACCAGACGAGGTTGTCGAGGACGAACTCCAGGGCTTTGCGGCTGCGCGGGTTCATGGGCTGATCCGGTTGGCGCTCCCGAGAAAATCAGGCTGAGAAATCAACTCGATTTCGTCGGGTTCAGGCGCGGGTTTAGGTTCGCCACGGTGTCCTGGGACGCGGCGTCGTGAATGGGCAGGCTCCGGGCCGCAATGGCCCGGAGCGCTTCGCTAGGCGACTATTCGACAGACTTGATCGTGTCCGTCGGCGGCTTCTGGTTGCCCCAGAAGGCCGGATTGTCGACGTTTTCCTTGGTGATGGCGGCGCCCGGGATCTTGATGTTGGGGCCCCAGCTCTCCTTCGTTACGGTCGACTTCAAGCCGAGCACGTCATACTCGCCAGGCTTGATTTCCTGCTTGCCGGCGATCTTGTCCATGAACATCGCCACGGCCGCGGCCTGCGCGTAGAGCGGTTGCTCGACTTCGACATTGAGCCAGCCCTTGCGGATCAGGTCGAGACCGACCGGAGCGCCATTCGAGCTCATCAGCAGGACGTCGCCCGGCTTCTTGCCGGCGGCCTCGAGCGAGGCGACGGCTGCGACCGACAGGTGCGCGGCATGGCTGAAGATCAGGTCGATGTCGGGGTTGGCGAGCATCTGGTCGGCAACGATCGTGCCGGCGTTGCTGGCTTCCCATTGCATGGCCGGCAGCGAGATGATCTTGACGTCAGGAAACGCCTTCAACTTCTCCTCGAAACCCTTCTGGATGTCGAGCGTGTAGGGATCGCCGGGATCGCCGAGCACCTGCAGGATCTTGCCCTTCACAGAACCGTTCTTGGCGGTCAGAAGCTTTTGCGCCTGCTCGGCGGCGACGTAGCCGATCTCGACCGTGCCCGCCACCGAGGTGAAATCGGACGGGGTCGAGGTGATCTGGCGGTCGAACTCGACCACCGGGATGCCGGCCGCTCGCGCCGCTTCGATGGACGGCTTCAGCGCGTTGAAATCGACGGCGGCCAGGATGATCGCCGCCGGCTTCAGCGCAATGACGTCGTTCATCTGCGATTGCTGCGCGTCGGTCTTGTTGTCGGCGTTGAGTGTTTTCACCTCATAGCCGACCTGCTTGAGGAACAGCTCCAGCGCGCTCACCGAGCCGGTCTGGAATTCATCGAGCAGGGTCGGGACCATGTAATAGACGGTGCCCTTGGTCTGGGACATTGCCGGCGTGAGCGAGGCAAGAGCCAGTGCCAGGATACCGAAGACAAGAACCAGTATTCGCTTCATGTCGTTCGCTCCTCTTTTATACCGGACCCCTCTTTTGTCCCTCAACCTGCCGGTCCGGCACCGGCAAGCGTCTCACCGGTGATCATGTTGATCACCGCATCGGGACTTGTTTTGTTGCGCGCGACATCGCCGGCCACGACGCCTTGCCGGATCACCACGATCCGGTCGGCAACCTGGAAGGCCTGTTGCATGATGTGGGTGATGATGACGACGCCGATGCCCTGGTTGGCCACCTGGCGGATCATCTCGAGACCGCGCCTGGTTTGTTCGACGCCGAGGGCGGCGAACGGCTCGTCGAGCAGCACGAGCTTGCCGCCCCAATGCACGAAGCGGTTGAGCTCGATGGCCTGGCGCTGGCCGCCCGAGAGATGCTCGACATTGGTGCGCAGCGACGGGATGCGGGTGCCCGCACTGGCCAGCGCCTTGCCGACCACGGCCTCCATGGCGCGCTCGTCGAGGATGGGGATACCGAGAACCTTGCGGGTGATTTCGCGGCCCATGAAGAAATTGGCGACGACGTCGACATTGGTGCAGAGCGAAAGGTCCTGGTAGACGGTCTCGATGCCGGCGGCCTTGGCCTCGGCCGGCGTTTTCGCCAGGAATTCCTTCCCCTCGAACAGCATGCGGCCGGAGCTCGGCTCGAGGCCGCCGGCGATGATCTTGACCAGCGTCGACTTGCCGGCGCCATTGTCACCGAGCAGCGCCACGACCTCGCCCTTGCCGATCGAGAAGCTGATGCCTCTGAGCGCATGGATGGCGCCGTAATTCTTGGTGACGTTTTCGAGTACCAGCAGCGGTTCGGTCATGCCGCCACTCCCTTGCTGTGCATGAGGTCTGGCCGGCGCTCGCGCTCGGCAATGAACATCTGGCCGAAGCGCGGCGACAGCACGCCCGAAACGGCCAACGCGGCAGCGCCCCGCAGCACCGAATGCTTGCCGCCGGTCGCCACCGTCACGCGCGGTGTCTTGCGGTCGCGCCGCGCCGAGACCGAATTGGGAAGCTGTCCCGCCGCGCCGACCAGCTTTTCGAGCAGGTCGGTGGGCGCGAGCCCGCCGAGGATGACGGTTTCGGGGTCGAACACATTCTCTATGGTGACGATGGCGTTGCGGAAGATCGGCGCGATCTCAGCCACCCAGGCGGCGTCGCTGATGTTGCGGCGGCGACGTGCTTCCAGCGAGAGATACCGTTCGAGGCAGCCGCTGTTGCCGCATGGGCAAGGCTCGCCACCGGGAACGGCAGGGATGTGTCCGATTTCGCCGGCATTGCCCCAGGCGCCGCGCATCACCGCGCCGTCATGCACGATTACGCCGCCGAGGCCGACGCCGAAATAGAGGTAGTAGTATTCGGAATAACCGGAGCCGAGACCGTAAAGCCGTTCGCCCATGGCCGCCGCCGCCATGTCGGTTTCGAAGAAGGCCGGCAGCCCGGTCGACGCCGCCAGCCGTTCCGGCAGCGCGACATCCTTCCAGCCGGCCATGGTCGTCGGGCCGACGAAGCTCATCGACTCCACGCCGAACGGTCCAGGCAGCGCCATGCCGATGCCGAGCACGCGTCCGCCGGGCCGCAGCGCGGTCAACTCGGGCACCATCGCGCCGATCAGCTCGAAGGCATGGTCGGGCGTCGCATGCGGCGCCTCGCGATGCATGCTCTCGATGACATCGCCGCTGAGATTGATGAGCGCCGCGTCGATCCCCAGCGGGGTGAGGTGGACGCCGACGGCATAGCCGCCCTCGGGGTTGATCCTGAGCGTCGCCGGCGGCAACCCGCGTCCGCGCGGCTCTTCGCGCAGCGACAGCACATAACCATGCTCTTCGAGTTCGCGAACGATGGTCGATACGGTCTGGACGGTGAGGCCGACCCGGCCGGCAATGTCGCCGCGAGCGATGGGACCGTGAAGACGGATGGACTCCAGCACGATGCGCCGGTTGTAAGGCCGCCCGAACTCCTGATTGGTCCCCCGCAGTGCCATGTCCCGCGCCCCATAGGAAGACCAAGACTTGCACAGGCAATTTATTCAGTCAAATGGAATTCAAAAATAATTCGTGACGGTTCCCGGGCGCGCTGCAGGACCTGTCCCATTCGTCGCGCTGGCCGATTGCAGCCGGGCTGAAACCACCGCAATGGTGAATGACGTCAGGCGGGCGCGGGGCTCGCCGGCCAACAATCCAGCAGGAAAACCGATGATCGAATTGCCTTTTGCGCGCGATGAGTACCAGCGGCGGCTCAAGAAGATCCGCGCCGAGATGGCGGCGCGTGGGCTGGAACTGCTGGTGGTCAACGATGTCGCCAACCAGCATTACATCACCGGCTATGACGGCTGGTCGTTCTACACGCCGCAGGTCGTGCTGGTCCCGATCGAAAACGAGGCCGAGCCGGTCTGGATCGGCCGCGCCATGGATGCGGCAGGCGGCTTGCTGACGGCCTGGATGAAGCCGGAGAATGTGGTCGGCTTCCCCGAGGACCACGTGCAGCGCGCCGATCGCCATCCGATGGACTGGATAGCGGCCTGGATCGTCGACAAGGGCTGGGGCGCGAGACATATCGGCATCGAGCTCGAAGCCTATTATTTCTCGCCGAAGGCGCATGCCCGGCTGGTCGCCGGCCTGCCCAATGCGAAATGGCACGACGCCGATCTCCTGGTGAACTGGATCCGCGCCGTGAAATCCGCTCCAGAAATTGCCTACCTGCGCAAGGCGTCGACCTTGGCTGAAGCAGCTGTTGCGCGGGCCTTCGAAGTCATTGCGCCAGGTGTGCGCGAGTGCGATGCGATTGCCGCGATCCAGGCGACGCAGATCGCCGGCAGCGCGGACTTCGCCGGCGACATCACGGCACTGCCGCCGACCATCCTCGGCGGCGAGAATGCATCGGCTCCGCACATCATGTGGAGCGACCGGCGGTTTGGAGAGGACGAGACGATTGCGCTCGAACTTGCCGGTGTCTGCCGCCGCTATGCCGCCGGCCTCGCCCGAACGATGCAGCTCGGCAAGACGCCGGCCCGTGTCGCCGACACCGCAAAGGCGGTGATCGAAGGCATGGATGCGGTGCTCGACGCGGTCAGGCCGGGGACCACAGCCGAAGCGGTCGAGGCCGCATGGCGCAAGGTTATCCAGCGCTACGGGCTGAAGAAGGAATCGCGCATCGGCTACTCCATTGGCGTCGCCTATCCCCCGGATTGGGGCGAGCACACGATCAGCCTGCGGCCCGGCGACAAGACCGCGCTGCAACCCGGCAATGTCGTGCACTCCATTCTTGGCATGTGGATGGATGGCTGGGGCATCGAGATCAGCGAGACCATTCTGGTGACCGAGACCGGCCATGAGACGCTGACCAAATTCCCGCGAGACATCCATGTCAAATCCTGACCGGTCAGCCACGACGGACGCCACCGCGACCCGCCTGACGCATCTGCTCAATATTGGATCGTCCGGCGCTCGATCAGCACCACAAGACAAAACAGGACGATCGACAGGCCCGATGACAGCACGATCGCCGCGTAGAGGCGGTCCGACCGGTAGTTGAAGGACGCCTGGATGATCAGCGCGCCAAGTCCTTGGTCGGAGCCGATCCATTCGCCGACAATGGCGCCGATCACGGCGGTGGCCGAGGCAATCCTCAGCGATGAGAACGGCATCGGCAAAGCGCGCGGCAGCCGCAGGCTCCAGAACGTGACGCCGGAGCACGCGATGTCGGATTGCCAAACAACAGGATGGTACAACGGGTGAAGGAGGCGGGGGCGTGCAACCAGCCGCCTGGCTTGACCCTACAGATACTGCTCGACCTTCTTGCCGACGGTCAGGAAGCGCAGCGGGTCGATGGCTTCGCCATTGTGGCGGACCTCGTAGTGCAGGTGCGGGCCGGTCGAGCGGCCGCTGCTGCCGGTCTTGCCGATGATGTCGCCGGCCGCGAGTTTTTGGCCGACGGCAACGTCGATCTCGCTCAGATGGCCGTAGCGCGTGGCAAAGCCGTTGCCGTGATCGACCTCGACCATGCGGCCATAGCCGCCGTTCCAGCCGGCCTTGGTGACGATTCCGGCCGCGGTGACCTTGGCTGGCATGCCGACCGGCGCGCGGAAATCCATGCCTGAATGCAGGGCAGCGGTGCCGAGGATGGGGTCGGTGCGCACGCCGAACGGGCTGGTGACGGAGTGGCCCGGCGCCGGGTTGGCAAGCGGCAGCCGCCGCGCCTCTTTCTTCAACTGGTCGAGCGTATCCAGCGCCTCGTCGAGTTCCTTGACCTTGCTGTCGAACATCATCGAGCTGTCAAGCGGGATCAGCGGCCCGCCGACATCGCTTTCGTTCTTGCCGAAATCGCTGTCGACCGGCAGGCCGGCCGCCTCGAGCGCCTGGGTGATGGCGTCGGCGTTCTTGTAGGCATTGTCGGCCAGGGTCTCGATGCGGGTGAGTTGCTGGCTTTCGATAGCCTTCAGTGAATCATTGATCGAGACGAACAATTTGTCGGCACGGTCCGCAGCCGTTTCGCTGGGCAGCGGGTCGGAGCGTGTCGACCACAGCGAGAATGGCCTGGTGTCGCCCGAACCGAGGCTGGCGACCGAATAGGCGAGTGGCTCGCCGCCAGTCAGTTCGGCATGCTCGTCGAGTTTTGCCGCCACATCCGCGGCGGCCGGCGTGCCGACCTCGTTTTCCGCCCGTTCGAGGATCGGGCCAAGGCGGCCATGGCGCTGGCTGAGCTGGCTCTGCCGCTCGATCAATTCGCTGACCTTGGTCTCCATCAGTTTCTGGTCGAGAAGCTGGCGGCTGGTGATGCGGTCGACCTGCGCGCGCAATGCGGAAATGCGATCTTCATAGGCCTGCTGCATGCGCGCCTGCCGGGCCGTGGTGGCGCCGATCAGATCGTCGCGCAGTACGAGATAGGAGGTCGCCAAGAGATAGCCGATGGCGATCGCCGCCAGTGCCGAGCCGAGAAAGGCGACGAGCCACGGCCGGATGGTGAAATGCCGTATTTCATTGCCCCGCGCAATGATGACCGTATGCGGCTCCTTGCGCCTGCCGAAGACCGCTGACTGACCGGTTAGGTTCACGGGACCAAGCTTTCGTTACGACACCAACGAAGCCCGATTACACATTATTAGGGTTAACAAAGTTTTACTAGGGTTAACAAAGTTTTGCCGTCGAGCGGGCGCGCCAGTGACCAGCGGTGTCAGCCAACCGCATATGTGTCTTATTCCCCTAATGCAGGGCGCGGCGTTGGCCAGATCGGTGGGGCCTCAGAGCGCGCGGACCGCCTCCAGCACTGCTTCGGCATGGCCTTTCACCCGGACCTTGCGCCAGATCCCGGCGATCCGCCCGTCCTTGCCGATCAGGAACGTCGCCCGCTCGACGCCCATATAGTTGCGGCCATACATCGTCTTCTCGACCCACAGATTGTAGGCCTCGATCACCTTGCGCTCCTCGTCGGCAACCAAGTCGACGGTGAGATCGTATTTGGTTTTGAACTTGTCGTGCTTCTTCACGCTGTCCGGCGACAGGCCGATCACCACGGCGCCGGCCTTTTCGAACTCCGGCTTCAGCTGCGAAAAGCTGATCGCCTCATTGGTACAACTTGTGGTGTCGTCCTGCGGATAGAAATAAAGTACAATGGGCTTCCCCCGCATCGAGGCAAGGCTGAGTGAGCCGCCGCCGTCGCGCGGAAGATCGAATTGCGGCGCAACGTCGCCAACGTCGAGATCAGCCATATCGATGCCCTTGTTTGAGGTTACGCGGCCCTAAATCAAAGAGATAGAGCATGATGTCGTCCGAAAACCGCCTCACACCTTTCGGCATCATGCTCTAGCCTGCGTCGTTATAGTGTCGGGCGGGGATTCGTCCACGATCGAATTCGCACAACGGAAAATTGCGTGGATCAGGAAGAACCGCAGCACGAGAAAATCCGGTTCAGGCGTGACGAGATCACCGACCTGGGGGCTTTCCCGTCCGCTTGCCGCGTGCCGCCGCTCGGCAAGGCACGGATCGGCCGCGGCTTTCGCATCCTTGCCCGGCTGTTTGCCGGCATTGGAGCCCTTGTGCTGCTGGCAGCGGCCGCCGTCTACGTCATCGGCGCCACCGGCATCGGCAACGAACGGCTGCGGTTGGAAGCCGAAACGGCGATCGAGAAACTGGCCGGTTTCGACGTCAAAGTCGCCGTCGGTCCTGCCAGCCTGACACTCGACGGATCGAGCTTCATTGCGCTGCAGGTCAAGGATGTCAGCGTCGAGACGGCGGACGGCAAGCCGATGGCCGATGCCGGGCGCGTCCGCTTCGGCATCCGGCTGATCCCGCTGCTTTCGGGCGAGGTTCGGCTGACCAGCGCCAGGGTTTCCGACGCCCATATCGTCACCGCGGCAATGCCGTCGGGTGGTGACTGGACAGCGCGCCTGCGCAATCAAGACGGTCTCATCGATCCGGAAAAACTGGCCGCCGCCGTCTTCAGTGACGTCAATCGTGCACTCGATGCCGTGCGCGAGGATTCGATGCGCCGCATCGATCTCAAAAATGTCGCATTCGAGCTGCCCGAGGCCGGATCGGTCAAGCTGGTCATGATCGCCAACGCGACGGTGCTGCAGTCGGGCCCCGGCAGCGTGGAGTTCTCGTCCGAGGCGGATGTCGATGGCCGCGCGCTCACCGTCACGGCCACCGCCACCCGCGATACGAGCTCGATGCGCGTCACCGCCTTGAACGCCGCCATCGACATGGCGGATGTCGCGGAGACAACGCCGGCGGCCGGCGGGCGAACCGGCGCGATGGCTTTGAAGCTCACGGGATCCGAAGGCTCGGGCGAGACCGATTCGCGGCTGACGGGCTCGCTGTCGCTAACCGGCTCGGTGCTCGACCTCGGCACACGCGGGCTGTTGCCGGCCGATGTCGATGTCGACGCCGCCCTTGTCTCCGGCTCCAACAAGATCGATGTCGGCAGGCTGGTTCTAAAGACCGGGCGCTCGGCGTTCAATTTCGCCGGCTCGATCGGGCCAAAGCCGTCGACCGGCGCGGCCGGCGAGGAGCCTTCCTATCGTTACGACCTGACCAGCGACGGCTCGACGCTGGCGCCTTCGGAATCGCCCGAGCCGGCGCTGAATTTCTTCGCCCGCATCGCCGGCGTCTATCAGGTCAAGAGCCGCAAGCTTGTCGCCGACCAGATCGGCATCAGGTCGGGATCGGGGAGCGAAGTGCTGGGAACCGCTGCGGTTTCCTTCATCGACAACGGACCGCCGGGTATCTCGGTGTCGCTCAACGTCCACGACATGGCGGTCTCGCACGTCAAGCAATTGTGGCCCTGGTTCTCGGCCAAGAACGCGCGGCTGTGGGTGCTGCAGAACCTGTTTGGCGGCCGCGTCGTCGATGCCAGCCTGCAGTTCCAGGTCGTTCCGGGGCGTCTCGGCAACGGCGTGCCGCTTTCGGCCGACGAGGTGTTCGGCCGCTTCCAGGTCGAGGGCTCGCGTTTCGACACCGCCGGCCGCATCCCGCCGATACGCGATGCCGTCGGCGTCGTTTCCTTCCACGGCAACGATGTCGACGTCGCGCTGTCCTCGGGCAGCGTCTATATGCCGAGCGGCCGCACCGTGGCGGCAAGCAATGGCACACTGTCGGTAAAGGCGGCAAACCACCCGCCGGTGATCGGCGCGCTCGACATCGACGTCGCCGGCGAGGCGCCGGCCATCGCCGAACTTGCCTCCTACGAACCGATCAACGCCATGCGCCATGTCGGCATCTTGCCGGACGACCTGTCGGGCACGGTGACCGGCCACGTCAAGGCCGACATTCCGTTGCAATCCGGCGTCGACACGTCGAAGCTCGATTGGCTGGTATCGCTCGACTACAAGGACCTGTCGCTCGCCAAGCCGTTCGAAGGCCAGATGGTGACCGATGCCGACGGTTCGATCGAAGTCGGGCCCGGCAAGGCGGTGATCTCTGCCAAGGCGCGGCTGAACGGCATTCCAGCCGAGCTCGATCTGGTCGAGCCGCTCAGGGATGGCGGCCCGCCGCGCAGCCGCAAGGTGGCGCTTGTGCTCGACGACAAGACGCGCGCCATCGCCATGCCTGGCCTGTCGCCGCTGATTTCCGGCACCATCAAGGTGGCAATCGACAAGAGCGGCGAAGGCGGCAGCCAGAACGTCGACGTCGACCTGACGAGCGCCAGGCTGGACATTCCCTGGGCAGGCTGGAGCAAGGGGCCGGGCATTGCCGCCAATGCCACTTTTACCATGAGCAAGTCCGGCGATACCACGACGCTGTCCGACTTCGACCTCGACGGAAAGAGCTTTTCGGTCGAAGGCGATGTCGTCCTGGTCAAGGGCGCGCTGTCGTCGGCCCGCTTCAGCAAAGTCGCCTTGAACCGGGGCGACGATGTCGCCGTGACGGTGAAGCGGTCGGGCAAGGGCTTCGCAGTCGATGTCAGCGGCAACGCGCTCGATGCCCGCTCGCTGATCAAGCAGTTCACCTCCGATGTCGATACCGCCACCAAAACCACCGGCACGGACGCGGTTTCGGTTAGCGCCGACGTCAATTCGCTAACCGGGTTCCATGACGAGGTCCTGTCCAATTTGAAGCTCGACTACAGTGCCGCCGGCTCCAGGGTGAACAGGCTCAAGGTCAGCGCCGCGGCAAGTTCCGGCGCCGCCATCGCCATCAGCAATACGGCAGGCAATGGTGCTCGCGCGCTCACCATGAAGTCGGCCGACGCAGGCGCCATATTGCGCTTCCTCAACATCTACGAGCATATGGAAGGCGGATCGATCACGCTGGCGCTCAGCGGCGCGGCCGACGGCCCGATGTGGGGCCAGGTCGATTCGAGCAACTTCTTCATCGTCAATGAACCGAAGCTTGCGTCGATCGTATCGACCACGCCAGCCGGCGACAGCCGCAGCCTGAACGAAGCGGTCAAGGGCAAGATCGACACCTCGCGGGTAAAATTCGAGCGCGGCTTTACCGAGATCGACAAGGGGTCGGGCTATTTGAAATTGGCGAATGGCGTGCTGCGCGGCCCGCGCATCGGCACCACCTTCCAAGGCACGCTCTACGACCAGAACAACAATATGGACATGACCGGAACCTTCATGCCGGCCTATGGCCTCAACCGCATCTTCGGCGAGTTGCCGTTGGTCGGCGTTCTGCTCGGCAACGGCCGCGACCGAGGCCTGATCGGCGTCACCTACCGGCTTAAGGACAACGCCAACAAGCCGGTGCTGGACATCAACCCGCTATCGGTAATCGCGCCGGGCATTTTCCGGTCGATCTTCGAGTATCGCTGAGGATCCCAGAAGACGGCTCAGGCAGGCCGCACAAGCACGTGCTTTTTCTTGCCCACTGAAAGCTTTGCGACGTTTTCCGGACTCAAATCCTGAGGCGTCACCATCCGCCGGTCGTCCGCCACCGGCTGGTCGTTGAGGCGCACAGCGCCACCCTGTATGTGACGCCTTGCCTCGCCGTTGGACCCGGCAAGGCCCCCGCTGACCAGCAGCGACAGGATGCCGATGCCGGCTTCCAGCGCGGCGCCGTCCACTTCCACGGTCGGCAGCGTTTCGGCCGTCACGCCTTCCTCGAAGGTCTTGCGCGCGGTCTCCTCGGCTTGTTGCGCCGCCTCGCGGCCGTGCACGATGGCCGTGGTTTCGGTGGCCAGCACCTTCTTGGCCTCGTTGATCTCCGAGCCGCCAAGGGCGGCCAACCGCGCGATCTCCGAAAGCGGCAGCCGGGTGAAGATCTTCAGGAAGCGCTCGACGTCGGCATCCTCGGTGTTGCGCCAGTATTGCCAGAAATCATAGGGCGAGAAGAGGTCGCCGTTCAGCCACACCGCGCCCTTGGCCGATTTGCCCATCTTGGCGCCCGACGATGTCGTCAGCAGCGGCGTGGTCAGCGCATAAAGCTGCGGCGTGCCCATGCGGTGGCCGAGATCGACGCCGTTGATGATGTTGCCCCACTGGTCCGAACCGCCCATCTGCAGCCGGCAGTCGTGGCGGCGGCTGAGCTCGACGAAATCATAGCCTTGCAGGATCATGTAGTTGAATTCGAGGAAGGACAGCGACTGTTCGCGCTCGAGCCGCAGCCTGACGCTGTCGAAGGTCAGCATCCGGTTGACCGAAAAGTGGCGGCCGACATCGCGCAGGAACTCGACATAGTTGAGCTTCATCAGCCAGTCGGCATTGTTGACCATGATGGCGTCGCTGCCAGTGTCGCCGAAGCGCAGGATGCGGCCAAAAATTCGCTTGATGCCCTCGATGTTGGTGGCGATCGCCTCGGGCGTCAAAAGGCTGCGCTGGTCGTCACGGAAGGACGGGTCGCCGATCATCGAGGTGCCGCCGCCCATCAGTGCGATCGGCCGGTGGCCGGTCTCCTGCATCCAGTAGAGCATGGTCGCCGATATCAGATTGCCGATGTGCAGGCTGGTCGCCGTGGCGTCGTATCCGACATAGGCGGTCACGGTTTCCTTCGCGAAAAGTTGATCCAGCCCGGTCTCATCCGAAATCTGGTGGATGAAGCCGCGCTCGCTCATGACGCGCAGGAAATCGGACTTGAAGGCGGACATTGTTTCTTCCTGAAAGCGCCGGGTCCGAACGGCCCGGCATGGCCTGAACGCGGGCGTTTAGCATCCAAGCGCGTCAAGCAAAAGTGGTTTCCGATTTTGCGCCGGCATGGACAGCCTATTCTGCACTGCCGCGCATGCTTGCTTCATCCTGTCGGCTGGCGTAATGAGGCGCCGCGCCAACGGGTTCGATCCGCTGGAACGGCACCGCACGGCATCCACCGAATGCCATATCTTGTGACAGAGCCCGACGCGATATGCCGGACGCATTGATATCCATCGTCATTCCCTGCCGCAACGAGGCGGCGAACCTGCCGCTGCTGATCGACGAGATCGAGGCGGCGATGACCGGGCGCGATTTCGAAATCATCGTCGTCAATGACGGTTCGACTGACGACACCGCTTCGGTGCTTGCCGCTGAAGCCGCCAAACGTCCGTTTCCGCTTCGGCAGCTGCGGCACGAAAAATCCGCCGGCCAGTCGCTTTCGGTGCGCTCGGGCGCCTGGGCGGCGCGCGGCTCGATAATCGCCACCATCGACGGCGACGGCCAGAACGACCCGCAATATATCCCCGTGCTGGTCGATGCGCTGCGTCGGGCAGGGCCCGATTTCGGCGCCGCGCAGGGGCAGCGGTTGAAGCGCCGCGACAGCAAGATCAAGCAATTGGCATCGCGTTTCGCCAACTGGCTGCGCGGCGCGATCCTGCATGACGACACCCGCGACACTGGCTGCGGCTTGAAGGCGATCCACACCGATATCTTGCGCAAACTGCCGTTTTTCGACGGTACGCATCGTTTCGTTCCGGCGCTTGTCATCCAGGAAGGCTACCGCGTCGTCCATTGCGACGTCGTCGACCGCTCCCGCCGCCACGGCAAGTCGAATTACGGCATCTTCGATCGCGGCCTGCAGGGCGCGCTCGATCTCGCCGGCGTTTGGTGGCTTCGGCGCCGGCGCCGCAGAATGCCAAAGGTAGAGGAAATCACGCATGGCTAACGTGTTTCAGGAATTGGCGATCTGGCTGCACCAGGTTTTCGTCAAGCAGTTCGACGCCTGGGTTCTGCTCGGCTTCGTTGCCCAGTTCTTCTTCACCATGCGCTTCCTGGTGCAGTGGATCGCTTCGGAAAAGGCCAAGCGCAGCGTCGTGCCGATCGCTTTCTGGTTCTTCTCGCTGTTCGGCGGCGGGCTGCTGCTCGTCTACGCCATCCAGCGTGAGGATCCGGTGTTCATCGCCGGCCAGGCCATGGGCATGGTGATCTATGTCAGAAATTTATGGCTCATCGCCAATGAGCGCAAGGCGGCGATGACCAAGGTCGACTGAGCCACCAGTCCCGCCAAATTCAGTCTGTCCGGTGTCGAAATGAGCAGGAACTACATCTTTCTCTTCCTGTTCAGCCTGATGATGACGGCGTCGGGACTGGCCTCTTTGCCGCCGCTCGACCGCGACGAGCCGCGCTTCGTCCAGGCGACCAAGCAGATGACGGAGACCGGCGACTATATCGACATCCGCTTCCAGGACGCGTCGCGCTACCAGAAGCCGATCGGCATCTACTGGCTGCAATCGGCGGCGGTCACGCTGAGCGGCGAGGGGGCACAGGCGCCGATCTGGATTTACCGGCTGATCTCGGCGCTGGGCATCGCCATCGCCGTCGTCGCAATCGCCTGGACCGGGGCCAATCTGTTCGGCGCCAATGCCGGTCTTGCCGCCGGCCTGGTCATGGCGGCGATTTTCGCCACCGCCTTCGAAGGCCGTGACGCCAAGACCGACGCGATGCTGCTTGCCTGCTGCGTTCTGGCGCAAGGCGCGCTGGCGCAGATTTATCTGGCATCGCGCCGCGACGAGCCTGTCGCCGGCCATCTGCCGTGGATTTTCTGGGCTGCGCAGGGCGCGGCGATCCTCATCAAGGGGCCGATTGCACCGCTGCTGTCGGCGCTGACGGTGCTCACGCTGGTTGCTTTCGAGCGCGACTGGCGCTGGCTGGCGAGGCTGAAAGCCGGGCGTGGGCTGATTCTGGTGCTGTTGATCGTGCTGCCTTGGCTCGCCCTCATCACCTGGAAGAGCAACGGCGCCTTCCTGCAGCAGGCCGTCGGCAAGGATATGCTCGGCAAGGTCGCGCAAGGCGAGGAGTCGCACGGCGTTCCGCCGGGCTTCTACATGCTGACCTATTGCCTGTTCATGTGGCCGTTCGGCCTTGTGGCGCTCGGCGCCGGACTGCAGGCGCTCAACCGATTGCGCGACGATCCGCGCCTGCGTTTCTGCCTCGCCTGGTACGTTCCGTTCTGGCTCGTCTTCGAATTGATCCCGACGAAACTGCCGCATTATGTGCTGCCGGCCTATCCCGGCATGGCCCTGCTCATCGGCTGGCTTTTGACGCTGACGCCGCAAGAGGCAAATGCGCCGCTCAGGCGCTGGCAGACATGGCTGTGGTGGGCGACCGCATTCGGCACCGTTCTGGTGACCGTCGGTCTCGCCGTGCTTTGCGTCGGTGCGCCGATCTATCTCATGAAGACATTTTTATGGTGGAGCGTTCCGGCCGCCGCGGCAGCATTGGGCGCCGGCTACCTCGCTGTTTCGCGCCAGACGCTGGTGCCGCTGGTCCGCATCGGCGGGGCTGCGGTTTGCGCCGGTATAACCTACGCCCTGCTGTTCGGTGTCATCGTGCCGTCACTGAAACCGATTTGGATGAGTCGGGAAATCGAGGCGGCGGTTCGCGCCGATCGTCCCTGTGAGATGAGCGTGCTCGCCTCCGCGCAATATCACGAACCGAGCCTGGTATTTCTGGTGGGCACAAAGACGGTACTGACCGATGTCGACGGGGTTGCGCAACATCTGCTTGGCGATCCGGCCTGCGCGCTGGGCCTGGCGCCGGTCGGCGATGAAAAACGGCTGGATGACCTGCTGGCAGGGCAAGGCAAGAAGGCCAGCCGCGTCGCCGAGATCGACGGCATCAACTATTCGTCAGGTGATAAATTGTCGCTCGGCCTGTACCGTGTGGCGAACTGATAGCTCTTCAATGATCGCGCCGAGCTCCGCATGTTGATGAAGTCGCCATCGCCGGCGCGTGCCGCTTTGCCTGCCATGCTCCGGCAGTCTGTCGCTAATTTCCGCGATACCTTCGGGATTGTACGGCATCGCCTGGCGACGCGCCCGGCGCGCTACCCGAAAATCCTGTGGTCGGTCTGGGTTGTGGCCTGGCTTTTGCTGACGATCGCGGTGTCGCTCCGTTTCGACCATCTTGGAGGGACCATGGCGAGGCAGTGGGCTTCAGGCTCGACCAATGTCTTCCGCATCGCCGAGTTTTTTACCTTCTTCGGCCTAGGCGGCTGGTATCTTGTCCCGTCGGTACTGGTGCTGATTGCCGCGAATCTGACGGATTGGCGCAGCCTTTCCCGGCGCGCGCGGATGACCTTCTACAACTGGACCTGCTTTGCTTTCATGGTGCTGGGTTCGATCGCACTCTCGGCCATGGTCGTCAACGTGCTGAAATATGGCGTGGGCAGAGCCAGGCCGATGAATTTCGACAAGCTCGGCGATCTGTCGCTGCATCCTTTTTCCTTGGAGGCGCGCTTTGCCAGCTTCCCGTCCGGCCATGCCACGACCATGGGCGTCATTTTCGGCATTGCACTGCTGTTGTTGCCCCAGCGCAGATGGGTGCTGCTGGCAGCAACCTTGTCGGTCGCATCGACCCGGATCTTTATCGGCGCGCACTACCCGAGCGACACTGTCGCCGGATTCGGCCTTGGCTGTGCTGTTGCCATCGTCTGCGCGATGGTGCTTGGCCGGCTGGGATGTATCTTCCGCTACACGGCGTCGGGGTTGCCGGTGGCAAAAACTACGTTCCGCCTATTCCGTCGGGCTCGCAAACCAAACCAAAACGATGCGCCGAGACAGACGAATTTCGGCATTGGAGCAGCGCCGGCAGGCAACTGAATTGCTGACGCCTTTGGAACCATCTAAGACCACCCCAGCTAGCTGTCGATGCCGCCCCAACTCCGCACCAGCCGAGCCATGTCGGGCGCGCCGGCGGCTTCCTTCTCCAGCCCTTCGGCGACACCGACGCGGTCGGCGACAGGCCGGTTCTGGCTGACTTTCCACTTGCCGCTGATTTCGGCGATCTCGATCTCAAGCCCGACAATGCCCTTGATTTGCGACTGGATGAAGGTAGGCGGCGCATCGGTCACCGCCCAGGGTGCCTCGCGGGCGCCTTCCTGCGACAGCGTCAGCTCGGTGATCTGCTGTGCGATCCAGGCGGAATCCTCGATCACTCTGACGGTTCCTCGCACCTGGACAATGGCGTAGTTCCAGGTCGGCACGACCTTGCCGGTCTCGCGCTTGGTCTCGTACCAGGACGGCGTCACATAGGCGTCGGCGCCCTGGAAGACGACCAGCACCGGCGATGTCGGATTGTCGGCCAGCTGACGCCATTGCGGGTTGGCCCTGGCCAGATGGGCGCGCAGCCGGCCATTCGGCCCAACCTCGGCATCAAGCAGGAAGGGAATGGCATTGGCGACCGGGCCATCGGCGCCGTTGGAGATCAGCAACCCCAGCGGATGCGTCCGGATCAGCCCGTGCAGGACGTCCGGCCGCGTTTCCTGGAAATGGGGAGGCTGGTACATGATCGGTCATGCCTTCTTGCGCTGGCTGAACCGGCATTGTGCACCGTTCAGCCGAGCCGCGCCACATGTCAGGCTGGCTTCACCGTTTGGATCAGCCGAAATGGCATTTTCGCGCCCATGATGGGCACGACTGTGACGGCATCGGACCGGGAGTTTTTGTTTTGACGCAATTCCGGACGGAAAACCCGTTTACACTTTTCCTGGAATTGCTCTTAGCGCAGCCGCTTCGGCCGCGGATCGGACAATTCGCCGGCCAGCCGTCGGTCGAGATAGTCGGCGCATTCCTCGAGCAGCAGATCGGCGTCGTTGGCGAAGAAGTGGTTGGCGCCTGGCAAGGTCTTCTGCGTGATGGTGATGCCCTTTTGCGTGTGCAGCTTGTCGACCAGGCCCTGCACATCCTTGGGCGGCGCCACCTTGTCGGCATCGCCATGGATGATCAGACCCGATGACGGGCAGGGCGCCAGGAACGAGAAATCATAGGTGTTTGGCTGCGGCGCGATCGAGATGAAGCCCTCGATCTCGGGCCGGCGCATCAGAAGCTGCATGCCGATCCAGGAGCCGAAGGAATAACCGGCCACCCAGCAGCTCTTGGAATCCGGATGCAGCGACTGCACCCAGTCGAGCGCTGCGGCGGCATCCGACAATTCGCCGGTGCCGTGGTCGAATTCGCCCTGGCTGCGGCCGATGCCGCGGAAGTTGAAGCGAAGCGTGGTGAAATCGCGCTTCTGGAACATGTAGAAGAGGTCATAGACGATCTTGTTGTTCATCGTGCCGCCGAATTGCGGGTGCGGATGCAACACGATGGCAATCGGCGCGCTCTTTTCCTTGGAAGGCTGGTAGCGGCCCTCCAGGCGGCCGGCCGGACCGGTGAAAATGACCTCAGGCATGAACTACTCCAAATGGCATACGAATGCGCGGCGCCCGGAACAACTCTTTACTCTAGCCCCAGCCCTTCCGGGCCTTGACGCAGGGCAAGCGTCTTCTTAGAAGCTAGTTTAGAATTGTTCAAAACTGGATAGCCAGCCGTGACGGCCCGGCCATCCTCGCCGCAAGCCGCGTAAATAGGACGTCTTGCCTTGCAATTTCAAGGAAATAACGCGCTATCCTTGCGGAAAGGGTCTTGACGGGATCGATTGGGTGAAAATGGCCGCAGCACGCGCCTATCTCGACTACAATGCCAGCGCGCCGCTCATTACCGAGGCGCGCGAGGCGATGATTGCCGCGCTCGATCTCGTCGCCAATCCGTCGTCGGTGCATGCCGAGGGGCGCGCGGCGCGGCGCCTGATCGACACTGCCCGGCGCGATGTGGCAGCACTTGTCGGCGCCAAGGCCGAGCATGTCGTCTTCACCTCGGGCGCGACGGAAGCCGCATCGACGCTGCTGACGCCGGATTGGCAGATGGGCCGTGGCACGGTGCGCATGAGCCGGCTCTATGTGTGCGAGGCCGACCACCCTTGCCTGTTGAACGGCGGCCGCTTCCCGGCAACACAGGTTTCGCGGATCGGCGTCGACGCCGATGGCATTGCCGACCTCGCTCAGCTGACAGCCGCTCTGGCCGCGCATGACAAGGCCGAAGGCCTTCCGTTGGTCGCGATCCATGCCGCCAACAACGAGACCGGCGTCATCCAGCCGATCGAGGCAATCGCTGCAATCGTCAAGGCGGCGGGCGGCATTCTGGTGGTCGACGCGGTGCAGGCTGCGGGCCGTGGTCCCATCGATATGTCGGCGGCTTACGCCGACTATTTGATTCTGTCTTCGCACAAGATCGGCGGCCCCAAGGGTGTCGGCGCCGTCGTTGCGGCAGCCGATCTGATGATGCCGAAGCCGCTGATCAATGGCGGCGGCCAGGAAAAGGGCCATCGCGGCGGCACCGAAAACCTGGCGGCCATCGCCGGCTTTGGCGCCGCGGCGCGGCAGGCTTTGGCTGGACTGAACCATGTCGATACGCTCGCGCACCGGCGCGGCGAGGTCGAAACCATCATCAAAACACTGGTGCCGGACGCAGAAATCTTCGGAACCGGCGCGCCAAGGCTTGCCAATACGACATTCTTCGCTATTCCCGGCATCAAGGCCGAGACGGCGCAGATCGCTTTCGATCTGGCTGGCGTTGCGCTGTCGGCGGGATCGGCCTGTTCGTCGGGCAAGGTCGGGCCGAGCCATGTGTTGAAAGCCATGGGTTACGGCGACAGCCTGGGCGCTTTGCGCGTGTCCATCGGCCACGCAACGAGTGCCGGGGATATCGAACTGTTCCGTGCTGCGCTGGCCGGTATTGCCCAGCGCCGGGCGGGCAGGGAACAAGCCGCCTGAGGCGGCGACAAAGAATTCAGGCCTCGCGGCCTGGTAGAGCCGTGCGTTTGCAAGTGGCCGGGTGAATTCCCGGCCGAGACGCACTATATGAAACTTACGCCGCCTTCGGCGCCTCATGGGCAGCCCTCGGCGATGCCATAGTTTGAAAACTGTCGGGCCTTGACCCCGGCGTGGATGGAGAACGCTTATGCCTGCTGTGCAGGACACGATCGATCGGGTCCGAAAGATCGACGTCGACCAGTACAAATACGGATTCCAGACAGAGATCGCGATGGACAAGGCCCCCAAGGGCCTGAGCGAAGACATTATTCGCTTCATCTCGGCCAAGAAGGATGAACCGTCCTGGATGCTGGAATGGCGTCTGGAAGCCTATCGGCGCTGGCTGACGCTGGAAGAGCCGACCTGGGCGCGCGTCCATTATCCGAAGATCGATTTTCAGGACCTCTATTACTACGCGGCGCCCAAGAGCACGCCCGGCCCGACCTCGCTGAGCGACGTCGATCCCGAGCTGTTGAAGGTCTACGAGAAGCTCGGCATTCCGCTGCGGGAACAAGAAATCCTCGCTGGCGTGCAGAAGACCGACGTCTCCGATCTCGAGGAGCCCAGCGACAATGTCTACAAATCGGGCCGTGTCGCGGTCGACGCGGTGTTCGATTCCGTTTCCGTCGTCACCACCTTCAAGAAGGAGCTGGCGCAGGCCGGCGTCATCTTCTGCTCGATCTCGGAGGCCATCCGCGAGCATCCGGAGCTGGTGCAGAAATATCTCGGCTCGGTCGTGCCGACCTCCGACAATTTCTACGCCACGCTGAATTCGGCTGTCTTCACCGACGGCTCGTTCGTCTTCGTGCCCAAGGGCGTGCGCTGCCCGATGGAGCTGTCGACCTATTTCCGCATGAACGAGAAGAACACCGGCCAGTTCGAGCGCACGCTGATCATCGCCGAGGAGGGGGCTTACGTTTCCTATCTCGAAGGCTGCACGGCGCCGCAGCGCGACGAGAACCAGCTGCATGCCGCCGTCGTCGAACTGGTGGCGCTCGACGATGCCGAGATCAAATATTCGACGGTGCAGAACTGGTACCCCGGCGATGCCGAGGGCAAGGGCGGCATCTACAATTTCGTCACCAAGCGCGGCGACTGCCGCGGCCACCGTTCGAAGATCTCGTGGACGCAGGTCGAGACCGGTTCGGCGATCACCTGGAAATATCCCAGCTGCATCCTGCGCGGCGACGATTCCTCCGGCGAGTTCTATTCGATCGCTGTGTCGAACGGCTACCAGCAGGTCGATAGCGGCACCAAGATGATCCATCTCGGCAAGAACACGTCGAGCCGCATCATCTCCAAGGGCATTGCCGCCGGCTTCTCGCAGAACACCTATCGCGGCCAGGTCTCGGCGCACCGCAAGGCGACCAACGCCCGCAACTTCACCAATTGCGATAGTCTCCTGATCGGCGACCAGTGCGGCGCGCACACCGTGCCCTACATGGAAGCCAAGAACTCGACGGCGCAGTTCGAGCATGAGGCGACGACGTCAAAGATTTCCGAGGACCAGAAGTTCTACGTCATGCAGCGCGGCATCCCGGAAGAGGAGGCGATCGCGCTGATCGTCAACGGCTTCGTCAAGGATGTCATCCAGCAGCTGCCGATGGAGTTCGCGGTCGAAGCGCAGAAGCTTATCGGCATCAGCCTTGAGGGCTCGGTCGGCTGACCGGACAATATATCCAGGAAAGAAAAAATGCTTGAGATCAAGAACCTGCATGCCCGCATCGTCGATGACCGCACCGAGATCATCCGCGGCCTGAACCTGACGGTCAAAAACGGCGAGGTCGCTGCCATCATGGGTCCGAACGGCTCGGGCAAATCGACGCTGTCCTACATCCTCGCCGGCCGTGAGGACTATGAGGTCACCGAAGGCGACATCCTCTATAACGGCCAGTCGATCCTCGAAATGGACCCGGCCGAGCGCGCCACCGCGGGCATCTTCCTCGCCTTCCAGTATCCGATGGAGATACCGGGTGTCGCGACCATGGAATTCCTGAAGGTGGCGATGAACGAGCAGCGCAAGGCGCGCGGCGAGGAGCCGCTGAAGATTCCGGAATTTTTGAAGCGGGTGAAAGAGGCGGCAGCCTCGCTCTCGATGGAGATGGCGATGCTGAAGCGGCCGCTCAATGTCGGCTTTTCCGGCGGCGAGAAGAAGCGCGCCGAGATCCTGCAGATGAAGCTGCTGGAGCCAAAACTTTGCGTGCTCGACGAGACCGATTCCGGCCTCGACATCGACGCGCTGAAGATCGTCTCTGACGGCGTCAACGCGCTGCGTTCGCCCGACCGTGCCATCATCGTCATCACCCACTACCAGCGCCTGCTCGAGCACATCGTGCCCGATAGCGTGCACGTCCTATACAAGGGCCAGGTGATCAAGTCCGGCGACAAGTCGCTGGCGCTCGATCTCGAAGCCAATGGCTATGCCGGCGTGATCGGCGAAGCCGCGTGAGATGCCAGGTCATTTTGTACCAAAAGACAGGGCCAAGCTTATGAACATGCATTCGACACCCCAGCGCACCCAGGCTGAAACGGCGTTGATCGACGCTTTCGGCGAGCGGCTGTCGCTGCTGCCGGGCGACGGTGCGGTGATGCTGAAGCGCGACGACGCCATCGAGGCGATCAAGCGCGGCCTGCCGACGCGGCGCATCGAATCCTGGCATTACACTGACCTGCGCCGGCTGTTGACCGCGGTGCCGGCATTCGATCCGACGGCCGCCGCCAAAACGCTAACGCCCATCGTCGAAGGTTCCGCCGTGCTGGCGGTTCTGAACGGCGTCTCGAGTGCGAAATTCCCCGCGATCGAGGGCGTGACGATCCAGCGCCTGTCGGAAAAGCTGACCGACGGCTCGATTGCACCCGGCCTCGACCCCTATGGCAGCGATGACGCCATCGGCACGCTGAACACTGCTTTCGTCGCCGACGGCTATTTCGTCGACATCGCCGATGGCGCAGCACTGGAAAAGCCGATCGAATTGCAGAACCTGCAAGCCGGCGGACAGACCCATGTGCGCTTTCCCGTGCGTGTCGGCGCCGGCGCCAAGGCTGCGATCGTCGAGCGTCAGGCGGGCGAGGGCGCGGCTCTGGCCAGCTCCGTCAGCCAGCTGGTGTTGGGCGAGGGCGCCGAGGTGACCTGGCTGATCGTCCAGGAACAGCCGGAAACGGCCACCCATCTGGCGCAGTTCAAGGCGCATCTCGGCAAGAATTCGAAGCTGACGCTGTTTTTCATGAATGCCGGCGGCAAGCTTGTGCGCCAGGAGATCGTGGTGAAGACCACGGGCGAAGGCGCCGACTTCAAACTGCGCGGCATCAACCTGCTCGCCGGCGACACCCACACCGACGTGACCATGGTGCTCGACCATGCCGTGCCGCACACGACCTCGACGGAAGTGATCCGCAACGTGGTGACCGGCAAGGCGCGGGGCGTCTTCCAGGGCCGCATCAACGTCCACCAATACGCGCAAAAAACCAACGCCAAGATGGCCTGCAACACGCTGCTGCTGTCGGACGATGGCGAGTTCTCGACCAAGCCTGAGCTGGAGATCTTCGCCGACGACGTCATCTGCGGCCATGGCGCGACCGTTACCGAGATCGACCACAACCATCTGTTCTACCTGATGGCGCGCGGCATCGACGAGAAGAGCGCCCGCGGCTTGCTGGTGAAGGCGTTCGTGGCCGAAGTGATCGAGGAACTGGACGACGAAACCATCGTCGAGGCCCTGGAAACAAGGCTGGACGACTGGTTCGTGGCGCACGGGTAAACGCCTCTTTCCCTTCTCCCCTTGTGGGGTCCGAAGGACGGGCGAGGCAAGTGACTCGCCCCGGGCGGTGGCCGAGCGAAGCTCGGTCGGATGAGGGGTGCGTGACGAAGTGAGGCGGTGCCTCAAGAGAGCTTGTAATGGACCAGAAGATCGAAACAACCCCATACGACGTCGAGGCGATCCGCCGCGACTTCCCGATCCTGTCGCGCGAAGTCTACGGCAAACCGCTGGTCTATCTCGACAATGGCGCCTCGGCGCAGAAGCCGCAGGTGGTGCTGGATACGATCCAGCACGCCTATTCCCAGGAATACGCCAACGTGCATCGCGGCCTGCATTTCCTGTCGAATGCCGCAACCGACGCTTATGAGAAGGCACGCGAGACGGTGCGCCGTTTCCTCAATGCGCCAAGCACCGACAACATCGTCTTCACCTCGAACACGACCGCGGCGATCAACACCGTGGCTTACGGCTATGGCATGCCCAATATCGGCGCGGGCGACGAGATCGTGCTGTCGATCATGGAGCACCACTCCAACATCGTGCCGTGGCATTTCATCCGGGAACGGCAGGGCGCCAAGCTGGTCTGGGTGCCGGTCGACGATCTCGGCATCTTCCACATCGAGGAATTCGAAAAGCGCCTGACCGACAAGACCAAGCTCGTCGCCATCACGCATATGTCGAACGCGCTGGGCACGGTAACCCCGATCAAGGAGATCGTGCGCATCGCGCATTCGCGTGGAATTCCCGTACTTGTCGACGGCAGCCAGAGCGCCGTGCACATGCCGATCGACGTCCAGGACCTCGATTGCGATTTCTTCGTCTTCACCGGCCACAAGGTCTACGGGCCCTCCGGCATCGGCGTGCTCTACGGCAAGAAGGACATTCTGCAGGGCATGCGCCCCTTCATGGGCGGCGGCGAAATGATCGAGGAGGTGACTGAAGACATCGTCACCTACAACGAGCCGCCGCACCGCTTCGAGGCCGGCACGCCGCCGATCGTGCAGGCGATTGGCCTGGGTGCAGCATTGGAATACATGGAAAAGGTTGGCCGCGAGCGCATTGCCGCCCATGAGGCCGATCTCAAGACCTATGCGCATGAACGGCTGCGCGCCATCAACTCGCTGCGCATCTTCGGCGACGCGCCGGACAAGGGCGCCATCATTTCTTTCGAATTGCAGGGCATTCATGCCCATGACGTGTCGATGGTGATAGACAGGCAGGGTGTTGCCGTCCGCGCGGGCACCCATTGCGCCCAGCCGCTGTTGAAACGCTTTGGCGTAACCTCCACATGCAGGGCATCGTTCGGCATGTATAATACCAGGGCCGAAGTCGACGCTTTGGCCGATGCGCTGGAAAAAGCGCGCAAGTTCTTCGGGTGACAGGTTCTTTGGATGACGACCATGGATGATGCGAGCCACACCACCGCGCCGGAAGCAGCCATCAATCCGCTGGTTTCCGCCTCGGCCATTCCCGCCGACGAGCTGGCGCGGCTGACCGACGACATCGTCTCGGCGCTGAAGACCGTCTATGACCCGGAAATCCCGGCCGACATCTATGAGCTCGGCCTCATCTACAAGATCGACATCGAGGACAACCGCGCGGTCAAGATCGACATGACGCTGACCGCGCCCGGCTGTCCGGTGGCCGGCGAAATGCCCGGCTGGGTGGAAAACGCCGTCGGCGCCGTCGAAGGCGTCTCCGGCGTCGAGGTCAACATGACCTTCGACCCGCCCTGGTCGCCCGACCGCATGTCGGAAGAGGCGCAGGTGGCGGTGGGCTGGTACTAGGTTGACTGAGGTTGGTGCACTTGCACCAGTGGTAAAACTTCACCATTTTAGGTGAGGAATCATTCGGCAGGCCTTGAACCTGCATGGAATGGAAGAGGAAAAAGAATGGGACGCTTCGCCGTCATCACGATGACCGAAAAGGCCGCCGACCGGGTGCGCGAGATCGTCGCCACGCGCGACAATGCGCATGGCATTCGCCTCGGCATCAAGAAGGGCGGCTGCGCCGGCATGGAATACACGGTCGACCTGGTGACCGAGCCCAATACCAAGGACGACCATATCGAACGCGACGGCGCGCATGTCTATGTCGCGCCCGAGGCTGCCCTTTTCCTGTTCGGCACCGAGATGGATTTCGAGCAGACCACGCTGCGCACCGGCTTCACCTTCCACAACCCGAACCAGAGTTCGGCCTGCGGCTGCGGCGAATCCGTCGAACTGAAGCCCGCCGACCTGAAGGCGCTGGCTGAGGCGCGCGCTTCGGCCTGATCTTCCTTCTCCCCGTTCACGGGGAGGTGAGGAAATGGTCCGCGCAGCGGGCGAAAAGCCAATTGCTTGGCTTTTCGAATGACGAACGGCCCGAAGGGCCGGATGAGGGGCAGCGCTGACTATCGGAAGTCGCGCTCCGAGCCTCACTTCACCCACATCTTCGTCCGTTTATGCCAGTCGGCGATGGATTCCTCGGGATAGACGTCGAACGCATTGTCCTTCTTGCCGATCACCGGCTCGACCCAACTCGCCTTGTATTTCAACATCAGATGCACCTTCTCCGGCGGCTTCGGCAACTCGCTGTCGATTGCCGAGGCGAAGGGGTGGACCAGGTCCGGCCATGTCGGATCGTAGAGCCAGAGCGCCGAACCGCACTTCTTGCAGAAATTGCGCTCGCCCGTCGAAATCTCACACTTTGGATGCTCGTCGTCCGCGATCTCGGCCTGGTAGACGCCGAGATTGCGCTTGCCCTTGATTTTCAGCGTCTTGTAATCGGCGCCGAGATTGATGGCGAAGCCGCCGCCGCCCTGCTGCTTGCGGCAGATCGAGCAGTAGCACAGCATGAACGGCACCGGCGTGTTGCTCTCCACCTCGAAATGGACGGCATCGCAGCGGCAGGATCCCTTGAGCAGCAGCGGCATGACAAAACTCCGACGGATGACTCTCAACTTGCCAGCATGGTTTTTGATTGCAGCCGTGGCAAGCCCGGTGACATGATTGCGGCATGGACAATGAACGCATCGAAGAGCTGTTCGAAGGCCTCGGCCCGGTCAGTATCCGAAAACTGTTCGGCGGCAAGGGTATCTATTTCGACGGCGTCATCGTCGCCATCGTGCTGCGCGGCGAATTGCTGCTCAAGGCTGACGAGCAAAGCGCGTCCGACTTCGAAGCCGCCGGCTGCAAGCAATGGACCTATACCGGCACCCGCCACGGCAAGCTGGTTGCGATGCCGTACTGGAGCATTCCCGACAACGCGCTTGATGATCCTGACGAGATGAGGGTGTGGGCGCGCCGGGCGTATGAGGCGGGACGCCGGGCGGGGAAGTGAACCGGGACCGCCGCGTTTCTTCCCACCCCCCTCTGTCCTGCCGGACATCTCCCCCGCAAGGGGGAGATCAGTTGTCACATTGGCCTTCGCCAATCACCAACGTTGAAAATGGGAGCCTGCGGCTAAGCTGTTAATCTCCCTCCTTGCGGGGGAGATGGCCGGCAGGCCAGGGGGGTGCTGTCCCGCCGACGTAGGCGATCCTACAGCGCCTTCGCAATCCTCGCCGCCAACCGCGCATTGTTCTCGACCAGCGCGATGTTGGTCTTCAAGCTCCGGCCGCCGGTCAGTTCGAGGATTTTGCCCAACAGGAACGGCGTCACCGCCTTTCCGGTCACATTCTGCACTTCCGCCGCCTTCTGCGCGGCCTCGATATAGCCGGCCATCTCGTCGGCCGGGATTTCATCGTCCTGCGGCACCGGGTTGGCGATCAGCATGCCGCCGACCAGGCCAAGTGCCGCCCTGGTCTTGTAGAAATGCGCGATCTCTTCCGGTCTGTGCAGGGTCAGCGGCGCGCGGAACGGCGAATGCCGCGACCAGAAGGCCGGCACCGTCTCGCAGCCATGGCCAATCACCGGCACGCCGCGCGTCTCCAGCACTTCCAGCGTCTTTTCGATGTCGAGGATCGCCTTGGCGCCGGCCGAGACGACGATGACCGGCGTGCGCGCCAACTCGTCGAGATCGGCCGAGATGTCGAAGCTCTTTTCCGCGCCCTTGTGGACGCCGCCAATGCCGCCGGTGGCGAACACCTTTATCCCGACCATGTCAGCGGCGATCATGGTGGCGGCGACCGTGGTGCCGCCGGTGCGGCCTTGCGCCACCGCAAAGCCGAGATCGGCGCGCGACAGCTTCATGGCGTCGCCGGTCATCGCCAGCGACTCGCGCTCGCCGTCGGACAGCCCGATCTTGATGCGGCCGGCAACCACGGCGATCGTCGCCGGCACCGCGCCATTGTCGAGGATGATCTTTTCGACATTGGCGGCCATGGCGCCATTGTCGGGGTAAGGCATGCCATGGGTGATGATGGTGCTTTCCAGCGCCACGACGGGGCGGCCAGCGGCGAGCGCCTCGGCCACGGGCGCGTGGATGTCGATGAAGGGGCGGGCGCTTTGCGGTGTCATGATGGTCTCCGATCCGGAGATCCGCGCGTCCGCTTGGACGTCGCGCTCCGGCAATGGCAATTGGCCGCCCTCATGCCATTTCCTGTGCGTCGGGCACAAGAGCCAGTGCCTCGGTGAAGGTCGCGGCCGTAAAGGCCGGAACCGCGTCGGCGCTTTCAATGGCCAGCGTGGCGGCGGCAACGCCCTCGCGCAATGCCCGGCGCAGGGGCAGGCCGCGCAGCAGAGCAGCGATGGTGGCGCCGGCCAGCGCGTCGCCGGCGCCGGTGACGTCGGCGACTTTTCTCGGCGCCGGCGGCAGGATAGAGAAGGCGCCGGCTTCGTCGAATCCCAGCACCGGGCCATCGCCCGCCGTCACCACGCCACTGGTGAGGCCGCTGCAGCGCAGTCCGTCGATGGTCTCGCGCTCGGTGGCATTGGCATCGACGCCGGCCAGCACCATGGCCTCGCGCCGGTTCATGAAGACCTGCGCGAGCTCCTTCAGCACCGGTATCATCCGCACCACCTTGGCCGGCGAAATGGCAATGGCGAACACCGGCTTGCCGGCGGCGAGCCCCACCAGCCGCTCCAGCGCCGTTGATGACAGATTGGCGTCGCAGAGCACCGCATCGGCCTCGGCGACCACCTCGCGCACCTTGGAGCGGCGGATCTGCTTGGGGAACGCCAAATCGTAGAGCGCCATATCGGCAAAGCCGGTGATCAGCTCACCGTCGCGATCGATCAGCGCCGTGTAGCTCGGCGTCGTGCGGTCGAGGAAAACCGCCGACAGGTCGGCAATGCCGGAGTCGGCGATGGCGCGCGCAACCGTCTCGGCCGAGGCATCGCCGCCGCGCACCGACAAAAGCGAGGCCGAGACGCCGCGCCGCACCAGGCTGCGCAGCGCGTTGAATACGCCGCCGCCGACATCCTCGCGCATCGTGCCGGGGTTGGACGCCGCGGGCACGTACGTGCCCGACACCTGGCCGCGGCGATCGATATGGGCGCCGCCCACCGCCAGTATCTTTGCTGATTTCACCATGCCGGCGATATGACCTTTGTTATTCGAGCCGCACAAGCGCTACGCTGTGCGGCGGAGCTTCGCAGGCAAGCCGGCGATTCGGCCGATCGAAACAGCCGGAGCGTCTGGCCCAATGGTGGATACATCCGGAAACGAAGGCGTGAGACAAAAAAAGAACAAATCCGGATAAAGATTGCTTTTCAGATATTTGACCCCTCTTGCCAAACGAGAACAAAAGTAGTACAAAATGGGCAGGGATTACGGATTGTCCGGCCTTCATTGACGACCAAGGGGTGATGTATCATGGCTCAGAATTCTTTGCGGCTTGTAGAGGACAAAGCGGTGGACAAATCAAAGGCTCTGGACGCGGCGCTGTCGCAAATCGAGCGCGCCTTCGGCAAGGGCTCGATCATGCGGCTTGGCGCCAACGAGCAGGTCGTCGAGATCGAAACCGTGCCGACCGGATCGCTGGGCCTCGACATCGCGCTTGGCGTCGGCGGCCTGCCGCGCGGCCGCATCGTCGAGATCTACGGGCCGGAAAGCTCGGGCAAGACGACACTGGCGCTGCACACAGTTGCCGAAGCCCAGAAGAAAGGCGGTATCTGCGCCTTCGTCGATGCCGAGCACGCACTCGATCCGGTCTATGCCCGCAAGCTCGGCGTCGATCTGGAAAACCTCTTGATCTCGCAGCCGGACACCGGCGAGCAGGCGCTAGAAATATGCGACACGCTGGTGCGTTCAGGCGCCATCGACGTGCTGGTCGTCGATTCGGTGGCGGCGCTGACGCCGCGCGCCGAAATCGAAGGCGAGATGGGCGATTCTCTGCCCGGTCTTCAGGCGCGTCTGATGAGCCAGGCGCTGCGCAAGCTGACCGCCTCGATCTCGCGCTCCAACACCATGGTCATCTTCATCAACCAGATCCGCATGAAGATCGGCGTCATGTTCGGTTCGCCCGAAACCACGACCGGCGGCAACGCGCTGAAATTCTACGCTTCGGTGCGCCTCGACATCCGCCGCATCGGCTCGGTCAAGGACCGCGACGAGGTCGTCGGCAACCAGACCCGCGTCAAGGTCGTCAAGAACAAGCTGGCGCCGCCCTTCAAGGTGGTCGAATTCGACATCATGTATGGCGAGGGCGTCTCCAAGACCGGCGAACTGGTCGATCTCGGCGTCAAGGCCGGCGTGGTCGAGAAGTCCGGCGCCTGGTTCTCCTACAATTCGCAGCGTCTCGGCCAAGGTCGCGAAAACGCCAAACTGTTCCTGCGCGACAATCCCGACACGGCGCGTGAGATCGAACTTGCGCTGCGGCAGAATGCCGGGCTGATCGCCGAGAAATTTCTTGAAAATGGCGGCCCCGAGCGCGGCGAAAGCGACGACGGCTTCGAGGAAGAATCCGGCGCCATGTAGGGCACGGCCAGAGTTCGGCCATAAAAATCCAGTCTATTATCCGATGATTAAGTAACCGAGTTCTTTAGTATTGCGTTTCAAACCGCCGGCCTTCGCGCCGGCGGTTTTCGTTTTTGGGCAGCGTGAAGCCGGCTTGGCAGTTGCCGGGATGGCCCAATTCCGTGTTTCTGGACAGGGTGGGGCGTGCCCGCTAAAAGGCCAAGTCAATCTTCTAAAAAGCAGAGACCAGTGTCCGCCGGCCGTGCCGGCGGTTTTCGCGAAAAGGCAGCAGTCATGAGTGGCGTGAACGAGATCCGGTCGACATTCCTCGACTATTTCCGCAAGGAGGGCCACGAGGTCGTGGCCTCGAGCCCGCTGGTGCCGCGCAACGACCCGACGCTGATGTTCACCAATGCCGGCATGGTGCAGTTCAAGAACGTCTTTACCGGCCTGGAGAAGCGGTCCTATTCGCGCGCCACCACCGCGCAGAAAAGCGTCCGCGCCGGCGGCAAGCACAACGACCTCGACAATGTCGGCTACACCGCGCGCCACCTGACTTTTTTCGAAATGCTCGGCAATTTCTCCTTCGGCGACTATTTCAAGGAGCGCGCCATCGAATTGGCCTGGAACCTGATTACCAAGGAGTTCGGCCTGAACAAGGACAAGCTGCTGGTCACCGTCTATCACACCGATGACGAGGCGGCCGGCTTCTGGAAGAAGATCGCCGGTTTCTCCGACGACCGCATCATCCGCATCCCGACCTCCGACAATTTCTGGGCTATGGGCGACACCGGACCGTGCGGGCCGTGCTCGGAAATCTTCATCGACCGTGGCGAGCACATCTGGGGCGGCCCTCCCGGCAGCCCGGAGGAGGATGGCGACCGCTTCCTTGAATTCTGGAACCTGGTGTTCATGCAATATGAGCAGGTCACCAAGGATGAGCGCATCGACCTGCCGCGGCCGTCGATCGACACCGGCATGGGCCTGGAGCGCATGGCGTCCATCCTGCAAGGGGTGGAGAGCGTCTTCGAGACCGACCTGTTCCGCCACCTGATCGATGCGGCGTCATCGGCGCTCGGGCAGGGCCCGGACAAGGAGACGGTCGCCTCCTTCCGCGTCATTGCCGACCATCTGCGCTCGTCCTCCTTCCTGGTTGCCGACGGCGTGCTGCCGTCGAACGAAGGCCGCGGCTATGTGCTGCGCCGCATCATGCGCCGCGCCATGCGCCATGCGCAGTTGCTCGGCGCCAAGGAGCCGTTGATGTGGAAACTGGTGCCGGCGCTGGTGCGCGAGATGGGCCAGGCCTATCCCGAACTGCTGCGCGGCGAACAGCTGATCACCGAGACGCTGAAGCTCGAGGAGACCAGGTTCCGCAAGACGCTGGTGCGCGGCCTCGGCCTGCTCTCGGAGGCGACGGATACGCTGCACGCCGGCGATATGCTGGATGGCGAGACCGCGTTCAAGCTCTATGACACGTACGGCTTCCCGCTCGATCTGACGCAGGACGCACTGCGCCAGCGCAACATCTCGGTCGACCTTGCCGGATTCACCCATGCGATGGAGCAGCAGAAGGCCGAAGCGCGCAAGCATTGGGCTGGCTCCGGCGACGCGGCCACCGAGACCATCTGGTTTTCTGTACGCGAGAAGGCCGGCGCCACCGAATTCCTCGGCTACGAGACCGAACAGGCGGAAGGCCTCATCCAGGCGCTGGTCAAGGACGGCAAGACCGTCGACAGCGCGATCAAGGGCGACGCGGTGGCGGTGGTCGTCAACCAGACGCCGTTCTATGGCGAGTCCGGCGGCCAGATGGGCGACACCGGTATCATCTCCGGCGAAGGTTTCTCGATCGAGGTTTCCGACACGCAGAAAAAGGCCGACGGCCTGTTCGTGCACCTGGGCAAGGTGACGAACGGCACGGTCAAGCCAGGTGCAGCCGTCGAGCTGAAGGTTGACCATGCGCGCCGCACCCGGCTGCGCGCCAATCATTCGGCAACGCATCTGATCCACGAGGCGCTGCGCGAGGTGCTGGGCACCCATGTCGCGCAGAAAGGTTCGCTGGTCGCGCCCGAGCGCCTGCGCTTCGACATCTCGCACAACAAGCCGATCTCGGCCGAAGACCTCGAAGAGGTCGAGCGCATGGCCAACGAAATCGTCGTCCAGAACAGCCCGGTGACGACGCGCCTGATGTCGGTCGACGACGCCATCGCCGAAGGCGCCATGGCGCTGTTCGGCGAGAAATATGGTGACGAGGTGCGTGTCGTTTCGATGGGCACCGGCGTGCATGGCGCCAAGGCCAACCGGCCCTATTCGGTCGAGCTCTGCGGTGGCACCCATGTCCGGGCGACCGGCGATATTGGTCTGGTTCGCGTTGTCTCCGACAGCGCGGTCGCCGCCGGCGTGCGCCGCATCGAGGCGCTGACCGGCGAAGCCGCACGAAAATATCTCGACGAGCAGGACAGGCGCCTGAAGGCGACGGCGGCTGTGTTGAAGATTTCGCCGGCCGACGTGCCGGCGCGTGTCGAGGCGCTGCTCGAGGAACGCAAGAAGCTCGAGAAGGAACTGAGCGAAGCCCGCAAGAAACTCGCGCTGGGCGGTGGTGCCGCGGCCGATGCTCCGGCCACCACCGAAACCGTCGCCGGTATCGGCTTCCTCGGCAAAGCGGTTTCCGGCGTGTCGCCGAAGGATTTGAAGCCGCTGGCCGATGCCGGCAAGACTTCGCTCGGCTCAGGCGTCGTCGTCTTCGTCGGTGCGGGCGAAGACAACAAGGCAAGCGTCGTGGTCGCAGTGACGGACGATCTCGTCGGCCGCTTCAGCGCTGTCGATCTTGTGCGCGTTGCCTCGGCCGCATTGGGCGGGCAGGGCGGTGGCGGACGGCCCGACATGGCGCAAGCCGGCGGCCCGGACGCCTCGAAGGCCAATGATGCGATCGCCGCGGTGAGGGCGGCGCTGGAGGCAGCCTGAAAGCCACCCTATGTCGTATCTGGTTCGTGTGCGGCTTTCCGGCCTTCGCCGCCGTGCTTGCCATTCTGTGGCTGATAGTGGCAAGCCTGCAATCAGCTCTTAGACGGTCCGTCTAGCTAGTTCTTTTTCGCCGCTTTCAGGGCGCGCGTCATTCTGCTGGAATCGCCCCAGGTGGACAGCCAGATCAGCACGTCCGTGGCGATCGAAATCAGCGACCGTAAAAAGTTCAGCGCCGGGCCGGGCGATTTCAGCTGCTCTTCGGCGTGATGGAGATGGGCGAGCTCTTCCTCGCGGATCGCCAGGATGATGCCGTGCAAGTCGTGGTCGCGATTGGCGAGGAAAAACAGCTGATCGTCCAGATGGCGATGCACCGCCGCTTCAACCGCCGCCGTGCAGGCCCAGATGCCTTGCGGACCGAGCAGGGCGGTGACAAAACCCAGCACCCAGCCACCCCAGCTCCAGAACTGCATCACCCGGCACGGTCGCGACCGCCGCGCCGGCATGGCGGCGCGGAACGCAGCGCAATGCGTGCGCTCGTGCCCAAGCATCTCCGACAAGGATGGCACGCAATCCGGCCATAAGCGCCTGGCGACAAGAATCTGCGCCGAATAGATCCTGATCGCACCGAACTCACCGGCGTGGTTGACCCTGACAATTCTGGCGACGGTGAGCGCGTCCTGGCGAGATGGCTCAGCCATGGCCCGAACCCATATCAGCCCGCCGCCAGGCTCGGACGTTTTGCGATGCCCTCCCACCAGGCCTGGATGTCGGCGAACGCCGCAAGCAGCTTTTGCCCGTCGGCGACCTTGACGAAATAGGCGATGATGGATGCCGCATGCAGGTCGACCAGCGTCAGCTGGTCGCCGAGCAGCCACGGCCCGGGAGGCTTGAGTGCGGTGAGCACCCGCAGCACCGTTTCCGCCTGGCGCAGCCCGTTGGCGACCAGTGCCTCGTCTGGCGCTTCCTTCTCAAGCCGCTCGACGGCGACGTCCCAGACCATCGATCTGTAGGCATAGGCGTCGAGCATGCCGATGATCTGGTTCATCGTTGCGCGGGTGCGGGCGTCTTTTGGCTGCAGTGCCGGGCCGTCGAACGCCTCGTCGACATAGCGGGCGATTGCGCTGGTTTCGAACAGGCGAAACCCGTCATGCTCGACGGCCGGAATGCGGCCGAAAGGGTGATGCTCGAAGTACCAGGCGGGAGTGCCCTCGGCGGCAAAGACATCGACCGGCACAAGGTCGTAGTCGATGCCTTTTTCCGCCAGCACGAGGCGGACGATGCGCACATAGACGCTGTAGTCCGCCCCGTAGACGACCGGCTTGGCCATGGCTGCCGGCTTACGCCATCGCCTTCTGCAAATTCTCGTCGATCTTGTCGAGGAAGCCGGTGGTCGACAGCCATGGTTGGTCGGGACCGATCAAGAGCGACAGGTCCTTGGTCATGAAGCCGCTCTCAACCGTCTGGATGCAGACCTTCTCCAGCGTGTCGGCAAATCGCTTCAACTCGGCATTATCGTCGAGCTTGGCGCGGTGGGCGAGGCCGCGCGTCCAGGCGAAGATCGAGGCGATCGAATTGGTCGAGGTTTCCTCGCCCTTCTGGTGCTGGCGATAGTGGCGCGTCACTGTGCCGTGCGCGGCCTCCGCTTCCACCGTCTTGCCGTCCGGCGTCATCAGCACGGAGGTCATCAGGCCGAGCGAGCCAAAACCTTGCGCCACCGTGTCGGACTGGACGTCGCCGTCATAATTCTTGCAGGCCCAGACATAGCCGCCAGACCATTTCAGGGCGGAGGCCACCATGTCGTCGATCAGCCGGTGCTCGTACCACAGCTTCTTCGCCTTGAACTCGGCCTCGAATTCAGCCTCGTAGACCTCCTGGAAAATGTCCTTGAAGCGGCCGTCATAGGCTTTGAGGATGGTGTTCTTGGTCGAGAGATAAACCGGATAATTGCGCAGCAGGCCGTAATTCAGCGAGGCGCGGGCGAATTCGCGGATGGAGTCGTCGAGATTGTACATCGCCATGGCAACACCGGCGCCGGGTGCGTCGTATACGTCGTGCTCGATCACCTTGCCGTCCTCGCCGACGAACTTGATGGTCAGCTTGCCCTTGCCGGGGAAGCGGAAGTCGGTGGCGCGATACTGGTCGCCGAAAGCATGACGGCCGACGATGATCGGCTTGGTCCATCCCGGCACCAGACGCGGCACGTTCTTCATGATGATCGGTTCGCGGAAAATGGTGCCGCCGAGAATGTTACGGATGGTGCCGTTCGGCGACTTCCACATCTTCTTCAGCTTGAATTCCTCGACGCGCTGCTCGTCGGGCGTGATCGTCGCGCATTTCACGCCGACGCCCCATTTCTTGATGGCATTGGCCGAATCGATGGTCACCTGGTCGTTGGTGGCGTCGCGGTGCTCGACGCCGAGGTCGTAATATTCGAGCTTCAGGTCGAGATAAGGGTGGATCAGCTTGTCCTTGATGAACTGCCAGATGATGCGGGTCATCTCGTCGCCGTCGAGCTCGACGACCGGGTTCGCCACCTTGATCTTCGCCATGAAAAGAATGCCTCGCTTTTGGGGAACAAAACGGCCTCGCCCGCATGGCTTCGGCCGGGTATGCGGAGCGTATATCAAAGCCTATTTGGCCGCGCAAACGACCATCCGTGCAGAATGGGTCGTCTGTGCCGCGACCGGTGTTTGCAAAAGCTTCATTTTGCCGAGCGGATGTGGCAGGGAACGCTGAAATGCCGCAAACAGCAGTTCATTGAGATCATGTCCGCCGTCGATCATCCTGAAAACGCATCCGCCGCCGGGCCGGCGATCATCCTGGTCGAGCCGCAGCTCGGCGAGAATATCGGTATGGTTGCGCGCGCCATGGCTAATTTCGGCCTTGCCGAACTGAGACTGGTCAACCCGCGTGACGGCTGGCCGAGCGAGAAGGCGCGCGCCGCCGCCAGCCGCGCCGACCATGTCATCGATGCCGTAACAGTGTTCGGCGACCTGGCGTCCGCCGTCGCCGACCTCAACTTCGTCTTCGCCACCACGGCGCGGGAGCGCGACGGCTTCAAACCCGTGCGTGGTCCGGTCGAAGCGGGCAGGGCGCTGAGGGCGCGTCAGATGGCCGGCCTGCGCACCGGCATCTTGTTCGGCCGCGAGCGTTTTGGGCTCTACAATGACGAGGTCGGGCTGGCCGACGAGATCGTCACCTTCCCGGTGGATCCCGGCTTTTCGTCGCTCAACATCGCCCAGGCCGTGCTGTTGATGTCCTATGAATGGATGAAGTCGGGCCTGGAAGACGAGACGGCGACCAATTTCTCCAGCCCTGAAATGAAGCCGGCAAGCAAGGAAGAGTTGCACGGGCTGTTTGCCTATCTCGAAGGCGCGCTCGAAGCGCGCGGCTATTTCCGCCCGGCGCCCAAGAAACCCAAGATGGTCGACAATCTGCGCGCCGTCTTGACGCGCGCCGGTTTCGCCGAGCCGGAACTGAAAGTGCTGCGTGGCATCATCTCGTCGCTCGACCGGTTTTCGCCGGCCATGCCGCGCGGTGACGGCTCGCCGGGAGACGATCCAAGGCGTTTGCCGGCCGCTGCGCGAAAACGCCAGGCAGACAAAGAAGATTAGAAATCGCTAAGCTTCGAACGGCTGAAGTAACCGAATTTTATTTGCCTCTCGTCCATTGTTGTCAAAACGGTGGGGTGGCAAATGTTCACGTCCAAAATCGGCCGTATGCGCTTCTTCTTCTATTCGCTCGGCGTAGCCCTGCTCGAGGCCGTTCTTGCTGTGCTGTGCATCGTTGGCACGATCGGCTTTGAGGGGCTGGTCAACTCGGCGCCCGGTCCATCGCGGCAAGGCATGGCAGGCGCGGTTCTGGTCGTTTCCCTCCTGGCCGTGGTCATGCGTGCCAACATCGCCTGGCGACGCAGCCGCGACGCCAACGGCAAAGCCTGGATCCTGTGGTCCTACATCGTGTTCTGCGCCATCTACGCCTTTCTGCAGGCAGGCACGCTGCTGGTCATCGATTTCAAGAACCCGGAAAGCACGTCCAGCGGTTTGAACCTGCTGGCGCTGTCGATCTTTGGCCTTTGGTGCACGATCCTGGTGGCTAAGCCGGTGGCGGGCATCAATATCGACGAACTGACATCGGTTTTCGATTTCGATGGCGATACGCCCATGCCTGCGGGATCCGGTCGGATGGCCAGCAGCACGGCACAGTCTTCCATGCGCAACGCCACACCGGCCACGCGCTCGGTGCCGTCCGCCCAGCCTATGGGCCGCCCGAGGCCCGCCGGCTTCGGCAAGCGCGGGCTCTAGACCGAGGCAAGGTCGTCTTCGCCGGCTTTGCATAGAACTTGCTGACATTCGCCACTTCAAGACCATGATGGTTGCAGATAGAAGAACGGCATTGGCCAATGACCGCCAAGCCTTCTGATCCAGCCTCTTTCATGGTCCGATATCAATGAGCCACCGTCCGATCCTGATGTTCGATTCCGGCGTTGGCGGATTGACCGTGCTGCGCGAAGCGCGCGTGCTGATGCCCGACCGGCGCTTCGTCTACGTCGCCGATGACAAGGCCTTTCCCTACGGCGCGTGGGAAGAGCCGGCGCTGCAGGCCCATATAGTCGAGCTCTTCGCCAAGCTGCTCGACCGTTTTGATCCGGAAATTTCGGTCGTCGCCTGCAATACCGCTTCGACGCTGGTGATCGATGCCTTGCGGGAAAAATTCCCTGGCCATCCCTTTGTCGGCACGGTGCCGGCAATCAAGCCGGCTGCCGAGCGCACCCGGTCCGGGCTGGTCTCGGTGCTGGCGACGCCGGGCACGGTGAAGCGCCAGTACACGCGCGACCTGATCGGCAAATGGGCGCAGAAATGCCATGTCCGGCTGGTCGGCAGCAACAATCTCGCCGGACTGGCCGAGGCCTACATGCGCGAGGGCTTTGTCGACGAGGAGGCCGTGCGTGCCGAGATCGCACCGTGTTTTGTCCAGCATGACGATTTGCGCACGGACATCGTCGTGCTCGCCTGCACGCACTATCCGTTCCTGGCCAATCGCATGCGCAAGACCGCGCCCTGGCCGGTCGACTGGATCGACCCGGCCGAGGCGATTGCGCGGCGCGCTCTGTCGCTGCTTCCGGCTGTCGACGGGCCATTGCCGCAAAGCGAGCCCGACATCGCCGTCTTTACCTCGGGAAAGGCGGACTTCGCCATCAGCCGGCTGATGCAGGGTTTTGGATTGAGCGCACGCTAATGCATGTCGCCCAAAAGTGCGCAGCGGTTTTGGGACAAGGACATGCATAAAAACAAAAAAACTAAAGCGCGTCGCCGACGCGCTTTAGACAGGTTCGAAGACAATGACGCGCCGATCCGGATCGGCCGAAACAAGCCTTAGCGTCAGGCCATCGCCCTGCCTGAACCCTGAGGCCTTCACATTCGCAACGACAGGCATGTCCGAGAGCTGAACGCGCGCACGCTGATCACCGACGTCGGTGACGACGGCCTTGAATGTTTCACCCACACGCCCCCTCAGCATCACCGCCTCGGCAAGGTCGATGGCCGCGTGGTTGATCTGCGAGGCGCGGGCGCCTGCGCGGCCCATCACCTTCGGCAGTCTGGAAAACGCCTCGTTAACGACTTGCGGCACCGGCTGGCCGTTGACGATGGCCAGCACGCAGCGCACGACATAGCGATCGGCCAGCCGCCTCAGGGGTGCGGTGGCGTGGGCATAGGTCGCGGCCATCGCCTCGTGCCAGGGGACAACGCCTTCCTCATAGGGCTGGTAGGACGCACCGGAGCCGGCGCGGCGGATTTCCAGCATCAGCGCTGCCTGTTGCATGTTGGCAGGATCGAGGGTTCGCTGATAGTCGGGCAGGCTGGTCGAAGGAGGCCAGGACAGGCCTAAGGCCCGTGCCGCGCTGCGCAGTCTTTGCACTTTGGAAGCATCGGGCGGCGCCATCACCCGGAACAAGCCGGTCCGGTGTGCCAGCATGGCGTCGGCAATCGCCATGTTGGCGGCCAGCGAAAGTGCTGCGTTGTCTTGCTCGGATTGCAGCAGCGGTCTGAACGCAAGCTGGAACGTGCCATCGGCAAGCTGTTCCACCTCCTGCTCGGGCGGGTCGACGCGCGAAGCGCCGCGACGGTCTTCGGCCGCCGCCATGCGCCGCGCGATTTCGGCGAAGCCGACTGGGACGTCGGCGGCCTGCACGCTGTCATAGGCGAGCTTGGCGCGGCTTTGAATGATTGCCCGCTCCGCGCCATCCAGCCTTACCGCTCCGTCGTCGACGATCCGGACCGTGAAGATGACAGCCGGACGCGGACCGCTGGGCAGCAAGCTCGCGGCGCCCTCGGCAAGCACCCGGGGATAGAGCCCGGCCTTGCCGTCCGGCAAATACAGGGTTTCGCCTCGCGCCCAGGCTTCGCGATCCACCGCGTCGCCGTCCGCGACGAACCAGGCTACGTCGGCAATCGCATAGTGCAACAGAAGGTCGCTACCGCTCGCTTCGATCGAAAACGCTTGGTCAAGATCGGTGGAAGCCGCGGGATCGAGCGTCACGAAGGGCATCGCCGTGCGGTCGGCATGCTGGTCGGGCACGCGCCTGGCCGCCGTCTGTGCCATGGCCATTACATCAGGGGGAAATCCCTCCGGCACATGGAACTCGGTGCGGATTTTCGCGAGGCCGGTAGCGAGTGCCTGCGAGGGATCGTTCAACGATTTCATGGCGCCGTCCTACACCGGCGTTGCGGGCACGGGAAGGTGGTTTTGCCGGCAGTTGGCCGACCATGGGCAGACATGAGCGCGGAACGGAAGTTGACCGCCAGCGCTGGAACCGTCGCCGGAGCGCAACGTTTCTTCCTCTGTCAGCAAAGGAGGTGCCGATATGCCTGCAACCTCAAAAGCACAGCAAAAGGCCGCTGGCGCAGCCCTGTCGGCCAAGCGCGGCGAGACCAGGAAGAGCGAACTTCAAGGCGCGTCGAAGTCGATGTACAATTCGATGAGCGAAAAACAGCTCGAGGAATTCGCAGAGACCAAGCGCAAAGGCCTGCCGGAGAAGAAATCGGCAGACTGAAACCTTGAACCGAGTCGATAAACAAAGCCCGTGGCCGAAACCACGGGCTTCTTCGGTTCAGGCCAAGCCCGAAACCCCTGACGTCACCAGCAGCGCTTCACCTTGTAGCGGATGACCTTCTTGTGGCCATGCCGCCAGATGACCTTCTTCTTCACCACGACATGGCAGGTCTGACGATGCTTGTGGCCCTGCCAATGCTTGGCCATCGCTGGCTCGGGCACGGCGATCGACATCGTCCCGGCCAGGACGGCTGCACCGACCAACGAGAGGAAAAACTTCTTCATGCGACTTCGGGCTCCTTTGGCTCCAGTCCCTTCCTAAATGCCGTCGGCGCAACAACCTCCCGCCGCATCCGGCACGGCACTCAACGCCAAAGACGTGATATGGTTGCCGGGCCCAGCGCCAGCGACGCGCTTGACTCTGCTCAAATCTCCGTTTAACGAGCGCACCAACACCGGGCCGCAATGCCCGGTTGTTTCTTTTGCATGGCAAGCCCGGGAAAGCAGGTTTATCGTTTCCTGGGTTTTGTCTAGACTGACGTGTCCCGTGGGTTTTCCGCCGCGTTGCGTGGGAAAACCCTGTCAGGCCTCGAAAACGGAGGCCAGAGGAGGGCGCGTTTCCTTCACCCGGACCATGAGGCTCCGGGTGGTTTGTTTTGAAAGGGAATGCGATGAGCAAGCGCGAATCCGCGAAGTACAAGATCGACCGCCGTCTCGGCGAAAACATCTGGGGCCGCCCGAAGTCCCCGGTCAACAAGCGTGAATACGGCCCCGGCCAGCACGGCCAGCGCCGCAAGGGCAAGCTTTCCGATTTCGGCCTGCAGCTGCGCGCCAAGCAGAAGCTGAAGGGTCACTATGGTGATGTCTCCGAAAAGCAGTTCCGCAAAGTCTATGAAGAGGCTGATCGCCGCAAGGGCGACACCTCCGAGAACCTGATCGGCCTGCTCGAGTCGCGTCTCGACGCGGTCGTCTACCGCTCCAAGTTCGTGCCCACCATTTTCGCGGCTCGCCAGTTCGTCAACCACGGCCACGTCAACGTCAACGGCAAGCGCGTCAACATCGGCTCGTACCGTTGCAAGCCGGGCGATGTCGTCGAAGTGCGCGAAAAGTCGAAGCAGCTGGTCATCGTGCTGGAAGCGGTCGGCCTCGCCGAGCGCGACGTGCCGGACTATATCGAAGTCGATCACAACAAGATGGTCGCGACCTTCTCGCGCATCCCCGGCCTGGCCGATGTTCCGTTCGCCGTGCAGATGGAGCCGAACCTGGTCGTCGAATTCTATTCGCGCTAAGCGATCGCTTTTCTGCGATACTGGAAAGGGCCGCCCGTCGAGGCGGCCTTTTCTTTGTCGGCCATGTCCGCTAATCCGGCACTCTCGGCTATGGAAAGCGACAAGCCATGAACATGCTGGCAGACATCGAAACAGTTGAACCGATTGCTGAAGGCGGCTTCCATCCGCTGTTTGCCGACGTGCCGTCTTCCGTCGAGTTCAACAAACTGCGTAAGCGGCTGTTGCGGTTAACCCGTCAGGCGGTCGAGGATTTCGCCATGGCGAGGCCCGGCGACCGCTGGCTGGTGGCCTTGTCCGGCGGCAAGGATTCCTACGGGCTGCTGGCCGTGCTGCTCGATCTCAAATGGCGCGGGCTGCTGCCGGTCGAGCTGCTGGCCTGCAATCTCGACCAGGGCCAGCCGAATTTTCCGAAGCACATTTTGCCCGACTACCTCGATGCGCATGGCATTGCCCATCGCATCGAGTATCAGGACACCTATTCGGTGGTCACCGACAAGCTGCCTCAGGGCAGCACCTATTGTTCGCTGTGCTCGCGGCTGCGGCGCGGCCATCTCTATCGCATCGCGCGCGAGGAGGGCTGTTCGGCGCTGGTGCTCGGCCACCACCGCGAGGACATTCTCGAAACCTTCTTCATGAATCTGTTCCATGGCGGCCGCCTTGCCGCCATGCCGCCAAAGCTGCTCAACGACGACGGCGACGTCATGGTGCTGCGGCCGCTGAGCTACTGCGCCGAGGTCGATCTGGAAAAATTCGCCGCCGCTATGAAATTCCCGATCATTCCCTGCGATCTCTGCGGCAGCCAGGAAGGCCTGCAGCGCAACGCCATGAAGGCGATGCTGGACGATATGGAAAAGCGCATGCCGGGCCGCAAGGATACGATGCTGCGCGCGCTGTCCAACACCAGGCCGTCGCATCTGCTCGACAGAAAGCTGTTCGACTTTGCCGCCCTCAATGGCAGCCTCAGCACAGGACAAGACATTTCCGATGATATTTGACGACCAAGCGATCGACTGGCTGGCCGAGCTTCTCGCCGATGCAGCCAGGGCCGAAATCATGCCACGCTTTCGCCGGCTGGGCGAGGGCGACATCAGACAGAAGACCTCGGCTGCCGACCTGGTGACCGAGGCCGACATCAACGCCGAGCGGCTGATCACGGCCAGGCTGCGCGAGCGCTATCCCACGGCGATGATCGTCGGCGAGGAAGCCTGTTCCGACAATCCGGCGCTGCTTCAGGGGCTCGGCGATGCCGACCTCGCCTTCGTCGTCGACCCGGTCGACGGCACCTTCAACTTCGCCTCCGGCGTGCCGCTCTTCGGCGTCATGCTGAGCGTCGTCGTCAAGGGCGAAACCGTCGCCGGTATCATCCATGACCCCGTAGGCCGGGACTGGCTGATCGGCGCCAAGGGCGCCGGCAGCCATATCCGCCATGCGCATGGCGCGCTGGAGACGGTGCACGTCGCCGATGCCGTGCCGATCTCGCAGATGACCGGCTCCGTCTCCTGGCAATATCTGGCGGAACCGCAACGCTCGCTCCTGGCGCGCAACCAGACCAAGACCCTGTCGCAGTTCGGCTATCGCTGCGCGGCACATGAATACCGTCTTCTGGCCAGCGGCCATGCCCATTTCGTCGTCTACAACAAACTGATGCCGTGGGACCATCTGGTCGGTGTGCTGATCCACGCCGAGGCCGGCGGCTACACCGCGCGGATCGACGGTAGCGCCTATCTGCCCTCGCATATCGACGGCGGCATTCTTGTCGCCCCGGACAAGGAAAGCTGGCAGGAGTTGCGCAGGGAACTCTGGGCGCAATAGTCGGTCCAACTGCCGGTAGACGCTTTCGTCAAGTATATTGGCTCTGTTATAGTGGTCCAATCTCTCGCGAAGCCGGAGCCGCGAAATGAAACATCGGTCCGCAATTGTCGCAACGGCACTTGCACTTGCCCTGGTCGCCTGCGCCACTGAGGCACGATCGCAGGAGCGCGCGTGTCGTAGCCCCGATCCCATCGACACCATCGACGAAATGTTCGACGCGATCTTTGCCTGTTGGCAGCCGCCGCCTGGAAGTGCTGGCCTGACCCTGACGCTGAGTTTTTCAATTCGCAAAAACGGCACGCTGATGGGCAAGCCGCGCGCCACTTTCTCCCATATGGGAGATGATGCCTCGCTCAACCGGGTCTTTGTGTCATCCGTGCTCGAAGCGCTCGACAAGGCTCTGCCGATGCCGCTGTCGGACAGCATGGGTGGCGCCATCGCAGGGCGCCCGCTGTTCCCTCGTTTCACGGCAGTGATTGGCGGCGCATCCTGAAACGCGTCGCATAAAGGTGGATGCGGTTTTGAGACCAACAATCTCAAGGCGCGTCGCTCAATGCAGGTCGGTGACGTGCCCTGGGTGGGTTGTGCGGCTGGAACATCTTGCCGCGCTCGGCGATCAGGATCATCAGCAGGGCCGCGACCGAGACGCTGCAGAAGCCGGCGGCAAGCGGCGTCACCGTGCCGTTGAAGGCCTGGCCGATCAGCGTGCCGAGGATGCCGCCGAGAAAAGTCTGCATGAAGCCCAGGATGGACGACGCGGTGCCCGCCAGTTGGCCGAGCGGTTCCATCGCGAGCGCGTTGAAATTGGCGCCGAGCGCGCCGAACGGGAGCATCGCACTGGCGAAGAAGGTGATGAACAGCCAGAGTGGCATCTTCATTTGAAGCGAAACGGTGAGCCAGGCAAGGCTGATCACCAGGAACAACAGCAGTGCGCTCTGCGACAGGCGGCGCATGCCGATGCGGCCGACCAGGCGCGAGTTGAGGTAGTTCGAAAAAGCGAGAACGCCGGCGACACCCGCGAAGATGACAGGAAACAATTCGCCGACATGAAAAATGTCGACATAGATCTGCTGTGCGGAGGCGATGAAGCCGAACATGGCGGCGAAAATGAAGGTGCTGGCAAAGGCGTAGCAAAGCGCCATGCGGTTGGTGAGCACGATGCGGAAACCACCGACGACGGATGAGACTGTCAGCGGCCGGCGGTACTCCGGATGCAGCGTCTCCGGCAGCCGCAGCAGCGACCACGCCGACACGATCAGCGCTCCGACGGCCATGGTGACGAAGATCCAGTGCCATGTTGCGAACAGCATGATGAACTGGCCGATCCCAGGCGCGATCACCGGGATGGCCATGAACACCATGAAGATCAGAGACATCACCTCGGCCATGCGCCGACCGTCGAACGTGTCGCGCACGATCGAGACGGCGATGACGCGGGTCGCCGCCGCACCGATGCCTTGCACCAGCCGGCACAGCAGCAGGACGGCGAATGACGGGGCGATGGCGGCAGCTGCCGCCGCCACGACATAAATCGCCAGCCCGGCAACGAGTGGCGCGCGGCGCCCGAACCGGTCCGAGATCGGTCCGAAGAAAAGCTGTCCGCCACCGAAGCCCAATATATAGGCGGTGATCACATACTGGCGGTGGTTTTCATTCTCAACGCCAAGCGTGGCGCCGATTTGCTGCAGTGCCGGCAGCATGATGTCGATGGCCAGCGAGTTCAACGCCATCAGTGCCGCGCAAAGCGCGATGAATTCCCAGCGCGGAATAGGCAATTTGCGTGCCTGTTGCGGCGCTTTTGCTGGCTGGTCCACGGCGGGTCCGATCTTCAAAACGAATATGCGCCGGCATGCCGGCGCATAAGTTCGTCCTCACTCCGATAGGGGCAGGTAACATTTTGCCGGGGCGGGGCTGCCCCGTCTCAACTCAGAATCAGGCTGTCGCTTTGACGCTGACGCCCTTGTCGACGAGCAACGTCTGCAGCTCGCCCGCCTGGAACATTTCGCGGATGATGTCGCAGCCGCCGACGAATTCGCCCTTGACGTAAAGCTGCGGGATCGTCGGCCAGTTCGAATATTCCTTGATGCCTTGGCGCAGTTCGGCCGAGGTCAGCACGTCGACGCCCTTGTAGTCGGCGCCGATGTAATCGAGGATCTGGACGACCTGGCCGGAAAAGCCGCACTGCGGAAAACCGGGCGTGCCCTTCATGAAAAGGACGACGTCGTTGCCCTTCACTTCGCTGTCGATGTAGTCGTTGATGCCGCTCATGAGATATCCTTTCACGCCTGTGGGAGTCAGGCTCGAAGCATAGCCATCAAATAAACCCATAGATGGGCCGAAACAAGATGTTTGCGCCGCCGTCGCGGAAATGGCGCAAAGGATCGCCTGTCTTGGGCCAAGCATCCCTGCCGATTGCAGCCTCCGGGACATGATGAAAAGACGATATGGCGCCGCCCTTCTGATCGCCATCCTGCTGGCCGCGATTGCCGTTGTCTGGTGGCCGAGACGCCCGGAGCCGCCGCCGCTGGTCATTGGCGGTGACCTGCCCGCGCCTTGCCGGAATGTCGCCTTCGAGGCGGTGACCTATGTCGTTTGCGAGATCGATCTTCGCGCCGACAGCATCGGTGTTTTCCACGCCGGCGCCGATGGCAAGCCTTTTGGTTCGCTCGAAGCCTTCGACAAGGCGGTTGCGGGCGAGGGGAGGCCGGTATGCTCGCCATGAATGGCGGCATGTATCACGAGGATTTGTCGCCGGTCGGCCTGCTGGTCGAGGACGGCAGCGAAAAGTCACGGCTCAATCTTGCCGACGGCGAAGGCAATTTCTTCCTGAAACCGAACGGCGTCTTTCTGGTGGGCAATGACGGCAAGGCGGCTGTCATGGAAAGCAACGCCTATGCGGTCACCAAACGCGATGTTGCCTTCGCCACGCAGTCCGGCCCGATGCTGGTGATCGATGGCAAGATTCACCCACGCTTCGAGCCGAACGGAACCTCGCGCTACATCCGCAACGGCGTCGGCGTGCGCGATGAAAACACCGTTTTGCAGGTGATCTCGCGGTCTGAGGTCAGTTTCGGCAGCTTTGCGCGGCTGTTTCGCGACGCGCTACAATGCCGCAACGCGCTGTTCCTCGACGGCGCGGTCTCCGCGCTGTCGGATGGGAAAAGAATGATCGTCGGCGGAAAATACCCGGCGGGCCCGATCATCTCAGTGTCGGCGAAGCCGATCACGTCAGTGTCGGCGAAGCAGCCGCAGAAACAGTAGGCCAGTCTGGCTTCAGTCCGGCACGCTGGTCTGCAGGGCCAGCGCGTGCAGCACGCCGCCCATATTGCCCTTCAGCGCATCATAGACCATTTGGTGCTGCTGGACGCGGCTCTTTCCGCGGAAGCTTTCGGCCACCACTTCGGCTGCATAGTGATCGCCGTCACCGGCGAGGTCGCGGATCGTCACCTTGGCGTCCGGAATGCCGTCCTTGATCAGTTTTTCGATGTCGTGGGCATCCATTGCCATGGCAAAATCCTGTTCTGGGCGGCTAGGCACGAGTGACTCGGACGGCAGCCTAAAGCCTTTCTGGTCCGGGTTGAAGCCGTTCTGTCGGCGACGCAGTGTCTAAGGGCCATCCTGCCGCGGGTGAACCACACCATCTTCTGTGATGTCGTCGCGGGTCGAGAACCCCCGGCCAAGGCTGAACACCAGGACATAGAGCGGGATGTTGAGCGCCAGGGTGATAATCGGGAGATAGCTGGTCATCTGCCACAAGGGCGAAAAGAATGGTTGGCCATAGCCGTCGCAGATCAGCGATGACCCGTATTCCCACAGCGCGCCGGTAATGACCGCAATGGCAAATAGCTTGATGCAGGTGGCGACATGCCTTGCGCGCGCCGGGTTCGGCAAAAGGCGGCTCCACAGCACCAGGCAGACGATGGGGATCGCATAGATCAGACTTTGCAAGGCCAGCATCTGCAGTGTGCCATTGGCCGCCTCAAGGAACTGGTCACGCCTTTCCAGCAGCGGACAGACCTCGCTCGAGGTCGTCGACAGCAGGAAAAAGACGAACGGCCCGAGGAACCAGAAGAAGAACAGCGACGGCCAGAAGACGACTGCGATCAGCGTCCGGGCTGCCAGGCTGGTCAACTGGACTTGTCCATGAAGTTCGGGAACCAGCCTTCGTGGGCAGCGGTCAATTCGCTGACCGGGATCGCCCTGGCATCGCCGAGCTTCACTTCGTTTCCACCGGTCGAGCCGATCCATGGCGCAAAGATGCCGAGCCTGCTCTGTTCGTCGCGGATGGCGTCCCATTCCTTGCTCTGCGGATCGACGGACAGCGTCAGGAGGTAGCGGCCCTGGTCCTCGCCGAACCAGACCGGGATCGGGTCGGTGCCGGCGAGCCCCGGAATGGTGGCGCCGATGCCGGACGCCATCGCCATTTCGGCCAGGGCTATCGCCAGGCCGCCATCGGAAAGGTCATGCGCCGCGGTCACGACGCCCGACGCGATCAGCGCGCGCACGTGGTCGCCGACGCGCTTTTCATGGGCGAGGTCGACGGGTGGCGGCGGCCCGTCGGTCCGACCGTGAATGTCTCTGAAATAGGCGGACTGGCCGAGATGGCTGCCCAAGCTTGGGGGCGCGCCGACCAGCAGGATCATCTGGCCCTCGGCGGCAAAGCCGATACGGGTCATCTTCGACCAGTCGGCAATCAGCCCCACGCCGCCGATGGTCGGCGTCGGCAGGATACCTTGGCCATTGGTTTCGTTGTAGAGCGAGACATTGCCCGACACGATCGGGAAGCCGAGCGCCCGGCAGGCATCGCCAATGCCTTTCACCGCGCCGACCAGTTGGCCCATGATCTCAGGCCGTTCCGGATTGCCGAAATTGAGGTTGTCGGTGGCCGCCAGCGGCAGCGCGCCGCTGGCGGTGAGGTTGCGCCAGCATTCGGCCACCGCCTGCTTGCCGCCTTCGTACGGGTCGGCCTCGCAATAGCGCGGCGTGACGTCGGAGGAGAAGGCGAGCGCCTTGGTCGGATGGCCTTCGACGCGCACCACGCCGGCGTCGCCGCCGGGAAGCTGCAGCGAATTGCCCTGGATCAGCGTGTCGTACTGCTCCCACACCCAGCGGCGCGACGACAGGTTCGGCCCGCCGAGCAGTTTCAACAGCGCATCGGCGACATCGGCCTTCGGCGCATCGCCGGCTGCGAGCGCCGCAGGCTTCTTCGGCTCGACCCAGGGGCGGTCATATTCCGGCGCCTTGTCGCCAAGGTCCTTGATCGGCAGGTTGGCGACCTCGTCACCCTGGTGAATGACGCGGAAGCGCAGATCGTCGGTGGTCTTGCCGACAATGGCGAAGTCGAGGCCCCATTTGTGGAAGATCGCCTCGGCTTCCTTTTCCTTCTCGGGGCGCAGCACCATCAGCATGCGCTCCTGGCTCTCCGACAGCATCATCTCATAGGCGCTCATGCGCTCTTCGCGCACCGGCACCTGGTCGAGGTGAAGCTCGATGCCGAGGTCGCCCTTGGCGCCCATCTCGACCGCCGAACAGGTGAGGCCGGCCGCACCCATGTCCTGGATGGCGATGACGGCGCCGGACGCCATCAGCTCAAGGCAGGCTTCGAGCAGGCATTTTTCGGTGAAGGGATCGCCGACCTGCACGGTCGGGCGCTTCTCGTCGATCTTGTCGTCGAACTCGGCCGAGGCCATCGTGGCGCCGCCGACGCCGTCGCGGCCGGTCTTGGCGCCGAGATAGACGACCGGCAGGCCGACGCCCTTGGCTTCCGACAGGAAGATCGCATCTGTCTTGGCGAGGCCGGCGGCAAAGGCGTTGACCAGGATGTTGCCGTTGTAGCGGGCGTCAAAATTGACCTCGCCGCCGACGGTCGGCACGCCAAAGGCGTTGCCGTATCCTCCGACGCCGGAAACCACGCCGCTGACCAGGTGCCTGGTCTTGGGATGGTCCGGTGCGCCGAAGCGCAAAGCGTTCATCGCCGCAATCGGCCGCGCGCCCATGGTGAAGACATCGCGCAATATGCCGCCGACGCCGGTCGCCGCACCCTGGTAGGGCTCGATGTAGGAGGGATGGTTGTGGCTCTCCATCTTGAAGACGACGCAGTCGCCATCGCCGATATCGACTACGCCGGCATTCTCGCCCGGACCCTGGATGACCTGCGGCCCGGTGGTCGGCAGCGTGCGCAGCCATTTCTTCGAGGATTTGTAGGAGCAGTGCTCATTCCACATCGCCGAGAAGATGCCGAGTTCGGTAAAGCTCGGTTCGCGCCCGACCAGATCGAGGATGCGCTGGTATTCGTCGGGCTTGAGCCCATGCGCGGCTATGAGTTCCGGGGTGATCGGCACGGAATTAGAAATGGTCATGGGCGGCGATTGGTGTCCATGGGAGAGGGAATTTGAGTCCCCTCATATCGCAAGCTTTGGCGTGATACACCCCATCGGATGACGAAAAACGCCGGAAAACACAAGGCGACGATGGTAGCGGGGCGCCGTTGGGGAACGCTATGGCATCCCGGCCGTTAGGCCTCAAACCAATCAGGAGATTTCGACATGGCCACCAAGCAAGGCAAGAAAGACAATCGCCTCTCCGACAAGGAGGCCATGCATATTGCCGAGACGACCGACGTTTCGCCCAAGCAGGCCAAGGACCTGGCCGAGAAGCACGGCAAGGACAAGGGCGCGAAGGAAGCCAAAAACTTCAAGGCAGAGGGCTGAACCTGAAGATCGGGATACAGGAGGACCGAGTCAGGACGAACTGTCGTAGCCGGCGCGGCCTTCCTCCAACAGTCGCCGGATCACCGCGACGCCGCCGGTGATGTCCTCGCGCCGCCTTGGCTGCGAGACGCCGAAACGCACGCCGTGAAAAACCTGCTCGGAACGCCCCGCCTTGAACTCGTCCTCGTCGTCGAGGAGCACGCCATTTTCGAGGCATGCGCTCCTGAAAGTGCCGGACAGCCAGGGATCGGGCAGCGTCAGCCAGACGAAGGGCACGCTGCCGTGTGACTTGAAGGCGAAACCCGCCAGTGTCTCGCGCACGATGGCGATGCGGGCGGCAATTTCGGCAATGCTGCGTTTGCGGATATCGCCAGCCTGCCCAGACAGCACCAGCCGCGCGTTCACCTCCGCCAACAGGAACGGCATCCCGCCGGTCATCATCTTGTGGGCGACGCGGATGCGATGGCGATAGGCGGGCGGGCAGGAGAGCCAGCCGCCGCGAACACCTGCCACGACCGATTTCGACAGACCGCCGGCGACAATGGTGCGCTCGGGCGCATATTCGGCGATGAGCGGCGTCGGATCTTCGGTCAGGCCGCCATAGAGATCGTCCTCGATGACGATGACATTGTACGCGCGCGCGACGCGGGCGATCGCCTCGCGGCGCGAAACCGACAGGATCGCCAGCGTCGGGTTCTGCACCGTCGGCATCAGGAAGATCATCTTCGGGTGCTTTTGCGCGCAGACGCGTTCGAAATCCTCGGGATCGAGGCCTTCTTCGTCCGATGCCACCAGTGCTATGCGCCGCCCGATCAGCCCGGCGCTGCGGGCGATCTGCGAATAGGTGAGGTGCTCGAAGACGACATAGTCGCCCGGCGTGGTCAGCGCCGCGATCGCCGCCATCACCGCGGCATGGGTGCCCAGCGTGGGAACGATGGTCTCGGCGGCAGGGCGGAACGAATTGCGCGACAGCCAGCGGGCGCCGGCCTCGAACCAGCGCTCCGGAAAATCCCTGGTGTAGCTCGAAATCTCGTGCGGATGATCCTGAACCGTGCGAAGCAACATGTCGGCAACAATGGCGCCCTGGCCGATGTCGGGCGCGGCAGTGCTGTCGAAGCGCAGCTTGCCCGGCGGTGCATCGACACAGCGCGTGCCTTGCACGGCGGGCTCGGCGAATTCGGGTGACGCCGCTTCCGATTGCTGCGCCAGCACATAGGTCCCGCGTCCGACTTCGCCGCTCACCAGCCCGCGTTCGCGCAGCAGCTGATAGGCCCGGCCGATCGTGCCGACCGTCGTGCCAATGTCATAGGCGAGATCGCGCTGCGGCGGCAATTTTGCCCCGGCATCGATAACGCCCTTGTCGATGTCCGACTCGATGCTGTCGGCAAGGCGCTGGTAAAGCGGGCCGGAACCGGTGGTGAGGTCAGGGAGCCAATTTGTCATGGTGACAATTCTGTATATTGCACCAGATCGGGTGTCAATGCATATGAGAACCGTACCAAGATGGGTACAATTTGCAAGGTTGGCAGAAAGACAATGGATACAATCGAGACAATCCGCTGCGCGGGCATTGAATTGGTCGGGCCGCGCCCGTCCAGCCGGCGAGGCTTTGTCGGCCGGATCGTGCATGTGGTCAGATCGCTGGCGCGATGGATTGACGTGCTGATCGAGCGCCGTCGCGGCCGCCTGGCTTTGCTCGAAATGACCGACGAGCAGCTCAGGGACATCGGTGTGTCGCGTGACGACGCTCACCGCGAAGGCATCAGGCGATTCTGGGACTAACTTTTAGTCTGGTCAGCGGCGTGTGCCCGGAGCCCTGAGGCGTGAGACGCCCTTATCGGCAAGCACGGCGAGGATGCACAGCACCAGGAAAACACCGGTGACGGCCAGCGCCGCAAGGGCGACGTTGGCCGCGCCGTTTTTCGCAACGTCGAGGAACGGGTAGGGCACTTCGCCTGCGATCGGTGCGCGCGCCAGCGCATAGGCGAGATAGGCGATCGGATAGGCCATCCACCACGAAATGTCGCTCCAGCGTGTCCTGCCGTCAGCGCCTGCAACAAGCCACCACAGCACGAACAGCACCGGCGTCACATAGTGCAGCAGCACGTCACAGAGCAGGAACAGCCCCTGCGGCTGCCAGAGCTGCGCCAGAACCGTCGCATAGACGATGAAGACAAGCGCGATGGACACGGCGACGCCGGCCCGCATCCGCGGTCCGGCAAAGGCGGGCAGCCAGGCGTAGCCCGAAGGCGACAGCAGCGAGACATGGACCAGCACCGCACCGATGTTGGTCAGGATGGTGAAGAAGCTGAACAGAAAGACGATGGAGCCGAGAAAACTGCGGCCGGCCTCCATCGATGCCGGGATGGTGATGCACGCTTGCAGGACAAGCCCGGCCAGACCTATGACCAATCCCGCAAACTGCAGGAAGCGGCCCATGGCGTCAGGCGGCCGCGTTGCAGGAGGGGTTGCCCGTTTGCCAGCGCGCAATGTCGGATCCGATGCGCGCGCCGAGCGGATCGTCCATCAGCGGACCGAACACGTCGACGCGGCTGGAATTGCCTTGCGCCTGGACGACCAGCAGCGGCTTGCCGCCATAATGCTTGGCCGGCACCAGCAGGAAGCGGGGCGTGCCGCTGAACGAATTCAGCTCATTGGCCATCTGATAGGATTTGAAGGCGGGATCCTTGCTGGCGATCCAGCATTTGTGGGCCGATATCGCTACCTGTTCCATGGCCAGCAGCGAAGCGCTCTTGCCCGTGGGGACCGGCGCGCTCTTCGGGCTGGACTGGCAGGACGCCAACGCCAAGCCGGCAGCAGCCAGGGGACCTAGGCGAACAATCATCAGTCTCATGGTCAACCGCCCCCGCGTTTTGAAAGGAATTCGAAGAGATATCAGGCGGCGATGCCGAGCGCGCCTTCGAACAGGGCGCGGCCGTCGCTTCCGCCATGCGCTGCCTCGATCAGGTTTTCGGGATGCGGCATCAGGCCGAGCACATTGCCCTTCTCGCTGACGATACCGGCAATGTCGTTCATCGAGCCATTGGGATTGCTGCCCTCGGCATAGCGAAACACCACCTGTCCTTCGCCTTCGAGACGGGCAAGCGTGTCGGCGTCGGCGAAATAATTGCCGTCGTGATGCGCCACCGGCGTGCGGATGATCTGACCCGGCTGGTAGCGGCGGGTGAACATGGTGTTGGCGTTGGTGATTTCGAGCTTCACCTCTCGGCAGACGAATTTCAGCGAGGCATTGCGCATCAGCGCGCCGGGCAAAAGGCCAGCCTCGACCAGGATCTGGAAGCCGTTGCAGACGCCGATGACCATGACGCCCTTGGCCGCCTTTTCCGCCACCGCCCGCATGACCGGCATGCGCGCGGCAATGGCGCCGCAACGCAGATAGTCGCCGAACGAGAAGCCGCCGGGAATGGCGATCAGGTCCACATCAGGGATTTCGGTGTCGGTCTGCCAGACGGTCGCCGGCGCCTGCCCGGAGATCTTGGTCAGCGCCGCAATCATGTCGCGGTCGCGGTTGAGGCCGGGGAGAAGAACGACAGCTGATTTCATATCAAGCGATCTCCACCGCGTAATTCTCGATCACTGTGTTCGCCAGCAGCTTGTCGCACATGGCTTTCAGATCGGCTTCGGCCTTGGCCTTGTCGGTCTCTGAGAGCTCGAGGTCGAAGACCTTGCCCTGCCGCACCTGGCCGACGCCGCCGAACCCCAGTCCGGACAGAGCGTGCTCTATGGCTTTTCCCTGCGGGTCGAGCACGCCGTTCTTGAGGGTGACGGTGATGCGGGCCTTGATCATGCTGGACAGGTTCCTGTTCGAAGACTTAGCAATTCCAGGAAAAGTCTGAAGCGGTTTTTCGTCCGGAATCGCGTCAAGAAATGAAGACTTAGTGCGGCTTGCCTTTGAGGCCATCGGTCGAGGCGACGAGCACCGGGCCGGTCGGGCGCGGCGGCTCGTTCTCGTTCATGATGCCGAGGCGGCGGGCAACTTCCTGATAGGCTTCGACGAGGCCGCCCATATCGCGGCGGAAACGGTCCTTGTCGAGCTTGTCCTGCGTTGCCACGTCCCACAGCCGGCACGAATCCGGCGAGATCTCGTCGGCAACGACGATGCGCATCATGTCGCCCTCGAACAGGCGGCCGCATTCGATCTTGAAATCGACGAGTTGGATGCCGACACCCATGAACAGGCCGGAGAGGAAGTCGTTGACGCGGATGGCCAGCGCCATGACGTCGTCGATCTCCTGCGGGCTTGCCCAGCCGAAAGCGGTGATGTGCTCTTCCGACACCATCGGATCGTCGAGCGCATCGGCCTTATAATAGAATTCGATGATCGAGCGCGGCAGAACGGTGCCTTCCTCGATGCCGAGGCGCTTGGACAGCGAGCCGGCGGCGACATTGCGCACCACCACTTCGAGCGGAATAATCTCGACTTCCTTGATCAACTGCTCGCGCATGTTGAGCCGGCGGATGAAGTGGGTCGGAATGCCCATGCGGTTCAGATGGTTGAAGATGTACTCGGAAATGCGGTTGTTGAGCACACCCTTGCCGTCGATGACCTCATGTTTCTTCTTGTTGAATGCGGTCGCATCATCCTTGAAGAACTGGATAAGTGTGCCCGGTTCCGGTCCCTCATAGAGGATCTTGGCCTTGCCTTCATAAATGCGGCGGCGATTTTTCATCTGATTTTTCTCTGGATTTGCGGGCAGGCGGCAAGCGACCAGTTCCTGTCCGTCTGCCTAAATTGGTGCGGCGACGGGTGGGGTTCAATGCCGGGTCTATCCCAATCACAGCGTTTGCTCAATCGGCAAATCCTTTCGATCGACCGCTTTCAGGAATGAAATGCCGCAGCGCAGCAAGCGATGTAGTATATTGACCGGCCCGCGCCCTTTTGGTTTGTGCTGCGGCAGCACACATATCCATCACCAACGCGAATCGATTTCATCGGAGGGAAGCCATGAGCAGCATGAAAGACCGCGAAGAGGGTTTTGAGCGCAAATTCGCCTTCGACGAAGAACTTCGCTTCAAGGCTTCGGCACGCCGCAACAAGGCGCTTGGCCTGTGGGCAGCCGAAAAGCTGGGCAAGTCCGGCACTGACGCCGACGCCTATGCCAAGGAAGTTGTGGTTTCCGACATCGAGGAAGCTGGCGATCACGACGTATTCCGCAAGATCCGCAAGGATTTCGACGCCGCCGGCGTCGACCAGTCGGATCACCAGATCCGCCGCACCATGGACGAACTGATGGCGCAGGCGATCGAGCAGATCAAGAACACCTAGAGCGAGTAGCGCTGGACCAATCGACCGCCCGGTCCAGCCGGGCGGTTTTTCTTTGCCTTTTCAGCCTTTTCCGGCTGAAACTGTGCGTAGGCCTGTTACAAGGCTCTACCCAACGAGGAAAGCACCCATGTCCCTGAAGTCACGCCTGGCGGCGGATGAAACGCTGTTCACCGCCTGGTCCGGCGTTCCGGACGCTTTGACGGTCGAAATCATCGCCAAGCAGGGTTTTGACGCCGTCACGCTCGACATGCAGCATGGCGGACACCACGAAGACTCGGTCTTGCGCGGCCTCGTACCGGTGCTCGCCGCCAACAAGCCGGCGCTGGTGCGCATTCCGGTCGGCCGCTTCGACATGGCCAGCCGCGCCCTCGATTTCGGTGCCGAGGCGGTGATTGCACCGATGGTGAATTCGGTGGCCGATGCAAAACTCTTTGCCGCGGCGATGAAATATCCGCCGATGGGCGAGCGCTCCTGGGGCCCGACCTATGCTTTTCCGCGCCATGGCAAAGGCGACCACGCCGAATGGCTGCGCGACACCAATCAACGCACCATGGCCTTTGCCATGGTCGAAACGCGCGCCGCACTCGATGCGCTGGACGGCATCCTCGACACGCCGGGCATTGACGGCATCTTTCTCGGCCCATCGGATTTCTCCATCGCCTGGTCGAATGGCGCCACCGTCAATTCGACGCTGGAAAGCATGATGGAAACCGTCGCCTCCATCGCCGAGCGGACGCGCAAGGCGGGCAAGCATGCGGCGATCTACGTCGTTGAGCCGGCGATTGCCGGCCGCGTCGTGGCGATGGGCTACCGGCTGCTGGCGATGGGCTCGGACCATGCGCTGATTTCGCTCGGCGCAAAGACACTCATCAAAAGCATGAACGATTCGATAAAGGGCTGAGGCGTGGTGCCTTGCCCGGTCAGGCCTTGAGGTCGGTCAGAAACTTGGCGAAGGTCATCGACCCTTCCGGCCAAGGGCCGAAGCCGGCATCCTCATTGAGGTGACCGGTTTCGCCGGCATCGATGAACAGCGAACCCCAGGCGCCGGCAATGTCCTCGGCGACCTCGAAGGCGCAGAACGGATCGTTGCGGCTGGCGATGACGATGGACGGGAAGGGCAGCGGTTCGCGCGCATAGGGACCAAAGGTCATCAGGTGACGCGGCCTTATCTCCGGGTTGGCGACGTCGGGCGGCGCGACAAAAAACGCGCCGGCGACCGGCTTCCTGAACTGCGGAATGGCCTGCACCGCGGCCGCCACACCGAGGGAATGGGCAACGATCACCACCGGCCGCTCGGCCTCGTTGACAGCGTTCGCCACGCTCGTCGTCCAGTCCTCGCGCACCGGCTTCGACCACTCCGCCTGCTCGACCCGGCGCGCCGTCGACAGTTTCGATTGCCAGCGTGTCTGCCAGTGTTCGGGGCCGGAATTGGTGTAGCCCGGCACGATCAGAATATCTGCGTCTTTGACTTTCATGGCGCTGAGATAGCGAGCGGCCGTGTCTCGTGCAACCCGCGCTGACGCATGCGGTGCATCACAATTGTGAACAACCTGTTCGATTCTTTCCATCTTGTGTGAACGATCAGGATCGACGATTTGAGGCAGGAAGAGATGGACGACAGAATAGACTGGTGGCGCGGCCTGGGATAATGCGCTGAACGGAGAGTTTTATGAGCGAACTGCCTTTTGCCGCGACGACCCCCGTCAGCGTGTCACGCGTGGGCCTGAAGGCGCGCGACGCCGAAGGACTTGCCGATTACTACCGGGCTGTTGTCGGCCTGCAGGAATTGAGCCGCGCCGATGGCGCCATCACGCTGGGCGCTGCCGAGCGCCCGCTGCTGGTGATCGAGCCTGACGCAGCGGCCAAGCCCGACGATCCGCGCAGCGCCGGCCTTTTCCACACCGCTTTCCTTCTGCCCAGCCGCGCCGATCTCGGCCGTTGGATAAACCATGCCGCCGCCAACAAAATCCGCATCGAGGGCGCCTCCGACCATCTGGTCAGCGAGGCTCTCTACCTGACCGACCCCGAAGGCAACGGCATTGAAATCTATAGGGACCGTCTGCCGCAGGAGTGGAAGTGGAACGGCGACAAGATCGCCATGGCGACCGAGCGGCTGAATCTGGCCGCCGTGGTTGGCAGCGTGCCGGCCGGTGACGCCGGCTGGCAGGGCGCGCCGCAAAACAGCATTATCGGCCATGTCCATCTGCGCGTCGGCCGGCCGGAAGATGCCGAGGCCTGGTGGCACGACGAATTTGGCTTCGACACGGTCGCTAAGTATGGAGGGCAGGCGGTGTTCCTGTCGTCGGGAGGCTACCACCATCATATCGGTGGCAATTCGTGGCACAGCGCCGGCGCCGGGCGCCGCGATCCGTCCCGCTCAGGGCTGGCCTGGGTCGAGATGCGCTCGGACAAGACAACCGCTGACATCACACGGGAAGATCCGTGGGGCACGGTGATCCGCACCGTACCAGGCGCCCCAGGCTGAGCGTCTGCTCGGTTCTTACAAGGAATTGGCGGCGTAGCCCGTCAGCAGCCCATGCGCCCAGCTGTCGAATCCGGTCGCCGTGGCGCGGCCGGATGCTTCGGTCCAGTCATAGCTGACCGTATGATGGCTGAACGACCATTGTCTGTCCTTGCGCGTGGCAAGGGCATAGCGGGCATCCGGACTGCCGGTCACAGTCAAACCTGGGAATGCCTGGACGCCGACACTGCCGGGATTGAGGATTGTCCGGTTGTCCGACAAGCGCACAACGCGCGGCGTATGTGTATGGCCGCACAAGGTCAGCCCGGCGCCGGCGCTGCCCAGCTTGTGCCTGATCTGCTTTTCATTGGACGGGTGGAAGTGGCTGCCTCCGTCTTCCTCGAGCAGGAACACGTCGTCGTCACTGGGGCTGCCATGGCAAAGCAGGATGTCCTGGGCAGGCGACAGGGTGACCGGCAATGCGGAGAGCCAGGTCAATGACGCCTGGGACAGGCGTTGGTGGGTGAAAGCATCGACGTCTTCCAACCCGGAAGCAGGCGGCTCGACCAGCACACGGTCGTGATTGCCGCGCACGGTCGGCCAATTCTGCGCCATCAGATATTGCGCGGTTTCTTCTGGCCATAGCGGCCCGGAAAGACAATCGCCCAGATTGACGATTATGTCGGGAGAAGCGTCTTTGATCTGCGCATGAACCGCCTCAAGCGCGCGCAGATTCCCATGGATGTCGGAAAGGACGGCCAGCCGCATCGAAAAACCTATCCGAAAACCCGCTTGAAGATCGTGTCGACATGCTTGGTGTGATAGCCCAAGTCGAATTTCTCGCGGATCTCGGCTTCGGGCAGCGCTGCGGTGACTTCCCTGTCGGCCAACAGTTCCTCAAGGAAATCAGCTCCATGTTCCCATACCTTCATGGCGTTGCGCTGCACCAGGCGGTAGGCATCCTCGCGACTGACGCCGGCTTGGGTCAGCGCCAGCAACACGCGCTGCGAATGCACCAGGCCACGGAACTTGTTCATGTTCTTCAGCATGTTGTCGGGATAGATCAGCAATTTGTCGACGACGCCGGTGAGCCGCGACAGCGCGAAATCCAGCGTTACCGTGGCGTCCGGCCCTATCATGCGCTCGACCGAGGAATGCGAGATGTCGCGCTCGTGCCAGAGCGCCACATTCTCCATCGCCGGCAGCGCCATGGAGCGCACCATGCGGGCAAGGCCGGTGAGGTTTTCGGTCAGCACCGGGTTGCGCTTGTGCGGCATTGCCGACGAGCCCTTCTGGCCCGGCGAAAAATACTCTTCCACTTCCAGCACCTCGGTGCGCTGCAGATGGCGAATCTCTGTCGCCAGCCGCTCGACCGACGAGGCGATGACGCCGAGCGTGGCAAAGAACATGGCATGGCGGTCGCGCGGGATGACCTGCGTCGACACCGGTTCCGGCTTCAGCCCAAGCTTTTTCGCCACATGCTCTTCGACATAGGGGTCGATGTTGGCGAAGGTGCCGATCGCGCCCGAGATAGCGCAGGTGGCAATATCCTCTCGCGCGTGCACCAGCCGCTCGCGGCAGCGCGAGAACTCGGCATAGGCCTGCGCCAGCTTGACGCCGAACGTGGTCGGCTCGGCATGAATGCCGTGGCTGCGGCCGATGGTGACGGTGTCCTTGTGCTCGAAGGCCCGGCGCTTCAGCGCGGCGAGCAGGCCGTCGAGGTCGGCCAGCAGGATATCGCTGGCGCGGCCGAGCTGCACCGCAAGGCAGGTGTCGAGAACATCTGACGAGGTCATGCCCTGGTGGATGAAACGCGCATCCGGCCCGACGAATTCGGCCAGATGGGTGAGGAAGGCGATGACGTCGTGCTTGGTCACGGCCTCGATCTCGTCGATCTTGCCGACGTCGAATTGGGCGGCGCCGCCTTTTTCCCAGATGGTTTTGGCGGCTTCCCTGGGAATGACGCCGAGCTCGGCCAGCGCATCGCAGGCATGGGCCTCGATCTCGAACCAGATGCGGAAGCGGGTTTCCGGCGACCAGATGGCGACCATTTCCGGCCGGGAATAGCGAGGGATCATCCGTCAGTCCTGATGTGTCCGTGGTTAAGTGCGCGTCCTAACAGAGGCGGACCGAATGCTCAACGCTGCTGGCGCGCAAACCACACGCTGGCGGCGGCAAGCGCGATGAATCCGAGCGGAAAATAGAGCCTGATACCCAGCACCACGAATTGGTAGAGCGCCGTCAGCGAGGTGAAGACCAGTTCGAACGCCCACCGGGCGGTGAAGGCCTCCGCGTGCCATTCGGCATAGTAGGAGCGGTATTGCAGCGCAAACAACCCGCCGGTGAAGGCGAGCGTCGTGGCAAGCAGGCAGACGAAGGCGGCGGCGAACGCCACCTCCCAATGCCGGTCGAGCGAGACCAGCCGCGCCGCGAACAACCCGACGGGAAAGGCCAATGCCGCGCCGGTCGCAAACAGCAGGGCGACGAAGCGGATCTTTTCCGGGGTCTCCCAATTGTCGAGCCAAAGACCGGTCAGCGCGCTGGCGCCCATGGCCATCGCCCACAGCAAGGCGCCGACAAGCGCCGTGCCCGTCGATGGTACGGCGCGGCTGACGCGATTTCCGGCGCGCTTGCGCCAACTGGATTGATCGAGCGATGTCACAGGCGTCCGGTCACGGCGATCCAGCGAAAATCCGGCCCTTCGAAGCCGTATTGGCGCACCGCGATCAGCACCGCATAGGCGCTGATGCTGTCCATCGAGAACGTCTGCACCGCGCCGATCCTGTAGCCGTTGGGGCAGCCACGGCTTTTCGGGATCGATTTATCCTCATGCAGCAGATGGGTCCGGCCGCCATCCCTGGCCTCGATCCGCAGCAGGCGAAAACCGTTGACCTCGCCCTGGCTCTGGCAGCTTTCGGTGTCATTCATGCCGATCTCGTCCAGCCGGAATTCCAGCGGCGGGTCGACCGGCGAAAAGATCGGCCGTGGGTTGACCACCATGCGGAACGGGTCGGCCGACAATTCGGTCACCGGGTTGAAGCCGGCGGTGATGCCGCGGTTGGCGGTAAGCTCGGCCTGGGCAATGATTGCTTCGCCTTTTTGCCTGGCTTGCTGACGGGCCGTCTCGAGCGAGGCGGTCTCATCCTCCAGCCGGACCCGGATTGGCGTGCCCTTCAGGAACGTGTCGTCGGCGGTGTTGATGTAGTAGCGATTGGCATAGGGAAAGCCCGAACCGTCTGCCACACCATATTCCTCGAAGGTGAAGACGCTGCCATCCTTGCTGAAGCCGAGGATTTCAAGCTCGGCGACATCGCCCGCTCGGGCGGCCATGGCGGATGCGAGATGGACCAGCAGGCAAACGCCAATCAGGACGAGATTTCGCATCGGGGTTCCGCTCCGCCTGCCGTGGTTCGATCGTTCCCTATCACGAGACAGTCAAAACATCGTGCTATTCGAAAGGCGATGCATCCAATTTCGCCTCTGTTTGTTATCGTCGATCGTTTTCAAAAGGAGAACACCCCATGACTGAGGCCAGCAAGATTCGCGAGCATATGGAAGTGGTCGGCGCCGACGGCGTTCACATCGGCACCGTCGACAGGGTCGATGGCGAGCGGATCAAGTTGACCAAGGCCGACAGCGGCGAGGGCACCCATCAGGGGCATCACCACTACATTCCCTTGAGCCTGCTTGCCGAGGTCGAGGGCCAGAAAGTCTGGCTGTCGGCGAATTCGGATGTCGCGGTCAGCTTCGAGGAAGAGGAGTCCGACCCGACCTGACTGAAAGTCAGCGCGACGACCACACCGGAAACAGATCGCCATCGGCCGGCGTCGCGGCATGGATGCCGCGGCTGATGGCGCGCGCCATGGTGGCGCCGGCGGCGGCAAAGAAATCGACGGCATCGTCGGCGCTGAGTTCTATGCCGCTCTTCCCCGTCGCCAGCGCGAACACCAGATCGCCGTCAGCCGGCGTGTGCACGGGCCAGATGGCGCGCACGAAGCCGTCATGCGCTGAAATGGCCAGCCGCTTGGCTGCCGCCTTGGTCAGCACGGCGTCGGTGGCGATGACGGCGATGGTGGTGTTGCCACCGGCCTCGGCTTGTCCACCGACACGCTTGTCGCGGTATTTCAACAGGATCCGCCTGGCATCGTCCGGCATTGGCGAGGGATAGCCAAGCCCGCCGAACTCATCGCCGATCTCGAAGGGCGCCGCCCAGAAATAGCGGGTCCGCGCGATCGTTACCGAGCCGGTCGGGTTGGCGGCGGCGAGTGCGCCGATGGTGACGCCGCTGTCGAGCACAGTCGAGGCAGAGCCAAGGCCGCCCTTCAGCCCGGAACTCAGCGCCCCGGTGCCGGCGCCGATTGTGCCGAGCGGAAAGTCGACTGTTGCCGCCTGGGCGGCTTCGTAGCCGAGGTCGCGGTAGGGAGGATAACGGCCCCAATCCTTGTCGCCGCCATTGCGCAGGTCGAACAGGATCGCCGCCGGCACGATCGGCACGCGAAAGCCGCCAACATCGACGCCAATGCCTTTTTCGCGCAGCGCTGCCTGAACGCCGGAGGCGGCGTCGAGGCCGAAGGCCGAGCCGCCCGACAGCACGACGGCATGAACCGCCTCGATGGAATTGTGCGGTTCGAGCAGGTCGGTCTCGCGCGTGCCCGGCGCGCCGCCGAGGATCTGCACGCCACCGACCGCCGGTTCGTCGCACAATACGGTGGTGACGCCCGATTTCAGCCTGGCGTCCGACGCGTTGCCGACGCGCAGGCCGGCGACATCGGTGATCAGATTGCGCGGCCCGGTGCGAAACATCAGTTCGTCTCCGCCGGCACGAAACGCGTCCCGTCGAAGCGGAAGGCGCGATAGAGGTTTTGGCTCAGATCGCCTTTGTCGTCGAACCGCAGCGGGCCGATCGCGGTGGTGAAATCGTTCCCGGTTAGCGCGTCGGCCAGCCCCTTGCCCGAGGTCTCGGGCGCGGCCGAGGCCGCCTTGGCAATCTCCACCGCCGCATAGGCCGGCAAGGCATAGCCATCCGGCGCGATGTTTTTGGCCGTAAACGCCGCCAGCACCTTGGGATCGGCGACATCGGCCCATTCCGGCGGCGCGATCATCAGCGTGCCGACGGCGTAAGGCACATCGCCGGGTGGCGTGCGCAAATTCTCGCCGCCGGCAAAGACAATGCCGGCCTCGAGCTGGCCGGCGTCGCGGCCCATAATGGCGATGTCGTCGCCGTCGCCACCGGCAAAGACATGCGTGGCGCCCGCCTTCTTCAGCCGCCCGATCAGCCCGATCTGGTTGTCGAGCTGCGGCCGGAACGTGTCTGTGAAGACCGGCTTCAGCGCTGCCTGCTCCGCTGCGGCGCGCAGCGTCTCGGCGATTTCGCGGCCATAGATGGTGCCGTCATCGACGATGGCGAACAATTCGCTCTGCCACAGCCGGGTCAGGATGGCGGCCACCGCATTGCGCTCGTCATCGCCGCGCGGCCCCAGCCGATAGACCGGCCAGCCGGTTTTGGCGCGGCGATCGGTCAGGCTTTCGGTGCGCACGCCAACGGTGATGACCGGTATGTCAGCGTCCTTGAGGATCGGCAGCGCCGCATGGATCGCCTCGGTGCAGAGGAAGCCGACGACGACCTTGACCTTCGCCGCCGCGAACTCCCTCGCGGCGGCGGCGCCGCCATCGGCTGTGCAGGCATCGTCGACCGTCCTGATCTCGGCGCCGTTGGCTTCTGCTGCCAGGGCAGCACCCGCCTCAATCTGCTTGCCCAGGATCGCCGACGGACCGGACAGGGGTGCGGCGACGCCGACAAGCAAAGTCTGCGCGCCGGCGCTTGCCGGCAGCAGCCAGAGCAGTGCCGCTATTACAGCTGTTGGGGGTCGCATTCTGACGACGAATTCCTCCGTGCCGGTCGCATGCTTCCAGCGTCTCTTCCGCCAAGACCTAAAGGCTGCCCGCCCCAGGCGCAACACGGGAATTTGCGGATTGGCGTCAACCACTTCGCTTGTGGCCTATTGTGTGCCGCCATATATAACGCTTGGATTCCCGCTTATGGAAAATCATCGGTGTTGAAGTTGAACGACATAGGGCCTCAGGCCTATCGCGACGCGATGGCGCATTTTGCCGGCCACGTCCATGTGGTTACCACCGACGGGCCCGCCGGCAAACGCGGCACGACGGTGATTGCCGCCTGTTCGGTGTCGGACACGCCGCCGACGGTTCTCGTCTGTCTCAACCGCGAGAATGCCAAGAACGAGCTGTTCGTGCAAAACGGCCGGTTTGCGCTGAACACGCTGGCTTCGCACCAGCAGCCCCTATCGGTGGCGTTTTCAGGCCTGACCGGGCTGTCGGCCGATGAGCGTTTCGCGCTTGGCGAGTGGGATGTCATATCGACGGGCGCGCCTACCCTGAAGGGCGCTCTTGCGGTTTTCGACTGCGAATTGATCGACACCAAGGATCTCGCCACCCATCGTGTGCTTTTTGGCAAGGTGACAGGCCTGCGCATGGGCGATAATTTGCGGCCGCTGATCTACCACGCCCGCGACTACCACGTGCTGCAGAGCGGAGCAGAGGCGGCAACGGAGAAAGAATGACCGAGCTGAAACCGCGCCCCGAGCCGCGGACGATCGACGAAACGCTCGATCTCCTGACCAGCGCGGACTACGTCGCGGACCGCTCGCTGGCAACGGTGCTGTTCCTGTCCCTGCGCATGCAGCGGCCGCTGTTCCTTGAAGGGGAGGCCGGCGTCGGCAAGACCGAGATCGCCAAGGTGCTGGCGCAGGCACTCGGCCGCCGGCTGATCCGCCTGCAATGCTATGAAGGGCTCGACGTCTCGTCCGCTGTCTATGAGTGGAATTACGCCGCGCAGATGATAGAGATCCGCATGGAGGAGGCGGCAGGCTCGGTCGACCGCTCCGACATGGAGCGCAATGTCTTTTCCGAAAAATACCTGATCCGCCGCCCGGTGCTCGATGCGCTGACCGGCATGGCGGGTGCGGCCCCGGTGTTCCTGATCGATGAGCTCGACCGCACCGACGAGGCTTTCGAAGCATTCCTGCTCGAAATCCTGTCCGACTTCCAGGTGACGGTGCCTGAGCTCGGCACCATCAAGGCGGAGGAGCCGCCGATCGTCATCATCACCACCAACCGCACCCGCGAAATCCACGACGCGCTGAAGCGGCGCTGCCTCTATCACTGGGTCGACTATCCCAATGCCGAGCGCGAGCTGGAGATCGTGCGCCGCAAGGTGCCGCAGGCCAACAGCCGACTTTCCGCGGAAGTGGTGTCGTTCATCCAGAAGCTGCGCCGGGTCGAGCTGTTCAAGGCGCCGGGTGTCGCCGAAACCATCGACTGGGCCGGCGCGCTGACCGAACTCGACAAGGTGGCGCTCGATCCCGAAACCGTCTCCGACACGATCGGCGTTTTGTTGAAATACCAGGACGACATTGCCCGCATCGGCGCGGGCGAGGGCCGGCGCATCCTCGATGAGGTCAAGGCCGAACTGGCGGCTGCGGAGTAGGGCAGTGAAGGCGCCGGGTGCTTACCCCAAAGAGACCGACCCCAGAGAGGCGACGGAAGACGGGCGCATCGCCGACAACATCGTCTATTTCGCCCGCACCTTGCGCAAATCCGGCATGCGGGTCGGGCCGGCTTCGGTCAAGGATGGGATCGAGGCGGTGCTGGCAGCCGGCATCGGTTCGCGCGACGATTTCTACTGGACGCTGCATGCCGTGCTGGTGTCGCGGCACGAGGATCACCCTGTTTTCGACGAAGCCTTCCGGCTGTTCTGGAAATCGCGCGAGCTGATCGAGAAACTTCTGGCGATGTTCTCGCCTGTGGCGCCCGACACCAGGGAGAAGCAAAAGCCGCGCGCGGCAGAAAATCGCGTCAGCCAGGCCATGTTCGAAGGCCACGAGAAGAATCGGCCGGTCAGGGAAATCCCGGAGATCGAAGTCGACGCCCGGCTAACCTTCTCCGGGAATGAAGTGCTGCGCGGCAAGGACTTTGCCCAGATGAATGCCGACGAGATGGCAGACGCCAAGAAGGCGATTGCCCGGCTGCGGCTGCCGTTCGACATGGTCCGTACCCGACGCTTCAAGGCAGACCTGCATGGCCGCCGTATCGATCCACGCGCCATGATGCGCTCGGCCGCGCGCACCGGCGGCGAACTGATCCTGCCGAAATTCCGCTCAGCCCGCGAAGTGCATCCGCCGCTGGTGGTTCTCGCCGATATCTCCGGTTCGATGAGCCAGTACACGCGCATCTTCCTGCACTTTCTGCATGCGCTGACCGAAAAACGGCGGCGCGTGCACACCTTCGTCTTCGGCACGCGACTGACCAATCTCACGCGGCAGATGCGCCATCGCGACCCCGATGCCGCCCTTGCCGACTGCTCGGCGGCGGTGAAGGACTGGTCGGGCGGCACCCGCATCGGCGATACGCTGGCGGAGTTCAACAAGCACTGGTCACGCCGCGTGCTCGGGCAGGGCGCGGTGGTGCTTTTGATCACCGACGGTTTGGAGCGCGACGATGTTTCCGGCCTGTCGGAGGAGATGGATCGCCTGCACAAATCCTGCCGGCGGCTGATCTGGCTCAACCCGTTGCTGCGCTTTGACGGTTTCGAGGCCCGCGCCCGCGGCGTCAAGGCGATGCTGCCTCATGTTGACGAGTTCCGCTCGGTACACAATCTCGATGCGCTGGCCGACCTCTGCGCCTCGCTGGACAAGAAATCCGCCGCTTCGGTCGATCCGCGTCGCTGGCAGGACGCTGGTGTCAGGCGCGCCGCATAGCCATATTGGATTCCGAAAACAGGCTCCCAGAGAAAACAGACTTTGAGGCAAGCGATCATGGACAACAGCATCTATCTCGATGAGGCCCGCGACCCCTTGATCATCGCGGAAGGCTGGATGAAGGACGGCAAGGATGTCGCCATCGCCACTGTGGTCGAGACCTGGGGTTCGGCGCCGAGGCCGGTCGGTAGCCATCTGATCATCGACGCCGAAGGCAATTTCCACGGCTCGGTCTCGGGCGGTTGCGTCGAGGGCGCGGTGGTGAGCGAGGCGATCGACGTCATCGACTCGGGGAAAGCCAAGATGCTGGAATTCGGCGTTGCCGACGAAACCGCCTGGCAGGTCGGCCTATCCTGCGGCGGCCGCATCAAGGTCTATGTGGAGCGGCTCGGTTAGGCATGGATCCCTACGCTCTCAAAGCCCTCAATGCCGAACGCCGTGCCCGCCGTGCGGCGATCCTGGTGACCGATCTCGGCGACGGCCGCGACCGCATCGTGCGAGAAGGCGACCAGGTTGCCGGCGATCTCGGCCAAGCGATCGCCAAGGCTTTCCGCACCGGCAATTCGGGTTCGGTCGAGGCTGAAGGGCGCACCTTCTTCCTCAACGCGCATTTGCCGCAGCCGCGCCTGGTGGTAGTCGGCGCCGTCCATATCAGTCAGGCGCTGGCGCCGATGGCCAGGATCGCCGGCTATCCCCTGGAGATCGTCGATCCGCGCACCGCCTTCGCCACCCCGGACCGTTTTCCCGATGTAGCACTCCATGCCGAATGGCCGGAGGATGTGCTGAAACGCCAGCCGCTCGACAGCTATACGGCGCTGGCCGCCGTCACCCATGATCCGAAGATCGACGATTTCGCACTGAAGGCCGCGCTCGACGCCAACTGTTTCTATGTCGGCGCACTCGGCAGCCGCAAAACACACGCCAGGCGCGTCGAGCGCCTGCTGGCGCTCGGCGCCAGCGCCGACCAGATCGCCCGCATCCACGCACCGATCGGTATCGACATTGGCGCGGCGAGCCCGGCCGAGATCGCCGTCGCCATCCTGGCGCAGACGATCCACGCCTTTCGCTCGCGCGGTCTCGAAGCCAAAGGCGCGGCGGCGTGAAGTTCGGGCCGATCCCGATCGATCAGGCGCAAGGCGCGGTGCTGGCGCATGCCACGACGGCGGGCGAGCGGCGTTTCCGCAAGGCGCACAGGCTGAGCACGCAGGACGTGGCGGTGCTGAAGGCGGCCGGCATTACCGAGATCGTCGTGGCGGTGCTTGCCGCCGATGACCTCAGCGAGGATGCGGCGGCCGAAAAGATTGCAGCCAGCATGGCCCACCGCAACATCGAGGCAAAACCGGCCGCGACCGGCCGCGTCAACCTCCATGCCAAGGCCGCCGGTCTCTTCACCGTCGATGCCGCCATGATCGACGCCATCAATGCGGTCGACCCGACCATCACCATCGCCACGCTGGCGCAGCACGCGCCGGTTGAGCAGGGCCAGATGGTGGCGACGGTCAAGATCATCCCGTTCGCCGTTGCCTCGGCCCTTGTCGATGCGGTGACAAAGATCTGCGCCGGCGGCGAGATCTTCGCCGTCAACGCCTACCATCCGGTGCGCATCGGCGTCATTCAGACGATGCTGCCCGGCATCAAGCCCAGCGTGCTCGACAAAACGCTGCGCGTCACCGAGGCCCGGCTGGCACGCTCCGGCGGTCGGCTGACGACGGAGCGCCGCACGCCGCACGAGATCGCGCCTGTAGCCGAGGCAGCGGCCGCGCTGGCGCGCGACAACGACATGGTGGTGATCTTCGGCGCCTCGGCGATGAGCGATTTCAACGATGTCGTTCCGGCGGCGATCGAGGCAGCAGGTGGCACGGTGATCCGCGCGGGCATGCCGGTCGATCCCGGCAATCTGCTGGTGCTGGGCACGCTGGACGGCAAGCGCGTCATCGGCGCGCCCGGTTGCGCCCGCAGCCCCAAGGAGAACGGTTTCGATTGGGTGCTCGACAGGCTGATCGCCGGCCTCGACGTCACCGCCAAGGACATCGCCGGCATGGGCGTTGGCGGCCTCTTGATGGAAATCCCGACCCGGCCGCAGCCGCGCGAGCCGCTGCCGGCGAGAGCCGGGCTGAAGGTCGAGATCGTGCTTCTGGCCGCCGGTCGCTCCAGCCGCATGGGCGGGCCGAACAAGCTTCTGGCGCTGTTCGACGGCAAACCGCTGGTGCGCCGGACAGTCGAGCGCGCACTGGCCTCGAAGGCAACCAGCACCGTTGTCGTCACCGGCCACCAGCGTGAGCGGGTGCACCAAGCCTTGACCGGCCTCGACGTGATCTTCGCCGACAATCCGGATTTTGCCGACGGCCTGTCCTCGTCTCTAAAAGCCGGCATTGCCCGCGTTGGAGCCGAGGCGGCCGGCGCCATGATCGTCCTCGGCGACATGCCGGGTATCTCATCGGCCGATCTCGACCGGTTGATCGAGGCCTTCCGTAGGGACGGCGGCCGCTCAGTGGTGCGTGCCGCCCATGACGGCCGCCGCGGCAATCCGGTGCTGCTGCCACGCGCGCTGTTTGGAGGCATCGCTCACCTCGAGGGCGACACCGGCGCCCGCCATCTGGTCGAGGCCGAGGGACTGGATGTCATCGACGTCGAGATCGGCGACGGCGCGTCGATCGATGTCGACACCCGCGAGGCGCTGGAAGACGCCGGCGGCGTGCTGCAGGATTGACAAAGCGAAGCCGAAAAACGCATGCCTTTAGCATGGCTCTCTCTTTACTTGCCTCAGCGCTTCTACCCCCCTCTGGCCTGCCGGCCATCTCCCCCTCAAGGGGGGAGATCAGCAGCCTCGATGGCGGCGTCTATCCTACAGCTTTGAAGATTGGCGGAAGCCGGCGTGACATCCAATCTCCCCCCTTGAGGGGGAGATGGCCGGCAGGCCAGAGGGGGGTAGCCGCGCTCCATACCCTTCTGGTTTCACTTCTGTTCCTGTTCTCCACCACCCACGCTGACGCCCTCGAACTAAAACCCTACAAGGATGACCTCTTCGCCTATCCGGCGACGCTCTCTTCGTCTGACAAAGGCGCTTACGCCGTCATCGACTATCGCGAGATGCGCGACATCAACGACCGCGACGAAGTGCCGGAAAAGCGCGTGCATGCGCAGTATACCGACACCGGCGTGCGCAAGGTGCAGCGGGATTTGATGCTGAAAACCGAAGCCGGCGATGTCAGGCATGTCGCCGTAGGCAAGACCGAAGGCGCCGGTATCATCGTGCTTTACCTGCACGGGCAGGGCGGCAGCCGCAAGCAGGGCGTCGACGACTTCACCTTCGGCGGCAACTTCAACCGAATCAAGAACCTGATGGCCGGCAATGGCGGCCTCTATCTCTCACCCGATTTCACCGATTTCGGCGACAAGGGCGCGGCCCAGGTCGCGGCGCTGATCGGCCATTATGCCGAGGCCTCGCCGGACGCGAAAATCTTCGTCGCCTGTGGCTCGATGGGCGGCGCGCTGTGCTGGAAGCTGGCCGGCCGCAGCGATACGGGACGGCGCATCAACGGGCTGCTGTTGCTCGGCTCGCTGTGGGATGACAGTTTCCTGTCGAGCCCGGCCTACAGGCGCCATGTGCCGGTGTTCTTCGGCCAGGGCAGCAAGGACCCGGTCTTTCCCGTGGAGAAGCAGGAGGCCTTCTTCCGCTCCATCATTGCGAACTCGAAAGCCTATCCGACCCGGTTCGTCCGGTTCGAGACCGGCACCCATGGCACGCCGATCCGCATGGTCGACTGGCGCCAAACGCTGAACTGGATGCTGTCGAAGGCGCCCTGAGGCATATCGCCCAGAGGTGCCCCTTGGTTTTGGCAATCATGGTTCGGCCGATATCCTCTTAGGTGTAGGCTGATATGATCCAACAGATCGGAAGCACAGCGATGGACGCCCACCCCTTCAAGATCCAAATTCCGAACGAACAACTTGAAGATCTCCAGCGCCGGCTTAGCGCAACACGATGGCCAATTCCGCTAAGCGAAGCGGGCTGGAGCGATGGGGCCGAGCTGCCGTTTATCAAGCGCCTTGCGGATTACTGGCGAGACCGCTTCGACTGGAGAGTGCAAGAGGCGCGGCTGAACCGGCTGCCGCAATATCTGACGAGGCTGAACAACCTAGATGTCCACTTTGTCCACCAGCCAGGCAACGGACCGGCGCCGCTGCCGCTGATCATAACGCATGGCTGGCCCGGCTCACGGCGCGGTGTTGTAGTCGACCACTGTCTGCGGGTTCTCCTCGCCATCGTAAGACGCGTCCACATCATATTGGACGAGGGAAAAATCGCCGTTACGGAACAGGTATATCCCCTTGTCCGAGGCGTCGCCGATGCCGCGCCATTTGTTGAACGTGGTCAGCGTCTTGGCGTCTTCGTCATATTCGGAATTGGCCGCCCAGCCGGTTGTGCGGAAGCCGATGATATCCATGCCCAGCAGTTTGCCGTCGCTGTCATTGTTCTCGTAACGGATATCCATTTCGGGCTCGGTGAACTGCAACTGCCGCACGCCCGATACTTCGTCGGTCATGTAGTAGACCGAACTTGCGTTATAGGCTGCCGCTTGGCAGTAGAACTCGAAAAGCCGCGTTTCCTTGTCGGGATCGCTGGCAGCCGCGTCCTTTGCCTTGTATTTGATCGAAAAGATGTTCGGCTCCTCGCCGAGAAATTGCTTGTCACACTGATCGCCATAATCGGCGGCGAACAGTTTCTTCACCTGCTCGAGTGCGGTGTCCTTCTTCGGCGGCGGCGGCCCGTCACCACAGCTTGGCGGCAGCGCCCCCTCGAAATCGGCCTTGGATGGCTTCAGCGCGCCCTTGTCGATAAAGATTGGTCGGAACGGCGGGGCCTGGATCTGAGCGCTGACCTGGCGCAGCGTGTAGCAGCCGGCGAAGACTGCTTCCTTGCCGTCCTTGTCGGTGGCGCGGATGGCCACCGGGACACTGTAATAGATGCTGCCGGCGGCACCTTCATCGGAAATGGCGCCGGTTTCCACGTCGACCTTGTCGGTGCCGTCATAGCCCTTGACGAAAGTGTCGAAATCCTTTGCCGGCTTGGTATCGCCGTAGTAAGCCCAGGCGCGGGCGAATTCGTGCCGGTTGATGGCACTGTAGAGCGAACGGACCACCGCTGCGGCATCCGACCTGTCGTCGACATAAGGTGCCTGGTCATCGGTCGCCGGGTCATCATCGGCCAACAAAGCTTGGCTGGATACAGCAAGGGAGAAAAAAGCGGTCGCTGCCAGAAAGACAAGTCTCATCGGGGATCTCCACCACGACAGGATTCTATCACATCGATTGCGGCGACGTGGTGACGCTTGAAAAATCCTCCGGGAAGGCGCTACGTCCCGCCGTCGGCGCTTCAGCCGCAATGGAGATTTGAACGTGACACTATCGATGTATGAAGCCTCGGTGCCGGTGTTTTCGGCCAGGCTGAAGGCGCTGTCCGGCGTGCTGTCGGCGGCCGAACAGAATGCAATCGAGCGCAAGATCGACCCGCAGGTGTTTTTGACCGCGAGGTTGGCGCCCGACATGTACGCGCTGGTCAGGCAGGTGCAGGTCGCCACCGACCACGCCAAGGGCGCGCCATCAAGGCTGGCCCGTCGCGAGGTGCCGAAATACGAAGACAATGAAGCGACCTTCGCCGAGCTTCAGGCGCGCCTGACCAAGACGCTCGATCTGCTGGCGTCATTCTCGGCCGCCGAATTCGATGGTTCGGATGAAAGGGTGGTCGAACTGAAGTTTGGCCAGCGCGAAGCCTCGATGCCCGGCATGCAGTATCTGCTGCATGTCGCCATGCCCAACTTCTATTTCCACGTGACCACCGCCTACGACATCCTGCGCCACAATGGCGTGCCGCTGACCAAGGGCGCCTATCTCGGTAATCGTTGACGAATTCGGCATTCCGAGGTTTCCCGGTCGCTGCCGGGAAACCTCGTCTCGCGCTGGTTCAGCGCACGGACATTTCGCGGGCTATGCGCGGGAAGTCGGCCGGCTTGATGCCGATGTCGGCGCGGTCGGCATTGCTCATCGAGTGCAGCAGTGCCAGGGCGGAACGATAACGCAGATGCTCCTGCGGACGCGGACGGGCAAACATTTCAGTGAAGAACCCCATGATTCGGCCCCTAGTTGATCCTCCACATCTTCGAGTATAGGCAAATTATGAAGATTGTGCAGTGCAGCATTTGCATGGCAGCCATGCCGGGGGCGCAATTTTTTCGGCACAATTGGCTCACCCGCTGAAACTTATGACTGGTGCCGACCGTACGCATAGACGCTGGCACATGGCCGGCTTTTCCTCGCCACTCCTGGCGAATTTCCGGACTGCATGCAAATGCAGTCCGGCTTTTTGTTGAGCTGCACCATCAACCGGTCGCGCAAGCCCGGCGAACGCCTAAACTGGTTAAGATCAGCGGCATTCATTTTTAACGAGCCGGTTCTATGCTGCGACCGGCTCTGTTCGCACGCTTAAACGAGGGGGAGGCTGACATCGGCGCCAAGCGGGATTTCGCTTCCTTGCTCGACGATCTGTTCGTTGCCTCCGACAAGGATGAGGCGGCGGAAGAGACGAGCGCCCGGCCGTCGATCCCGTTCGACTATCTCTCCGTGGCCGACGAGCTTCATTCCGGCCGCATCAAGGTCTCGGGCGAAACGTTCGCAGCCGAATACCGCGAGGCGGGAGCCGATCTCGCCGCCGAATTCGCAGCCCTTCTCGATCATGCCAAGCTGGCGCTGGCCGGCGAAGAGGCAAAGCCCGAGGAAAAGCTGCCGACGATCGACCCTGACGCGATCGCCGTCGAGCTCGGCCTCGATCATCCAGTCAAGAACGCCGATCTCGGCCGCATGCGCCGCAGCTTCGCCTTCGCCAACCACCCCGACCGCGTCGCGCCGCATCTGCGCCAGCGCGCAATGATCCGCATGCAGGTGGCCAACATGCTGATCGACGAGGCCAAGCGGCGCGCTTTGGCTGGCGTCCGGCGCTGACTTTCCAGGGTTCACGCAAAAGTCGGTCCGCTAAGGGTTGGAGAGCGGCGCCGCTTTCCCTATAGATGCGGCTTCCTTCCAGCGTAGCCGCGCAATTCCCGCCGGAGAAAATTCGATGCATAAACGCCGTCTCGGTCGGACCGATCTTCTTGTGACCCAGATCTGCCTGGGGTCGATGACCTGGGGCGAGCAGAACACCGAGGCCGATGGCCATGCGCAGATGGATCTGGCTTTTGAGCGCGGCGTGAATTTCATCGACACCGCCGAGCTCTACCCGATCCCGCCCAAGGCCGAGACGCAGGGGCGCACGGAAAAGATCATCGGCAGCTGGATGAAGGCCAAGGGCAATCGCGACAAGGTCATCCTGGCCTCGAAAGTGGTCGGCCGCACCGCCAACCGCTGGTTTCGTGGCGATCGGCCGTCAAAACTGGTGCGCGCCGACATCTTTGACGCCATCGACAAATCGCTGGCCAAGCTCGGCACCGACTATCTCGACCTCTACCAGATCCACTGGCCGGAGCGCGACATCCCCTGGGGCGCCAACCCGACCCGCGTGGGTGCTGTGCCGCGCCGCGCCGACGCGGTTGGCGCGCCGGCCGGCGAGACGCCGATCGCCGAGACGCTGGCCGTCTTCGACGAACTGGTGAAGGCGGGAAAAATCCGCCATCTCGGCCTGTCCAACGAAAATTCCTGGGGCGTGATGCGCTTCATCGCCGAGGCCGACAAAGGCGTCGGTCCGCGTGTCGTTTCGCTGCAAAACGCATACAACGTCGTCAACCGCACATTTGAGGTGAACCTCGCCGAAGTCTGCGACCGCGAAGAGGTTGGCTTTCTCGCCTATTCGCCGCTGGCGCAAGGCTATCTCACCGGCAAATACGATCATGGCGCGCGGCCGCAAGGTTCGCGCTCGCAGCTGTTCAACCGCGGCCAGCGCTACGAGACGCCGAATGCGGCGGAGGCGCAGCTCGCATACAACGAACTGGCGCGTTCCTTCGGCCTTGAACCGGCGCTGTTTGCCAACGCCTATGTCGCCAGCCGGCCTTTCGTCACTTCCAGCATCATCGGCGCGACGACGATTGCCCAGCTTGAGATGGCGCTGTCGTCAGCCGACGTGACCTGGACCGACGAGATGCAGAAGGGCGTGGATGCGATCCACCAGCGCGTCGGCAATCCGTGCCCATAAGCAGACCGTTTGGCCGGGATTGCCGAGCAAAGACAAGGGGAAGGGGACAGCCATGGATTTTCCGATCGAGACCGTCAGGGGAAAATTTCCGGCGCTGGACCTGACCGACAAGGGCCGCCGGCGCATCTATCTCGACAATCCGGCCGGCACGCAGGTGCCGCAAGCGGTTGCCGACGCGGTGGCGCGCTGCCTCCTCACCACCAACGCCAATCTCGGCGGCTATTTCGAAACCACGCTTGCCGCGCAAAAGGTGTTCGACGACGCCCATGAGGCGATGGCCGATTTCCTGGGTGCAGCGAGCGCGGAGGAAATAATCATCGGCGCCAACATGACGACGCTGACCTATCACATGTCGCGCACGCTCGGCCGCGGCTTCAAGCCGGGCGACGAGATCATCGTCACCCGCATGGATCATGAGGGCAATGTCTCGCCCTGGCTGCAACTGGCCGAAGATCTTGGCCTCTTGGTGCGCTTCCTGCCTTTCGACGAGAACAGCTGGCAGGTCGAGGAGGCGGCGCTCAGCGCTCTGCTTACCGACAGGACAAAACTCGTTGCGCTGAACTATGCCTCGAACCTCACCGGCTCGATCAATCGGGTGAAAGCGCTGACGGCCATCGCCAAACAGGCCGGCGCGGTGGTCTATGTCGACGCCGTGCAGTTCGCGCCGCATGGGCTGGTCGACGTGCAGGATCTCGGCTGCGACTTCCTGATCTGCTCGGCCTACAAATTCTTCGGCCCGCATATGGGCATATTGTGGGGACGCCGCGACATCATCGATGCGCTGCAACCCTACAAATGCCGTTGCTCTTCCAATGGCCTGCCGGAGCGCTTCGAACTCGGCACGCCGCAGATCGAACTGATGGCCGGGCTTACCGCAGCGGTCGATTACTTCGCCGAACTCGGTGCTGCGGCCGGCGAGGGCGGTTCGCGAAGGCAAAAGATCGCAAAGGCATACGAAGTGTCGATCGCCTACGAAAACCCGCTGGCGCTGAGGCTGATCGATGGGCTGTCCGCCATTGAGGGCCTGACCATCCGCGGCATCACCGATCAGAAGCGTGTCATTGAGCGCGTGCCGACCGTGTCCTTCACCGTCGACGGCATCGTGCCAGAGACGATCGTGCGGCAGATGAATGCCGAGAACATTTTTCTATGGTCGGGTCACAACTACGCCTGGGAGATCGTCCACCATCTCGGCATTCCGGCCGAGCAGGGCGTCGTGCGCATCGGTATTGCGCACTACAACACGGCGGCAGAGATCGACGAGACGTTGGAAAGCGTGCACCGGGTGATCGCCATGCTGAGGCAGCAGCGCTAGTCAGCTATCGCTGTTTGCCGCCGAAACCGGTGAGGAACGCCGTGAGATTGTCGCCGAGCGCGTCGCAGAGATAGCCGCCTTCCTGCACGATCACCGTCGGCAGCCCGAGCTTCGCAATCGCCTCGCCGATCCGCAAGAAGCCTGGCGTGGTCACGGAAAGCCCACCGAACGGATCGCCCTCGAAGGCGTCGAGGCCTAGCGCCACGACCAGCGCGTCCGGCGAGAAGGCGCGGATACGTTGGAACGCCGCATCGAGTGCTTCGAGAAACGCAGCATCGGCGGATTTGCGCGGCAATGGCAGGTTGAAATTATAGCCGAGGCCCGGACCTTCGCCGCGCTCATCGGCATGGCCCCAGAAGAACGGATAGAAGCGCACCGGATCGGCATGCAGCGACACCGTCAGCACGTCCGAGCGCCTATAAAAGATGCCTTCCGTGCCGTTGCCGTGATGCAGGTCGACATCGAGGATCGCCACCCGCGCCGCCTGCTTGCGCAACACCTGGGCTGCGACCGCCGAATTGTTGATGAAGCAGAAGCCACCGGCGACATCGGCAAAGGCATGATGGCCGGGCGGCCGGCAGAGCGCATAAGCGGCAGGCGCGCCCGATATCACCGCTTCGGCTGCCTCGACTGCACTCCAGGCGCTCCACAGCGCGCTGTGCCAGGTTTCGGCCGAGATCGGGCAAGCGGTGTCGGCCATGTGGTAGCCGGCCTGGCCGACCGCCGAGGCCGGATAGGACCCTGTGCGGGCCAGTGGATGGATGTTGGGGATGACTTCCGCGGATGCGCCCTCGATGCGCTGCCAGCGCGCAAAAATGTGTTCGAGGAAGGCGAGATACTCCGGCGTATGCACGGCCGCCACCGGGCCTAGGCCATGTTCCCTGGGCCGCTCGATCATCAATCCGGCGGATTTTGCGCCGGCTAACAATCGCTCTACCCGCTCCGGCTGTTCGGGATTGGGCTGCGGCGCACCGCTGGACAGAAAGGCCTTCGGGTCGTGGCGTTTCTGCTCCTCGGCAAAGAAGGCTTTCATTCCGCGTCCCCATCCTGCGCTGCATCGGCAAAGGCGAAAAAGGCATCGCCAACAATCTTCTGCGTCTGCTCGTAGCTCGACCAGGCGATGCCCAGCCGCTCATAAAAAGCCTTGGCGCCGTCATTGTCGGTGTCGACGGACAGCCTGAGATAGGCGCCGCCATCCCGGCGGCAGTCGCGCGCGACCCGGCGCAGCAGTCTTTCGCCGATCTTGCGGCCGCGAAACCGGTCCTCGACATAGAGGTCCTGGATATAGACGCCGGGCCGCCCCATCCATGTCGAGAAGATCGGGAAATGCAGGCAGAGCCCCGCAAAATCGCCGCCGATCTCGGCGATCAGGGTGGAGAAGGCGGGTTTGTCGCCAAAGCCGTAGCGGCGGAGATCGCCTGCGGTGGACGTGATCTCCTGATGCGCGCCGATATGGGTGCCAAGCTTGAGCAACGCGGCGTGGATGGTGTCGACGTCGTCGATGGTGCCGGAGCGGAGGGTGACTTTAGGCGAGGCAGTCACTGGAGGTATGATGCCAAGGCACCCCCCTCCGGCCTGCCGGCCATCTCCCCCTCAAGGGGGGAGATCAGCAGTTTCTGCGCTGCCGTCCATCCTGCAACTTTGGAAGTTTGCGAAGGCCGTGGCGACATCCAATCTCCCCCCTTGAGGGGGAGATGTCCGGCAGGACAGAGGGGGGTGCGACTGGGCGCCGCCATCTCAATCATCTCAAAACGCCACCCGGTCCCCACCCTTCAGCGCCAGCATCTCCCGCGCCTCCGCCGGTGTGGCCACCTCCAGCGACAGGCCATCGAGAATGCCACGTATCCTGCGCACCTGATCGGCATTGGATTTCGCCAGCTGGCGGCCATCATAGAGACTGTCCTCCAGCCCGACGCGGACATTGCCGCCCATCGCCGCCGCGATCGAGATCAATGGCATCTGGTTGCGGCCTGCTGCCAGGACCGAGAACTGGTAGCTGTCGCCGAACAGCTTGTCGGCGATGCGCTTCATATGGATGAGATTGTCGGGATCGGCGCCGATGCCGCCGAGAATGCCGAGCACGAACTGGATGAACAGCGGTCCCGACACCAGCCCGCGGTCGCGAAAATGCGCCAGCGAATAGAGATGGCCGACATCGTAGCATTCGAACTCGAAGCGCGTGCCGCAGCCCTTGCCGAGCTTTTCGAGCACGCCTTCCATATCGGCAAAGGTGTTCTTGAAGATGGTGTCGCGGGTGGCTTCGAGCAGCTTTGGTTCCCACTCGTGCTGCCATTCCCTTGGCTTGTCGAGCATCGGGAACAGCGCGAAATTCATCGAGCCCATGTTCAGCGAACACATTTCCGGCTCGGCCCGCAGTGGTGCCGCCAGCCGCTGGTCGAGCGTCATCAGCGACGAACCGCCGGTGGTGATGTTGATCACCGCATCGGTCGCTTGCTTGATGCGCGGCAGGAACTGCATGAACACCTCGGGATCGGCGGTCGGCCGGCCGTCTTTGGGATCGCGGGCGTGGAGATGCAGGATTGAGGCGCCAGCCTCGGCCGCCGCGATGGCGTCGGTCGCGATCTGGTCCGGCGTCACCGGCAGATAGGGCGACATGGACGGGGTGTGCACCGAGCCAGTGACCGCGCAGGTGATGATGACTTTCCTCGGCGCCATTCTTTAGCCCTCAGCCTTCGACCGGCAGGTCGAGTTCGGCGGCCAGAACTTCCAGCGAATCGCCGATGATGGAAATGATCTGGCCGACCTCTTCAGCCGTGACGATCATCGGCGGCGCCACCATGAAATTGTCGCTGTCGACACCGCCCTTGACCCTGCGGCCGTAGATGATCAGCCCGCGCTCGTAGGCGAGGTCGAGCAGGCGCTGCGTGGCTTTCTTGCCCTGTTCGATCGGCCGTAGAGTTTCGGGATCGGCAACCATCTCGGCGCCGGTGAGCAGGCCTTTGCCTCGGACATCGGCGATGAACGGAAAACGCTTCGCCAGCCCTTTCAGCCCGTCCATCAGCACGTCGCCCATCGCGGCGGCATTGGCGATCAGGTCGAGGCGGTCCATTTCGCCGAGCACGGCGAGCCCGGCCGCGCAGGCGAGCGGATTGCCAGCATAGGTGTGGCCATGCTGGAAGCCGCCCGACGCCAGCAGCGGCTCGACCAGCCGCATCGGGGCGGCCAGCGCGCCGAGCGGCGCATAGCCGGAGCCAAGCCCCTTCGACAGCGCGACGATGTCGGGCTTGCAGTTCCAATGGTCGCCGCCAAGGAATTTTCCGGTGCGGCCGGCGCCGCTCATCACTTCATCATGGATGAGCAGGATGCCGTAGCGGTCGCAGATCTCGCGTATACGCGGATAATAGCTGTCCGGTGCGACGAGGGCCGAAGTCGCCGCACCGCCGATCGGCTCCATGATGAAGGCGAGCACGCTGTCCGGGCCCTCGGCCTGGATCTTCTCCTCCAGCATGTCGGCATAACGGACGCCGCGCTGCTCCATCGAAAGATTGTCGCGGTCGCGCCATGCCGTCGGCGCCGGCACGGTCGGCATCACCCGCATCATCGGTGTGAACGTTTCGGCCAGCGCATCGTCGCCGGTTATCGAAAGCGAACCCAGCGTGCCGCCATGATAGGAGGGAAAACGCGTGATAACCTTCCAGCGCTTCGGCTGGCCGGTCGCGACCGCCCATTGCCGCGCCAGCTTGATGCAGGATTCCGTCGCCTCCGAACCGCCGGAGACGAAGAAGATTCGGTCCATGCCCTCCGGCAGTTTGCCGGCGAGCTCCCGCGCCAGTTCTTCCGCCTGCTCGTTCTCGAAATGCAGCCGGTAGGCGAAGGTGGCGCGGTCCATCTGCCGCTTCATGGCGTCGAGCACGTTGCGGTTGGAATGGCCGATATTGGCGACCATCGGTCCGCTCGATCCGTCGATGAAGCGGCGGCCGTCCTGCGTCCACATATAAATGCCTTCGGCGCGGTCGATCAGCGGCCGGCGCAGGCTGGAGAGGTAGAACAGGTGCGAGGGCGCGCGCGTTTCTGAACCAGTTGATGAGGGCTTCTGCATGTCAGGACTTTCCGAGGTAGCGATCGATTACATTCCTGGTCACTCGCTCGACCATGGGATCCTGCCTGAGCAGGCCGGCGACCCATTCGCAGCTTCCGGCGTGGAAAACCTCGCCCTTGCCGCGCGGAAAATTGACGATCATGCCGTTGCCGCGTTTGACCTTTTCCAGATTGGCGTCGGTCGCCTCGCCAAACAGCGTTTCGGCCGTAAAGCGGCCATCCTCGTCGGCGAGAAACTGGTCCTCGATCGGGATATCGGCGCTTTCCTCGACCTGGCTCGCTATGCCGACGGCCAGCACCTGCAGCCCGTCAGGCGCACCGCTGTCCGGTGTCGGATAGGGCAGGCCGCCGCGGATCTCGAAATCGAGCCCGTCGACCTCATAGCCATAGACATGGCTGTCGGCGCCGAGCAGGTCGCCATAGTACATGCCGGTGCCGGCAAAGGCCCAGTGCTCGGGCCGATAGACCGGAAAGCCGCGCACGCCGCGCGGTGCGCATCCGCCCCAGCCGGAATAGACGCCCCTCGTTGCGTTAAGGCCGAAGGTCAGAGCGCCGGGACGGCCGATCTCCGGCGCTTCCCAGGAGTTGGTGGCGCGGGTGACGTCGCCGCCATAGGCCGGGTCTTCGGCCCGCGCGCGGTATTTGTAACAGACCTGCCGGCGGCCTTCGTCCTCGAGCCTTGTCTGCCACATGAAATTGCCGGCAAAGCGCGCCGCATGGCCGCCGCGCTCGACGTAGCTGTCGACGGCGTCCCGCATCTCCCAGGTCCAGTACTCGTCATGGCCGACGAAGACCACACAGTCATAACCATCGAGGATTTCGGGCGAGAAGTGCAAATCGTGCTGGCTGGCGAGATCGACGCCATAGCCGGCGCGCTCGGCAAAGCGGAAGAAGTGGCTGTCATAGCTCGCCCAGCCGGAGGAGGTGTATTTCTTCGAATGTCCGGTGGCGTACGCCCATTCCATGTGCGGATAGCGCGGCACGGTTTTCGGCGGCACCGCGACCTCCAAGGGCACGCGCGGCGCGTCCTTGGGCAGCACGACAAAGCCGCGGCACCACGGCCGCTGCGTCGACACCATGCGCGCATATTGGTCGCGGCCAGGTCCGGTGATACCCTGATAGGCGTTGGAGCCGCCCCAGGTGTTGTAGGACAGCCAGGTGCCCGTCGCCGCCACCTGCAGCACGCGACCGGGCTTTTTGCCGGGCAGGGGCGCGACGATGATGAGGTGATGGCAATGGATGGGCTCGCGCCCGTCCCCCGTCAGTGTCAGCCGATAGGCGCCGGATGGCCAATCGTTGCCTATGCGAAATTCGAAAGACGCCTCCCAGCCGCAGCCTTCGACCGAGCACTGGTCGGGCGTATCCTGCCAGCGCGCCGAAAGCCCCGTTTGCTCGAAGACTTTTGTCTCGCTGCCGCCGTCGCGGACAATGACAATGCTGAAGCGCGGCACTGTCGAACTGACATGCAGCGTCACGGTCTCGCCGGCGCGGTAGGAAAAGCGGTTGGAATAACACCAGATCTCGCCGCGCTCGCCGTCCATTCCCGGCCATTCATAGTAATGGCCGCGCACTGCCTCGCGGCGCTGCTCGGGCGTCAGTCCGAAATCGGGAAATTCGGTCGGCAGTTGGGTCATGAACACCGGAAAAGTGACAGGCCGCCATTTCGGCCATCTGCCGGCCAAGCGTCAAATGGAAACGATCGGGCCAGCAATTGCATACGACACAATTGCTTGGCCGCTCTTGGCCGCACCTGGCAAACCGACTATCTCAGGCGAGGCGGCATTTTCCGCCTCGGGAGCCGGTATGCTGAGAGTGCAGAAGGTCAAGGTCGACGAAATCTACGTGCCGACGGCGCGCAAGAAGACGCTGCATCCCGAAACGGTCCGGCATCTGGCCGAAGACATACTGGAAAACGGCATGAAGACGCCGATCCAGGTTCGCCATGACGGCAAGCGCCACATCCTGGTCGAGGGCCTGCACCGGCTGGAAGCCGCCAAATGGCTCGGCGAGACCGAGATCGACGCCTATCTGGTGCAGGCCAAGCGCCACTGAGGCGCGCGACCGATCGACAACAGCCAAACCGGTCATTCTTCCGCGGATTTTTCGCAGGGCATGTCGGCACGCGGCGTGCTCGCTCGTCCTTGGGGGGAACCTGAGGAGACCGACATGTCCAGACGAATCTATTTCGCCATTCTTGCCTCGGTCGCTGCCTTGTTTGCAGCGCCCGGCCCAGCCAATGCAGAGGAGACCAAGCCCGCCATGACCACCGAGGCAACAGCCATGCCGAAGCCGGAAAAGTCCGGCTTGCTGCCGATCGACGGCCTGAATTACTACTATGCCGTCTATGGCAAGGGCGAACCGCTGCTTCTGCTGCATGGCGGCCTTGGCACGTCGGACATGTTCGCGCCGCTGCTGCCGAAGCTGGCGGAAAACCGCACCATCATTGCCGTCGACCTGCAGGGCCATGGCCGCACCGCGCTCGGCGAGCGACCCTTCAGCCTGGAGGGGATGGGCGACGACATGGCTGGTATCGTCAAGGCGCTCGGCTATGACAAGGTCGACGTGCTTGGCTATTCGCTGGGCGGCGGCGTCGCCTTCCGCATGGCCGTTCAGCATCCCGAGACGGTGCGCCGGCTGGTCCTGGTCTCGACCGGCTTCGCCGCCAATGGCTTCTATGACGAGATGCGCGGCCAGCAGGCGCAGGTGAGCGCGGCCGCCGCCGATTTCATGAAGGACACGCCGATGTACAAATCCTACGTCGCCGTCGCCCCACGTCCCGACGATTTCCCTAAACTGCTCGATGCGCTGGGCAATTTCATGCGCAAGGATTACGACTATTCCGCCGATGTGGCGAAGCTGAAGATGCCAGTCATGCTGGCCTATGGCGACAGCGACATGTACAAGCCCGAGCACGAGATCAGGTTCTACCAGTTGATCGGCGGCGGGCTGAAGGATGCCGGCTGGATGCGTGAGAACCTGTCGCAGAACCGGCTGGCCATCATTCCCAATCGCACCCACTACGACGTCTTCTTCGCACCGGAGCTGACGGCCGCGGCACTGCCCTTCCTCAATGGCGAAACCAAGGTGAAGACCTGGGACGAAGTCCTCAGCGAAACGAAATAGCTTGCCTGAAAATACATGCCGGCCGTCTCGAAGAGGCGGTCGGCTTTTTTGTGCCTGCGAAGCTACGGAGCCTTGGCGCAGCCATTGGTCCTATCGGCGCAATCGATGGCGCCATCAGGGCTTTTCAATTGACCGAAAGGTACCTGTCGATATCATCAAGAGACCTTCAGTGTGATGAGTTCGAATGATGACGAAATACCAGGGCGGATGCCATTGCGGGGCAGTGCGCTACGGCACTGAGGCGGCGCCGCTCAACCAGCGCGTCTGCCACTGCCGGTGCTGCCAGAAGGTCATAGGCGCGGCGTTCAACGCCCGCCTTTTGTTTCGCATCGACGATGTCACGGTCGAGGGAGAGGTGGCGACGGTCAACACCTCTCCGGACCTCAAGCGCGGCTTTTGCGCCGCTTGCGGCACCACGCTGTTTTCCCGACGCGACTCCGCCGGCATCGTCGGCATCACCACCGGCTCGCTCGACGATCCCTCGCTGTTCAAGCCGGAAATGCATATGTGGACCGCCTCGAAGCAGCCCTGGCTGCAGCTCGATGACGGCCTGCCGCACCATGAAGGCGCGCCGCCTCCGAATTGACGCCGGCCTTACCGGAAATTAATCCCGAAACCACGACATAGCCGGCAAAGCGTCATTGGCGGGCCATGATTGCCTGCCTATCTATCGTCTGCGGGCCGGTATCGAGGAGACGACCGATGAGCGACAGAATCAGCACCCTGGACGAGCTTTTGAGCGATCCGATGGTCCTCCTCGTGATGGAGCGTGACCGCGTGCGCCCCGAACAGGTTCGCCTGCTGCTCGAACGTGCCCGCCGCCCGGCCGCCGACGCCGTGCCACCGGCGCATGTGGTGGCGAAAAGCTGCATGCAGCAATGGCTGGGAAGGTAAGGGCTTCCCCTTCTCCCCTTGTGGGAGAAGGTGGCCGAGCGAAGCTCGGTCGGATGAGGGGTGTTCCAGGGAACGCCAACGCCTCACTCCGCTGGAACACCCCTCATCCGTCTCGGCGCTACGCGCCGATCCACCTTCTCCCACAGGGGGAGAAGACAAGAGGGCCAATTCCTAACAACTTGATTCAAACTTTGTTGGTAATTTCTCGTTAGTAATCGAGGCCGGTTTGTCCGGCGGCGTCTGTTTGCCTTCGGTCTGTTGTGTTTTGCGTACAGGTCCAGATGCGGATTTCAGGCGTCGTCAGTTTCATGTTGGCATCGCTGTGGCTTGCCGGCTGTTCGTCCACAGCGGGCGTCGATGGCTTGCAGCCGTCGAACGAGACGACCAGTTCGGTCGTGCGTCCGAGCGCGCCGGTCACAGCGGCTCCGGCGGAGACCGCCGACCTCGCGCCGATGCGGTCCGACATGGTGGCCGACAACGCTGTGGCCGACAATGCGCCGCCCTTTTCCATGGTCGAGGAAGAAGAGGCCATCGTCGCGGGCACGCCGCAGGGGAGCACCAGACCACAGCTCGAGCCCGCCGCTCTGATGTCTGCGCCGAAGCGGTTGACGCGCGCGGCGCCGGCCATGCTGGCCTCGCCGGTCACCCGCTACGGTTTCCGCGACGCCAAGCCGATCAATTTCGGCAAGGCTTCGCCACGCTACCTTGCCGTCCACGGCGTCGACGTCTCGCGCTGGCAGGGCAATGTCAACTGGGGCAAGCTGCGTGCCCAGGGCGCCAACTTCGCCTATATCAAGGCGACCGATGGCGGCGACCATCTCGACCCGATGTTCATGAAGAACTGGCGCAATGCCGATGCCGCCGGGCTGAAGCGCGGCGCCTATCACTTCTTCTACTGGTGCCGCACCGCCGGCGAGCAGGCGGACTGGTTCATCCGCAATGTGCCAAGGGTCGAAGGCGCGCTGCCGCCGGTGATCGATGTCGAATGGAACGGCGAATCCTCCTGCAAGCGGCAGCCTTCGCGGGCCACCGTGCTGGAAAAGATGAAGGTGTTCATGGACAAGCTGGAGCGCCATTACGGCCAGCGGCCCATCATCTACACCGCACCGGATTTCTATCGCGACAATCTCAAAGGTGCGTTTCTCGATTATCCGTTCTGGCTGCGCGCCGTGGCGCGGCATCCCTCAAAAGTCTATCCCGGCCGCAAATGGCTGTTCTGGCAGTACTCCGGCTCCGGCCTGTCGCACGGCGTGACCGGCCGCATCGACCTCAACGTCTTCCATGGCGACGAGCGCGCCTGGTGGGCATGGGCAGGCGGGCAGACGACCGTCGCCGACGCCGACTGAACGTCAGGCCGGTGCCGGTGCGCCTGCGCTGCCTGCCGCTGCGGCTTGGGTTGAATTTTCAGCGTCTCGCTAACGATCCGCTCACTGTGTCCTTTAGCGGTATCGCAACAGCCTTCCGGTAACGTGCCCGTGATCGGGTTTCGGAGGGGTCCATGCGCAATCCAGTTGTGGCTGTCGCTCTTGCCGCCGCTGTCGGCTACGGGTTTTTCAGCTCGCTCGGCCACATGCCGGGCGGAAGTGGCACTTCGCTGGCCGAGTCGAAGCAGAACGTCGTGTCCTATTCCACCGAGGACAAGGCGATGCAGGCCGCCAAGGACAGCGGCCGCTCGACCCTCAAGCGCTTCCACGAATTGATGGACGCCGGCACACCCGGCACCTACACGGTAAAATTCCCGCTGACCCAGAACGGCGCCACCGAGCATATCTGGCTGCAGCTGGTCGGCTACAGCGACGGCTCCTATATCGGCCTGCTCGCCGACGTCCCGGTCAATGGCAACAAGTACAAGATGGGCGACAGGATGACGGTGACCGAGGCCGACGTCGAGGACTGGATGATCAAGAACGGCAAGGTGATCTATGGCGGCTACACCACGCGCCAGGCGCTTGCGGATATGCCGAAGGAACAGGTTGCAAGATACGGGTTGACCTTCAAGGACTGAGGGTTGAGGCGGGGGCGAGTTTTATCGCGGTGCCTAGAGGGCTGTCGCGCTTTTCGCGTTCGCGTATCTCTGCCGTCTGCGCCAGCACCCAGTCGCGAAACACCTTGATTTTGGGCGCGTTGCGGCGGCTCTCCAGATGCACCAGCCAATAGCCGTCGCCGTCCGATCCAAGCACGCCGAATGGCTGTATCAACTGGCCCTTTTCCAACAGGGCGCTGTAAAGGTTTCTGGTGAGGATCGCGGCGCCCTTGTCGGTCAGCGCCGCCATCGCATCATAGGCCTGCGTACCCAGCTTCGGGCCAGCGATGACGCGATCGGGCTCGAACGGCACGCCGGCAGCCTTGAACCAGATTTCCCACCAGGGATCGTCGGCACAGCATAGCGGCACTTGGTAGAGATCCTCGGGGCGGTGGATGCCGCCGACGCTTTCGGCGAGTCTCGGGCTGAGCATCGGCGTATAGTCCGCCTTGAACAGATAGTGAGCCGTCAGGCCCGGCCATTTTCCACTGCCGGTGCGAATGCCGACATCCATGTCGCCGCGCGTGAAATCGACCAGCCCGTGCGATGTATTCACCTTCACGGCAAGATCGGGATGCATCAGCTGGAATGTTCCAAGCCATACGGCCAGCCAGTTCGATGCGAAGGTTTCCATGGTCGTCACCGACAGCACGCCGGTCGCTCCACCCTTGGTGGCGACCCATGCGTCGGCCAGGGTCGAGAACGCGCCTGTTGCGTGCGGCGCCAGCTGCTGTCCGGCCTCGGTCAGCGCGATCTGCCTTGTTTTTCTTATGAAAAGCGGCGTTCCGGCACGTTCTTCCAGCACCTTTATCTGATAGCTGGCAGCTGATTGGGTCATGCCGAGTTCTTCGGCTGCCTTGGTGAAACTGCCCAGCCGGGCCGCGGCTTCAAAGACCCTGATGGCTCCTAATGGTGGTAGTTCCCAGCTCATGACGCATCAATCCCGCTGATGCATACTACGCGACGTTCGATTGGAAACCAAGCCCGGAAAACGGCATGCTGCATTCATCGGATCAAACCCTGAGGATACGGCAATGACCACCACCATCGCTCTCTACAACACGCTTCGCCGCCCGGTGCTCGACCTCTTCACCGCGCCGTTCAGGCCTCGCAAGCGCGGCTTGCTCGACCGCCGCTCGCTGTCGGATCATTTCCTCAGGGATATCGGTATGCTTGACGGACGCGTGCCTCCCGGCACCATTGGCTAAGCAAGCTCTTTGACCAGGGGAGGGAAAGATGACTGTGCCATCCGAGGATCTGGCGAAGAGCCGCCAAACGATCAACGCCTATGAGGACTATGCCGAACGCTACGACGCTCTGGTGCGGCACGTTCCGAACCAAAGAGAACAGAAATGGCTGAAGCGCCTGGTGAAGATCGCCGGCAAAGGTGGCCGGATTCTGGAAGTCGGTTCGGGGCCCGGATACGATGCGGACTTCGTCGAAGGGCTCGGTGTCCAGGTTCGGCGCACAGACGCAACGAAGCGGTTTCTCGAGTTGCAGGCCGCACGCGGCAAGCATGGTGAGTTTCTCGATCTCATCACCGACGATCTCGGCGGCCCCTACGACGCGGTGCTCGCATTGTGCGTCCTGATCCACGTGCCGCGCGAGCAGGCCGACCAGGTGCTTGCCAAGATTGCCGGGTCGTTGCGGCCGGGCGGCGCCTTCCTCGTCTCGATGCGCATTGGCGATGGCGAGAAGAGCGGCGAATATCATACGGTCTACTGGCGCAGGGACGACTTCGCGGCCCGCCTTGAAAACGCCGGGCTGGTTCTTGTCGGAGACGAATTCAACGTCGGCCGCGATCGCGAAGAGTGGACCACCTTTCTGGCTGTGAGGCCGTCATGACGCGCCGCGGACTGTTTTTGTTCGTGCTGCTCAGCCTCCTGTGGGGCATTCCCTATTTGTTGATCAAGCTGGCGGTTGCCGAGGTGTCGGTGCCCTTCCTGGTCTTTGCCCGAACAGCCGTCGGCGCCCTGGCGCTGCTGCCCTTCGTCCTTGTCCAGCGCAGTTTCGGATGGCTGAAGACACATTGGCCGGCGGTCGCCGCATTCTGTCTGGTCGAGATGATCCTGCCATGGGGGCTGATCACCCATGGCGAAGTCAGCATCGACAGTTCCACCGCCGGACTGCTGATTGCCATGACGCCGGCGGTAACCGTCGCGCTCTCAAAGCTGATGGGCTCGGATGAGCGGCTGGGGATACGCCGCTGGACCGGTCTTTTCCTCGGTTTTGCCGGTGTCTTCGTGCTGGCGCTGCCGACCTTGGGTGGCGGATTTCTCGCGGTCGTCGAGATTCTCATGGCCGCGGCCTGCTATGCCTCGGGTTCGATCATCGCGTCGCGCTGGCTGAACGATGTGCCGGCAACCTCGCTGACGGCAGTCTGTCTGGCAGGGGCCGCGCTGATCTACGCCGTGCCGGCGGCGTTGGCCTGGCCGGCGGCCATGCCGTCGACAACGGTGGTTGGCGCAATCCTCGGTCTTGGCGTGTTTTGCACGGCGATCGCCTTCGCCACCTATTTTCTGCTGGTGCGGGAGATCGGCCCCGAACGGGCGGTCGTCATAACCTATGTGGCGCCCGCCGTCTCCGTGGCAGCCGGCGTGCTCGTCCTTTCAGAGCCGCTCGATATCGGCATTGTAGCGGCTTTCGCGCTCATCCTGTGCGGATCATATCTCGGCACGTGGCGCGCTCCGCCAGAACCGTCCGTGTCCGCGACCTCGGCAAGTTGACCGGCGGCCGCCAGCCGCCGTCAGAAATAAGGTCGCAGGTTCTCGCGAATGCGGTCCAGCACCGTCTTTCCCGAGATATCGGCGGTGAAGGTCTTGCCGGTGATGGTCTCAAAGGCCTGCGTGTAAACCCGCGATGTCTGCTCGATGAGCTCGGCGGGGATTTTCGGAATACGATCCTTGTAGGGATCGCAGCGCGCGGTCACCCAGGCGCGAATAAAGTCCTTGTCGAAACTTTGCGGCCGCTCGCCTGCCTTGAAACGCTCTTCATAGGTTGCCGCAAGCCAGTAGCGGCTTGAGTCGGGCGTATGGATTTCATCGGCAAGGATGATGGTGCCATCCTTGTTCGTGCCGAACTCATATTTGGTGTCGACCAGGATCAGGCCGCGCTTCGCGGCCAACGCTTTGCCGCGCGCAAACAGCGCCAGCGCATAGCGCGAGACTGTGTCCCATTGCTCTTCCGATAACAGGCCGCGCGTCAGGATCTCGTCGCGCGTCAAGGGCTCGTCATGACCGCCATCGAGCGCCTTGCTGGTCGGCGTGATGATGGCCTGCGGCAGCTTCTCATTGTCGCGCAGCCCGTCCGGCAGGCGGATGCCGTACATATCGCGTTCGCCGTTCTTGTATTTCGTCAGCACCGAAGTGCTGGTGGTGCCGGCGAGATAGTCGCGAACAACGATTTCCACCGGCAGAATGTCGAGCCTGGTGCCGACAACGACATTGGGGTCGGGATAATCGAGCACATGGTTTTGGCAGATGTCCGCCGTTTCCTCGAACCAGTAGCGCGCCGTCTGCGTCAGCAGCTCTCCCTTGAGAGGTATTGCGGTCAGGATCACATCGAAGGCGCTCAGCCGGTCGGTGGCGATGATGATGCGGCGGCCATCCGGCAGATCGTAATTCTCGCGGACCTTGCCTTTGTAGTGGTTCGGGAGTTCCGGAATGAAGGCATCCGAGAGAACGCGCAGTGCTGTCATCCTGGTCTCATGGCTCCTAACAGTTTGGGCGACTCTTAACAAAGTTGAGGGGGCTTCGATACCCGAGGAAGGGCGGTTCGTCCTTCGCGAATAATCAAGACATTGCCTTCGCCGTGCTATCTATTCGCAGCTTCCGACACTCCTGGGGGACGCGGTGGACGTAGAGCTCAAATTTCTGATTGTCGGATTTGCCTGCGCGATCGCGGGCGGTCTGTCGTTCATCACTTTCGTCAAATGGCGCGAGGTGCAGGCGATGAGCCACTGGCTGCCGGCGCCGGGCAAGATCATCTCGTCGCGCGTCGAGGCGCGTGAAGTCAGAAGGTCGGGCGTCGGCTCGGACAGCAGCGACACCACCGAGATGCGCAATTTTCCGGCGATCACCTTCGAATACAAGGTCGGTAAAAAGAAATTTCAAAGCTCGCGCTACAGCGTGAAGGAGAATCTGGGGAATTTCGAAGTCACCGAAACCCTGGCGCAGTTTCCCACCGGCGCTGAAGTGACCGTCTTCTACAATCCGGCCGATCCGGGCAAGGCCGTGATCGAACGCACCCTGCCGGACGGCGCCTTCAAGTTCATGGTCAAGCTCTCGGCCGGGCTGGTGATCGGCACGGTGGTGCTGGTGTTTTCGCTCGGTGGCGTGCTGGAGGCGATCCGGCCGCACCTGCCCAAGCCGCAGAACCTCGGCGCCGGAGCGCTGCTGCTGTTCATGGGCCTGATGATCCTGCGCATGGCCTTCGTCCAGAAGTCGCTTGCCGAGCAGGCGGCAAAATGGCCGGTCGCGCCCGGCCGCATCGATTCCTCCGGTCTGCAGGCGCTACGAAACTACAGCGGCCACCGACGCTGGAGCACCGTTTTCAAATCCCGCATCGTGTACAGCTACGGCGTCGCAGGCCAGCACTACACCTCAGACCGCGTCACCTTCGGCGCCACGGTCACCGCTTCAATGCCCGGCCTCGTCAGCAGCCAGGCGCGCAGCTATGCCGAGGGCGGCAAGGTCGACGTGCATTACGACCCAGCCAACCCCGCCTCGGCAGTGCTCGAATGCAGGGTGCGCGGGCTTTGGCTGCTGTGGGTCTGTTCGGCCGCGTTTCTGGGCGGCGCGGCTTGGCTGGTCGGTTTTATCTGAGGCGCCCACTTTCATGACAAGACATCCAATGATCGTCCGCAGGCTGGCCGTCGTTTGCCTGGCTCTGCTCGGCGCCGTGCAGGCAGCGAGCGCAAAAGAATGTCTGCTCAGCCATGCCACCTACCGCGAGCCGCGTTCGGGCGCGGTGATGCAATTCCGGCCGCTGAACAATGAGCCGGCGGCACTGACGGCCGAAGTGTTTTCGGTGACCGTGCCCAACACCGACACGCGCTTGCCGGCCGACATCACCTGGACCAATGGCAAAAATTCGTTTCCGCTCGGCACCATCCGCCATGCCTGCACCGACGACGACCGCGAAGCGGGGCTGGAGGACGGCAGCGGGATGTGCCGGATATGGACTGGCCAGGTCTATGCCTTGACCGGAGGCGGAGCCGAGCAGCTGAATTCACGCGAAGCGACACCGGCGCCGAAAGGCTGTTGCTGCCCGATTTCGGCGCGGGCTTCACCGAATTTGCCGATTTCGCCAATGCCAATCCGGACGGCTCGGCGTGGGACGCCTTCACATTGACAGGATGCAGCGATGAATAGCGCCATGAGACCGATTGTCTGGATATGCACGCTGTTTGCCTCGGCGACGATATCAGCCGCAGCGCGGGCGGACGAGCCGGCGCCATCCCGCCCGCCGATCGACAAATGCGTCTGGGAAAAGCTAGCCGACAAGACGATTGGGCTGGCCGCCTGGGTGCAGCGCTGCGATTTCGGCTTCCGCCAGATCCATTTCGAATTCGTCGACAACGCACTCGCCATCAAATACAGCGATGGCAGCGCGCCCGATCCGCTGATCGAGGTGTTCGACATCAAATCAGGCGAAACCGCCGAGGCCGCGGTGTTGCGCCTGTTGCTGGAAAAGACCGACAAATCAGTCAGCGCCCGCTGCGTGCTGACGCCCTACACCGAGGGCACCGTGCCCACCGGCGTCAAACGCTACACATTCAGCCCCGACGCCGCCTATTCCAAAGAGCTGAAAGCGCTTGCCAATGACGAAGTTCCCGAACCGCCCTGCGGCGACTGGGGCGAAATGCCGGATGGTATTCAGTATTTCGAGGCGCCGGCGGGTGAGGGGCGGAGGGTGCTGTTCGTTCGGGCGGGGCAGGACGAGCCGCTGTTCGACGATCAAACGCTGCGGGTGCCGGGATAGGATGTTGTCCTGAAGGGCTACCGCTTATGCCTCTACGTATTCCGCGAGACTGATTCCTTTGGGCACCTCCAGCCCATCGGCACGCAAGCCCTCGATGTGAAAGCGTATAGCGTCGCGAATTTCGATTTCTACTTCTGGCACGGTAGCACCAGTTGCGATGCAGCCGGGTAGGTCCGGCACATAGGCAGAGAAATTGTTGCCTGCTTTTTCAATCACCACCGCGTAACGCATATAGTCACTCCTTCAAACCGGACTGCTTGAGGATGCTGTTCAGTGTTCCTGGCGCAACCTCTTCAGACGGTTTGCCGGCCACGGTGACGCGGCCGGCTTTGGTTTTGTGCTTATATTGGCGATGGCTGCCCTTGGTTGCAACCAGATACCAACCGTCGGTCTCCAGCAGGCGAATGACTTCGCGGACTGTAAGCCGAGGCGGCATGAGTTCTCAGCTGCACCCGCTCGTCGATCCACAAGTATCGCACTTCTCGCAGGTTCCGTTCCGCACCATGGTGAAGTTGTGGCATTCCGAGCATTCGTTGCCGGTGTAGCCTTGCATCAAGGATTGCTGACGCCGCGTGGAGGCAAGCGCCTTTGCCTCGGCCGCTTCTTTCGCTGCTTCGTCGGTGAACAAACCGGTGGGGTCGGCTGCCTCCTCGGAAACAATATCTTCGACCAATTCCTTGGCTCGCTCCTCATAGTCGCGCTTGTAGGCGATGGCTTCGTCGCTTGCTGGTTTAAGCGCCAGCACATTGGAGCCTGAGAACGCAGTTGGGGTGACCCGGGCAGGGGCCGCGGCAGGTGATCCGGCAAAACCCTTGGGTTCGCCACCTAGGCCAGACACCAACTTGACCGGCGAGGCGCCGCGGGTAAGGCCCTTCGAGAACGGCGTCGCCTTGCCTTCGTTGATGCCGCGTCCGAGCGCCGTCTTGTCGAAATCCGACTGGTCGACATGGGCGAGGTCGTGGCGGCCGAGGTAGGACACGGCGAGTTCGCGGAACACGTAGTCGAGGATCGACGTCGCATTCTTGATCGCGTCGTTGCCCTGCACCATGCCGGCCGGCTCGAATTTGGTGAAGGTGAAGGCCTCGACAAATTCCTCGAGCGGCACGCCATATTGCAAGCCAAGCGAGATGGCGATGGCGAAGTTGTTCATCATCGCCCGGAAAGCGGCGCCTTCTTTGTGCATGTCGATGAAGATCTCGCCGATGCGGCCGTCGTCGAATTCGCCCGTGCGCAGGTAGACCTTGTGGCCGCCGACGACTGCCTTCTGGGTGTAGCCCTTGCGGCGATTCGGCAGTTTTTCACGATCGCGGTAGAGGCGTTCGATGACGCGCTCGACGATCTTCTCGGTGACCTGCACGGCACGCTGTGAAGCGGGCGCCGCGATCAACTGCTCGACCGCATCGTCCTCGTCGTCCTCGCTGTCGGCGAGCAGCGACGAATTGAGCGGCTGCGACAGCTTCGAGCCGTCGCGATAGAGCGCGTTGGCCTTCAGCGCCAGCTTCCACGACAGCATGTAGGCGCCCTTGGCGTCTTCCACCGTCGCATCGTTGGGCATGTTGATGGTCTTGGAGATGGCGCCGGAGATGAAAGGCTGTGCCGCCGCCATCATCTGGATGTGGCTGTTGATGGACAGCGAGCGCTTGCCGATCTTGCCGCACGGGCTGGCGCAGTCGAACACCGCGAGATGCTCGGCCTTGAGGAAGGGCGCGCCTTCCAGCGTCATCGCACCGCAGACATGGATGTTGGCGGCTTCGATGTCCTTCCTGGAGAAGCCGAGCGCCGGCAGCATCTCGAACGAGAAGTCGTTGAGCTGCTCGTCGGTGAAGCCGAACGTCTCCTTCACCCAGTCGGCGCCGAGCGTCCACTGGTTGAAGACGAACTTGATGTCGAAGGCCGACTTCAGTGCTGCATTGAGCGCCGCGATCTTGTCGTCGGTGAAGCCCTTCGCCTTGAGCGAGCCGGGGTTGACCGCCGGCGCCTGGTTCATGTTGCCGTGACCGACCGCATAGGCCTCGATCTCGGCGATCTGGCTTTCTGAGTAACCCAGTGTGCGCAGCGCTTCCGGCACGGCGCGGTTGATGATCTTGAAATAGCCGCCGCCGGCAAGCTTCTTGAACTTCACCAGCGCGAAGTCGGGCTCGATGCCGGTGGTATCGCAATCCATGACGAGACCGATCGTGCCGGTCGGCGCAATCACGGTCGCCTGCGCGTTGCGGTAGCCATGCTCCTCGCCGAGTTCGATGGCGCGGTCCCAGGCAGCCTTGGCGTGCGCGGCCAGTTCCTGCTGCTTCAGGTCGGACGCGACCAGCGGCACCGGATTGACGGCGAGCTTCTCGTAGCCCTGTTTCTCGCCATAGGCGGCACGGCGATGGTTGCGCATGACGCGCAGCATGTTCTGGGCATTGCGGTCGTAATCGGCGAAGGCGCCGAGCTCGCCGGCCATCTCGGCCGAAGTGGCATAGGCAATGCCGGTCATGATGGCGGTGAGTGCGGCGCAGATGGCGCGGCCCTCGTCGGAATCATAGGGAATGCCGGACGTCATCAGCAGGCCGCCAATGTTGGCATAGCCGAGGCCGAGCGTGCGGTATTCATAGGACTGCTTGGCGATCTCCTTCGACGGGAACTGCGCCATCATCACCGAGATTTCGAGGACGACGGTCCACAGCCGCACCGTGTGCTCGTAGGCGGCGATGTCGATCGTGCCGTCGGCGTTGCGGTAGGGGAGCAGGTTGATCGAGGCCAGGTTGCAGGCCGTGTCGTCGAGGAACATGTATTCCGAGCACGGATTGGAGGCCCGGATCGCACCGGCCGAAGCGCAGGTGTGCCAGTCGTTCATCGTCGTGTTGAAATGCAGGCCCGGATCGGCCGAAGCCCAGGCGGCGTAGCCGATCTTTTCCCAGAGGTCGCGTGCCTTCAGCGTCTTCAGCACCTTGCCGTCCTTGCGGGCGGTCAGATGCCAGTCGGCGTCGTCCTCGACGGCGCGCAGGAAGTTGTCCTTCAGCGACACCGAATTGTTGGAGTTCTGGCCGGAAACGGTGAGGTAGGCGTCGGAATCCCAGTCGGTGTCGTAGGTCTTGAACGACATCGCGGTGTAGCCCTGCTTGGCGAACTGGATGACGCGGTAGATGTAGTTCTCCGGCACGGCCGACTTCTTGGCCGCCTTGATCTCGCGCTTCAGCGCGGTGTTGATCGACGGGTCGAAGCAATCGTCATCATGGCCTTCGCAATTGATGCAGGCCTTCATGATCGCTTCGAGATGTTTTTTCACGATCTTGGAGCCGGTGACCAGCGACGCCACCTTCTGCTCTTCATTGACCTTCCAGTCGATGAATTCCTCGATATCGGGATGGTCGGCGTCGACAATGACCATCTTGGCCGCACGACGCGTGGTGCCGCCCGACTTGATGGCGCCCGCCGCGCGGTCGCCGATCTTGAGGAAGCTCATCAGGCCGGACGAACGGCCGCCGCCCGACAGCTTTTCGCCTTCGCCGCGCAGCATCGAGAAATTGGAGCCGGTGCCCGAGCCATATTTGAACAGACGCGCTTCACGCACCCACAGGTCCATGATGCCGCCTTCGTTGACGAGATCGTCCTGCACGCCCTGGATGAAGCAGGCATGCGGCTGCGGATGCTCGTAGGAGGACTTCGACTTGGTCAGCTTGCCGGTAAACGGGTCGACATAATAGTGGCCCTGGCTCGGACCATCGATGCCGTAGGCCCAGTGCAGGCCGGTATTGAACCATTGCGGCGAGTTCGGCGCAACGCGCTGGGTGGCGAGCATATAGGCGAGTTCGTCGCGGAAGGCGCTCGCGTCTTCTTCCGACTTGAAGTAGCCGCCCTTGTAGCCCCAATAGGTCCAGGTGCCGGCCAGCCGGTCGAAGACCTGGCGGGCGTCGATTTCGGAACCGTAGCGCTCGGCTTCCGGCAGCTTGGCAAGCTCGGCCTCGTCGGCGACGGAGCGCCACAGGAAGGAGGGGACGTCGTTCTCCTCGACCTTCTTCAGGCGCGCGGGCACGCCGGCCTTGCGGAAATACTTCTGCGCCAGGATGTCGGCGGCAACCTGCGAGAACTGCGCCGGCACATCGATATTGTCCAAGCGGAACACCACCGAGCCGTCCGGATTCTTGATCTCCGAAAGCGCCTTGCGGAATTCGATCTCCGCGTAAGCTGATTGGCCTGGCTTGGTGAAACGACGCTCGATGCGCATTGGTCCGGTCCCTTTTGTCTATATATAGCGCTTTTCCCCAGGGATTTCTGCCCCCAATGCGAAACGCGCATGTCCGCCGTCTGCCGGCGTTCGAAACACCGGCTCTCCTAGTCGCACTCTTCGTCGCCTTGCTGGTCGAGCTTCTTGCGAAGCCGCTGTTCCAACTCTGCGCCGAACCCTGCGGGTCCCTCAAAACTGAATTTTTCCTCGATTCCCTCGATCGAGGGAAATTCACACTATCTAGCGTCGAACCTGCCTGCAAACACTAAATATAGTGTTAACAGACAATTTATTCCAGTCCGACAAATCTCCCTTTTCGCTCCCGAAGCCCCCACGATCCAACGCTTCCGCCAGCCTCGTAAACAGGCGGAAATCATGGCCAAAACGCACAAAATCCGGGAAAAATGACCGGGCTCGAAACTCTCCGGTCGCGCCCTCAACAAGAGCACATGGCACATAAAAGGCGACTCGGTTTGCGTCGTCAAGGATTCGTTTGCGTAGCTTTTGTGACCCCAACATCTTGTGTGTCACATATGTGGATAACGGGGACAAAAAACGGCTGAGGAAAGCCCGATTCTGCCGGCGTGGACCGCTGGTGAGCGGTTCACCCGAGACAGGCCCGGCCGGATTCTGGCTCACAGCCTTTTCATTTTAGCTGGCGTGCATTATGTCTTTGGCGTCGCGCGGGGGCGCGTCTTGTCAATTCCAAGAGCATCCGTTACGCCCCGCCCATGACAGTTACCGTCCGTTTTGCCCCCTCACCAACCGGCCGCATTCATATCGGCAATGCCCGCACCGCCTTGTTCAACTGGCTGTTTGCCATGAACAACAAGGGCCGTTTCATCCAGCGCTTCGACGACACAGACATTGCCCGCTCGAGGCAGGAATTTTCCGACGCCATCCTCTACGACCTGCACTGGCTGGGGATTTTCCCCGATGCCACCGAATACCAGTCGCGGCGCTTCGAAATTTACGACGCGGCAGTGGAGCGGCTGCAAAGGGCCGGCGTTGTTTATCCCTGCTACGAAACCCCCGAAGAACTCGACCTGCGCCGCAAGGTGCGCCGCACGCGCGGCCTGCCGCCGGTCTATGGCCGCGAGGCGCTGGCGCTTTCGCAGCAGCAGATCGCCGAATACCGCTCCGATGGCCGCCGGCCGCACTGGCGCTTTCTGCTGCCCAACTTCACCAGCGATCCGCTGCAGCCCGAACGCACCGAAGTGCACTGGAACGATCTGGTGCGCGGCGAGGAAACCGTCGATCTGGCCTCACTGTCCGATCCGGTGCTGCGGCGCGAGGACGGCACTTATCTCTACACGCTGCCATCGGTCGTCGACGACGTCGAGATGGGGGTCACTCATGTTATCCGCGGCGACGACCACGTCACCAACACCGGCGTGCAGATCGCGCTGTTCAAGGCATTGGGCGCCGAGCCGCCTGTCTTCGGCCACCACAATCTCTTGACCACGGCCTCGGGCGAGGGCCTGTCGAAGCGCAGCGGTGCGCTGTCGATCGAAAGCCTGCGCGAGGAGGGCATCGAGCCGATGGCTGTGGCTTCGCTGGCCGTCCTTGTCGGCACCTCGGAAAATGTCGCGGCGGTGCATGACATGCCGGCACTGGCCGCGCGCTTCGATCCCGCCGCCACGTCGAAATCGGCGGCCAAATTCGACCCGGACGAGCTGTTCGTGCTCAATCGTGCGCTCATGCACCACATGCCGTTTTCCGAGGCGCGGGACCGGCTGATCGTGCTCGGCATCTCCGGCGACAAGGCCGAGCCGTTCTGGCTGGCGGTGCGCGGCAATCTCGACCGGCTGAGCGACGCGGTCGGCTGGTGGCGCATCCTTGCCGACGGCCCGCAGCCGGCGCCGGAATTTTCCGGCGAGGATCGCGACTTCCTGCAGCAGGCCTTCGACCTGTTGCCGGAAGAGCCGTGGACCGGTACGGTCTGGAAAGACTGGACGGCCAGGATCAGGGAAGCCAGCGGCCGAAAGGGCAAGGCGCTGTTCATGCCGCTCAGGCTGGCGCTTACCGGACTTGCTTCCGGGCCGGAGCTTGCAGATCTATTGCCGCTGCTGGGTCGGGAAGGAACGCTGGCCCGACGACCCTGACCTTGCGCTGGTCCGGCGGGATCAGCGACACCGGCGACACCACCGGCTTGACGGCAAGGCGCTTGATGGCGGCGCGGTCGAGCCCGCCTTGTACGTTCGCCAGCGTCTCCGGATCCGCGCCCGGATCGGGTTTGGCCGCCGGCACCGGAATGAATGGCGTTGTCTCGGTATCAGGCTGCGATTGCTCGGGCGGTGGCGGGTTGCCGCCGATGATCTCGAAATTTCCGGCCTGCGCATTGCAGCCACAAGCCAGCGGCCGCGACATGTTGGGCTGTTTGTAGAGATAGGCGGTCGGCAACTCGCTGTAGGGCCTGCCGGTCACCGACGACGTCATGTTGGCCGAATCGTCTTCCATGCCGCGCGAATAGAACACCTGCATTTCGGTGCCGGGGCAGCTCGATTCGCAATTCTTCTGGTCGCGCTCGAAATCGCCGAGCGAAGCCGAGTTCGACATCGGGAAGAAATAGCCGTCGCAGGTGCGCACGCAGCTCGTATGGAACTCGCCGCCGACCGTCGGGAAATCCGGCACGCCGGGCTGATTGAGCACCCGGCGCACATTGCGCTCCTCGCCGGGATCATCGGGCTGATCGAGCGTGTCGATCTGCCGGTTGCCGCCGAAAAGCTGGTCGAACAGATTGCCGTCGTCGGGTTCGCGGCTGGCTTCCTGCAGCGGCTCCCGGCGCGGCGCGGGCTCGTCACGGCAGCCATTGGCGTCGAGCGCGGCCAGGATGCGGCCGCGGTCGCGCCGCGAGCCGCCGCCGGCAAGCTGCGCGCGCTTGGCTTGCAACGCATCGAGATTGGCGTTCATGCGATCGATGCTGCTGTTCAGCGCAGCACATTGGCTGACATTGCGCGAAAACAGCGAAAACCCGCAATTCGCATCGCTCGCACGACCGCGCACCTTTGATAGCTGTTCGAACTGGCGGGAGATGGCCTTGTCATACTTCCGCACCATGCTGGAATTGCCGCCGCCATTCGATGAAGAAGCAAGCTCGGCTTCCAGTTGACGGCAAACGCGGGAGGCGGCCTGCGGTTCAGTGGTGGCGACGGCCGAAAGCACAAGCGCTCCGAGCAGCGCAGCCAGGTGCTTCAGCCTCCATCGTCCGCCCGTCATTGCCCGAACCCCGCTTGCCTGCCTGTCTACCGGATTCGCCGTTAACCGTTCCCTCAATCTACAACCAAAGATGGTCTTAGCCCATAGACGCGTTGCAGGAGGCGTTTGGATAGGGCGGCAACTGTGCGATCTCACCGCTGCATGAAAAAGGCGCAATCGCCCCGGAATTATCCCACGATCCAGCAATGCCCCGGGGAGCTGGCATGATCGCGATTACCCGTCGAACCGCGCTGCAGTTCGGTCTGTTGTGCCTGGCGGCGCCCGCCGTCCGGGCGCAGGAAAATCCAGCCGCTCCGGACTGGCGCAGCAAATTGGTCGAAGCCGGGCGTGAGCAGATCGGCGTCACCACCTTCTACGACCCGGCCTATGTCCGCCTCGGCTATCCCGGCGGCGACGTCGCGCCGGATAGGGGCGTGTGCACGGATGTCATTGTGCGCGCCTATCGCCGCGCCTTCAATCTCGACCTGCAGAAACTGGTGCATGAGGATATGGCCGCCAATTTCGCCGCCTATCCCAAGACCTGGGGTCTGAAAGCGACCGACCGCAACATCGATCACCGACGGGTCGGCAACCTTGCCGCCTTTTTCGGGCGCAAGGGTGCTTCCTTGGCCGTAAGCGAGGATCCTGCCGACTTTCAGCCGGGCGATCTTGTCACCCAGATGCTGCCCGGCAACCTGCCGCACATCGTCATCGTCTCATCCGAACGCTCGGCGGACGTGCCGGGAAGGCCGCTGGTCATCCACAATATCGGGTCGGGCGCCCGCGAGGAGGACACGCTGTTCGCCTTCAAGCAGACCGGGCATTACCGTTTCGTGCCTGCCTGACGGCGTCAGTTGAAATGAACCACCGCCTGTGCCTTGTGCGCCGCCTCGACCACCGCAAGCGCCGTCATGTTGACGACGCCGCGCGAGGTCACCGACGGCGTCAAAATATGCGCCGGCTTGTCGGTGCCAAGCAGGATCGGCCCGACATGCAGCGCGTCCATCATCGTGCGCAGCGCGGTCAGCGTGATGTTGGCGGAGTCGAGGTTGGGGAACACCAGGAGATTGGCTTCGCCCTTCAGCCGCGAATGCGGATAGACGCGCTGGCGCAGATGCTCCGACAGGGCTGAATCGGCATGCATCTCGCCGTCGCATTGCAGGTCGGGCGCAACGCGCGCCAGGATCGCCGCTGCCTGCCGCATCTTCAGCGCGCTGGGAGAATCACGCGAGCCGAAATCCGAATGCGACAGCAGCGCTGCCTTCGGCTCGATGCCGAAGCGCTGGATTTCCTCCGCCGCCAATATGGTCATTTCGGCGATTTCCTCGGCCGTCGGGTCGACCGAGACATGGGTGTCGGTGAGGAAGATGATGCCGCGCTGCGAGATCAGCATCGACAGCGTCGACAGGTCGCGGTCCTTGACGCCCGCGCGTGGTCCGATGACCAGCGTCACATTGCGCAGATGCCGCTCGAAACGGCCCTCGAGGCCGCAGATCATGGCGTCGGCATCGCCGCGCTTCAGCGCCAGTGCCGCAATCACCGTATTGTCGGTGCGCACCATGGTGCGCGCGGCCTCCGTCGTCACGCCGCGCCGGCCGGCAAGCTCGATCAACAGGTCGACATAATGGCGGTAGCGCGGATCGTCTTCCGGGTTGATCAGGCCGAAATCGACGCCCGGCTTGATACGCAGGCCGTAGCGCTTCAGCCTGACCTCGATGACATGCGGGCGGCCGATCAGGATCGGCTCGGCAATGCCTTCCTCCAGCACCACCTGGGCTGCGCGCAGCACGCGCTCGTCCTCGCCGTCGGCATAGATGACGCGCTTGGCGGTCGACGCCTTGGCCGAGGAAAACACCGGCTTCATCACTAGGCCGGAGCGGAAGACGAAGCGGTTGAGCTGGTCGATATAGGCGGCGAAGTCGGTGATCGGCCGGGTCGCGACGCCGGTGCCGCAGGCAGCCTTGGCCACCGCCGGCGCGATGCGCAGGATCAGGCGGGGATCGAAGGGCGAGGGGATAAGGAAGTCGGGTCCGAAGATCGGCGTCTCGCCGGAATAGGCGCGGGCGGCGACGTCGGACGGTTCTTCGCGGGCAAGCGCGGCGATCGCCCGGACCGCGGCCATCTTCATCTCCTCGTTGATGGCGCTGGCGCCGCAGTCCAGCGCACCGCGGAAGATGTAAGGAAAACAAAGCACGTTGTTGACCTGATTGGGAAAATCGGAACGGCCGGTGCAGATCATCGCGTCCGGACGAGCGGCGCGCGCGACCTCCGGCATGATTTCGGGATTGGGGTTGGCCAGCGCCAGGATCAACGGCTTAGGCGCCATATGATCAAGCAATTCCGGCTTCAGCACGCCGGCGGCCGACAGGCCGAGAAAAACGTCGGCGCCAGGGATCACATCGGCCAGCGTGCGCGCCTCGGTGTCCTTCACATAGGGGTCTTTCCAGCGATCCATCTCGTCGGTGCGGCCCTTGTAGGCAACGCCGAAGCGGTCGGTGACCCAGATGTTCTCTACCTTGGCGCCAAGCGAGACCAACAGGTTGAGGCAGGCGAGCGCTGCCGCACCGGCGCCTGAGGTGACGATCTTGATGTCGGAAATGGTCTTGCCGGCGAATTCCAGCCCGTTGAGCACGGCGGCGGCGACGATGATGGCGGTGCCATGCTGGTCGTCATGGAAGACGGGAATGCCCATGCGGGCCTTCAACTGCGCCTCGACCTCGAAGCATTCGGGCGCCTTGATGTCCTCGAGATTGATGCCGCCGAAAGTCGGCTCCAGCGCCGAGATCGTCTCGACCATGCGCTCTATGCCCGGCGCGTCGATCTCGATGTCGAAGACGTCGATGCCGGCGAATTTCTTGAACAGCACCGCCTTGCCTTCCATCACCGGCTTGGAGGCGAGCGGGCCGATATTGCCGAGCCCGAGCACGGCCGAGCCGTTGGAGACGACGCCGACCAGATTGGCGCGCGCTGTATAATCGGCCGCGGTTGCCGGATTGTCGCGGATTTCGAGGCAGGGCGCGGCAACACCCGGCGAATAGGCCAGCGCCAGATCGCGCTGGTTGCCGAGCGGCTTGGTTGCCTGAATCTCGAGCTTTCCCGGCCTTGGATGCTTGTGGAAGTAGAGGGCGGCTTCGTCGAGGTCCGAACGTGCCGTTTTCTTGTTCTCGCCTTCCATGCGGCCGCTCCCTCAAACCTGCTTTGCAGCCTTTTAGCACGCAAAAATGGTTTTTCGCGACGCCAAATGACGCAAGGGCGGCTAAAACAACCCGGTCCGGAAAGATCGAACTATTTCAGATGATTGCGCTGAAATCCTGCCGATTATCCATCGAGCCCTTCAGAACGCGCTGACATAGAGGCCGCCATCGACCGGGATGTTCTGGCCGGTGAGATAACCGGCATGGACCGAGCACAGAAAGGCGCAGATCTGGCCGAACTCTTCCGGCGTGCCGAGCCGCTTGGCCGGAACGTCGGCGCTGATGCGGGTCTTGCGCGCTGCGGCCGCTGCCGGGTCTTCCATCGTGCCGGCCTCATGCGGGCCGCGCAGCCGGTCGGTGTCGAGCTTGCCCGGCAGCAGGCTGTTGATGGTGACGTTGCGGTCGATCACCGTTCGTGCCACGCCGGCGAGGAACGAAGTCAGCCCGGCTCGCGCGCCGGACGACAGATCGAGGCCGGGAATCGGGACGTAGACCGACAGCGAGGTGATGTTGACGATGCGGCCGAAGCCGCGCTTGGCCATGCCGTCGATCACGGCCTGCACCAGTTCGATCGGCGTCACCATGTTCTGCGTCACGCCTTCGAGGATCTTTGCGCGGTCGAGCTCGCGGAAATCGCGCAAGGGCGGGCCGCCATTGTTGTTGACCAGGATATCCGGGTCGGGGCAGGCGGCAAGGAGCGCGTGCTGCACGTCGGGTTTCGAGACGTCGCCGACGATCTCGGTCACCTTCACGCCGTAGCGTTCGCGCAGTTCGGCTGCGGTTTTTGCCAGCAGCTCGGCATTGCGGCCGTTGACAACGAGATCGCAACCGGCCTCGGCCAGCGCCGTGGCGCAGCCGCGGCCAAGCCCTTTGCTCGATGCGCAGACGATGGCCTTCTTGCCCTTGATGCCAAGATCCATGACGATTTTCTCCTGTGAATGGCGCGGCACGCTAGCCCTTTGGCTGGCCCAATCGCAACCGTCATACGGTTGTTGCATGAATCGGGGCATAGCCTGCGCGAAAGCAACGGTGACGATCTGATGTCCGGTACAGAAACCCGCACTTTCCGCAGCATGTTCATATCCGACCTGCATCTCGGATCGAAGGCGGCCAAGGCCGAGTTCCTGATCGATTTCCTGCGGTATCACGACGCCGATATCATCTATCTCGTCGGAGACATCGTCGACGGCTGGCGGCTGCGGCGCAGCTGGCATTGGCCGCAGAGCCACAATGACGTCGTCCAGAAACTGCTGCGCAAGGCGCGAAAGGGCACCTCGATCACCTATATCGCCGGTAATCACGACGAATTCGCGCGCCAGTTCCAAGGCGTGCATTTCGGCGGCATCGTCGTTGCCGACCGCGCCATCCACGAAACCGCCGATGGCAGGCGCCTGCTGGTCATCCACGGCGACCAGTTCGACACCGTCGTCCACAATGCACGCTGGCTGGCCTACCTCGGCGACTACGCCTATGACGCCGCGATGATGGTCAACCGCGTGGTGACGAAGCTCCGCCATTTGCTGGGTCTCCCTTACTGGTCGTTCTCGTCCTGGGCCAAGGTCAAGGTCAAGAACGCGGTCAACTTCATCGGCTCGTTCCAGACGGTGCTGACCGAGGAGGCCCGCCGCTCGCATGTCGACGGCGTCATCTGCGGCCACATCCATCACGCCGCCATCGAGACTTATGAGGATGTGCAGTACATCAACACCGGCGACTGGGTAGAGAGCTGCACGGCGGTGGTCGAACATTTCGACGGCAAGATGGAGATCATCCACTGGGCGCTGGTGCTGCCCGAAGTACCGGACGAGCCGTTCATCCCCTTGCTGATCGAAGACAGGGTCGTCGAAGCGGCATAACCCTCCTGTTAATCGACTGGTCCAGGCAGTTTCGGACCGCTTTCGCGCATGTTAAGGGATCGATCTGCGTTGCAGCCCTTTGTGCAGCGTAATTGGATCGATTCATGTCGCTGCCGCCGCTCTCGCCCGAACAACTCGTCAAGCCGCGCCATTTCGAACTGCGCATGAGTCTGATCTTCGCGACATTATTCGTGTCGCTGGGAACGCATGTGCCTTATTTCCCGCTGTGGCTGCATGCCCAGGGTTTCCACGCCGAGCAGATCGCCATCATCCTGGCGGCGCCGATGTTCCTGCGCGTGGTGACAACACCCCTGCTGACCGCGCTGGCCGACCGGGCGAAGGACAGGGCGGATGTCTATATCGCGCTGGTGGCCGCGACGATGGTGCTTTCCGCCGGCTATTTCCTCAACCCGACCTACGCCATGGTGCTTGCCGTATCGCTGGCGCTGACGGTGGTGTGGACGCCGCATTCGCCGATCGCCGATTCGCTCGCGCTGTCGGGTGTGCGCCGCTTCGGCTCGAACTACACCGCGATGCGCAAATGGGGCTCGATATCCTATCTCTGCGCCAATGTCGCAGGCGGCTTTATCCTCGCCTGGACGAGCCCGCAGGCCGTGCCGGTAATCATCTTTGCGGCATTGTGTGCCGCGCTCGTCGCCGGATTGCTGGCGCCGCGGCTTGGCCGCCCGCGCCGCGCTTCGCCGCTATCTGCCGCCGATATCCAGCATCAGGCGCCGAGCCTTCTCATTCGGTATTTCCTGTATTTCACCCTCGGCGTCGGCATCATCACCGCCAGCCATGCCTTCCTTTACGGCTTTGTCTCCATCTACTGGAAATCGGTCGGCATCAGCGATTCCGTCGTTGGCCTGCTGTGGGCCTGGGGCGTAGTGGCCGAGGTCTGCATGTTCGTGTTTTTCAACCGTATTTTTGCCTCCGTCTCAGTCGTCAAGGTGATGCTGATCGCCGGCGTCGGCTCCATCGTGCGCTGGATCGCCTTTCCGTTGATCTGGCCACTCGGGCTTGGCGTCGCCGGCTTCTTCGGCGTCCAGACCCTGCATTCGGTGTCGGTGGCGATGGTGTTGATCGGCCTGCAGAAGATGATCGGCGAAACGGTTTCGGAAGAGCGCACTGGTGCCGCGCAAGGCATTGCTTATTTCTTCAACGGCTTCTTCATGGCGGCGGTGACGCTGGCGTCCGGCCCGCTTTATGAGCGCTACGGCGTCGACGGCTTCCTGGCGATGATCCCGATCGCCATCGTCGGCCTGGCGCTGATCGGGCTCGCCGCGCGTTCAGCCCCACAGCATCCTGTCAGGCGGTGACACCAGCGACCCCTGGTACACGAGGCCGGGCTGGCGGTCGCGGGCAAGCAGCAGCGGACCGTCGAGGTCGACGAAGTCGGCGCCTTGCGCCAAAAGCACTGCCGGCGCCATCGCCAGCGACGTGCCAACCATGCAGCCGACCATCACGCCGAATCCCAGCTCCCGGGCGCGGTTGCGAAGGGTAAGGGCGGCGGTCAGGCCGCCGGATTTGTCGAGCTTGATGTTGACGGCGTCATAGAGGCCGACAAGCGCTTCGAGGTCCTTCGCCTCGTGGACGCTTTCGTCTGCGCAGATCGGCACCGGATGCGCGATGTGGCGCAGGATGGCATCATGGCCGGCGGGAAGCGGCTGTTCGATCAGGGCTATGCCATGTTCGGCGGCGAAAGCGAGATTCTCGATGATGTTGGCATCGGTCCAGCCTTCATTGGCGTCGAGGATGATGCGGCTGTCGGGCGCCGCTTCGGTCACGGCGCGGATGCGGGCCATGTCGTTGTCGCCGCCGATCTTGACCTTGAGCAGCGGCCGCCCGGCATTGGCGCGGGCTTGCGCCGCCATTGCCTCCGGCTCGCCCAGCGACAGCGTGTAGGCCGTCTCCAGCGCCGACAAGGGCACAGCGTGGATGGCGTCCGCGACCGCAACGCCGCTGATCTTCGCCTCCAGGTCCCACAAGGCGCAATCGATGGCGTTGCGGGCAGCACCCGCCGGCATCGCATCGAGCAGGTCCTTGTGGCTGATGCCGCCTTCTATCTGCCGGCGCATGGCCTCGATGGCGTCGCGCACCCCCTCCATGGTCTCGCCATAGCGCTTGTAGGGGACGCATTCGCCCCATCCGCGATTGTCCCCATCACTGATCGTGCAGCTAATGACTTCGGCTTCGGTCTTCGACCCGCGCGAGATGGTGAAGGTGCCGGCAATGGGAAAACGCTCGGCCTCAACCGAAATGACACGCGCCATAATTTTCTGCTCCGGCTATGCGACAACGCGTCGTCGGCAAATCGACAGGTACGACCCGTCAGGCTAAACAGGACGCCATGTTGACCATCGGCAAACGCGACGCAAGCGGCAACGCCGCCAAGGAGGCCGACCACCAGCCCCGCGTTGCGGTCGGCGAGGAGGGCGGCGTCCTCGGCTGCGCTTTCTCCGGCATCTGGACGACGACGACAGTGGCGCTGATCGACGCCGAGATGCGCAAGATCGAGCAGCGCAAAGGCTTCCAGACGCTCGCTTTGGATCTTTCCCACATCGAGAAGATGGACACCGCCGGAGCCTGGCTGATCGATCGCCTGGTCAGTGTCTTCGAAAAGAAGGGTGTCGAGATCAAGATGCAGGGGCAAAGCGATGTCGCCTCGATCCTGCTCGGCGCCGTTGGCGAAGCTGTCCGGCGCGAGCCCGAATCGCGCGGCGTCCGGCGCCCCAACATCATCCTCCGCGGGCTGGAGGCGGTCGGCCGCCGCATCTATGAGATGCGCGACGATTTCCTCGCCTCGATGAACATCCTCGGCGCCACCATCGGCGGCGCCCAGATGAAGCTCGGGCGCGGCCATGCCATCAATCCGGCGGCGATCTTCAACCAGATCGATCGCATGGGGGTCGGCGCCATCCCCGTGGTGGTGCTGATGTCGGCGATCGTCGGCGCCATCGTCGCCCAGCAGGGCGCCTACCAGCTCAATTATTTCGGCGCCAACATTTTCGTTGTCGATCTGGTCGGCGTGCTGATCCTGCGCGAACTCGGCGTGCTGATGACCGCCATCATGATCGCCGGCCGCTCCGGCAGCGCCATCACCGCCGAGATCGGCTCGATGAAGATGCGCGAGGAGGTCGACGCGCTGAAGGTCATCGGCCTCAACCCGATCGGCGTGCTGGTGTTTCCGCGCCTGGTGGCGCTGGTGATCGCGCTGCCCTGTCTCACCATCGTCGCCAATTTTGCCGCTCTTGGCGGCGGCATCCTAGCCGCCTGGCTTTATTCCGGTATTGCGCCGACGGCCTTCATCGACCGGCTGCGCGGCGCGATCGATATCAGCACCATCTTCGCCGGGCTGATCAAGGCGCCGTTCATGGCCATGATCATCGGCACCATTGCTTCCGTAGAAGGCATGAAGGTCGGCGGCAGCGCCGAATCGCTGGGTCTGCACGTCACCGCCTCGGTTGTGAAATCGATCTTCGTTGTCATCATCCTCGATGGCCTTTTTGCCATCTTCTACGCATCGATCGAGTTCTGACATGATGCGCAGAAACTCAAAGGCGACCAAGGCTATGCAGGGAACGGGCGAAAGCGATATCGTGCTGTCGGTGCGCGACATCACCGTTGCCCTGGACGACAAGCTGATCCTCGACAAACTGGCGCTCGACATCAAGCGCGGCGAAATCCTCGGTTTCGTCGGCGCCTCGGGCGCCGGCAAATCGGTGCTGCTGCGCACGATTCTCGGCCTGCTGCACAAGCAGTCCGGCACGATCAAGCTGTTTGGCCTCGACCTCGAAAAGGCCAGCGACATCGAACGGTTGCGCATCGACATGCGCCTTGGCGTGCTTTTCCAGCACGGCGCCCTGTTTTCGGCGTTGACCGTGCAGGAAAACGTGCAGGTGCCGATGCGCGAATATCTCGATCTGCCGAAGAAACTGATGGACGAACTGGCCTTGCTCAAGATCGAACTGGTCGGCCTGCCGCCGGACGCCGCGCAAAAATTTCCCTCGGAGCTTTCGGGCGGCATGATCAAGCGCGCCGCCCTGGCGCGGGCGCTGGCGCTCGACCCCGACATCGTCTTCCTCGACGAGCCGACTTCCGGCCTCGACCCGATCAGCGCGTCCGAATTCGACGAACTGGTGGTCAAGCTGCGCGATACAATGGATCTGACGGTCTATATGGTGACGCACGATCTCGACACGCTGTTTACCGCTTGCGACCGCGTGGCGGTGCTCGGCAACAAGAAAATCCTGGTCGAAGGCACGATCGACGACATGCTGAAAAGCGAAGAACCGTGGGTCAAATCCTATTTCCGCGGAAAACGCGCTCGGCAACTTGATCTTGCCGCGCGCGCATAGACATAAGTGGGGCAATGGAAACCAGAGCCAACTACGTAATTGTCGGCATTTTCACCCTGGCTGCAATCCTGGCGGCGTTCGGGTTCGTCTATTGGACCGCCCAGATCGGTGATCGCGGCGAGACGGCGGAGCTGCGCGTGCGCATTCAGGGTTCGGCCTCCGGCCTCGGCCCCGGCAGTCTGGTGCTGTTCAACGGCGTCAAGGTCGGGGTGGTCAAGCGCGTCTATTTCGACCGCAATGACCCCAATGCCGCCATTGCTACGACCGAGATCGACCAGACAACGCCGCTCACCAAATCGACGCAGGCCGATATCGGCATCGCCAGCCTTGCTGGCCAGGTCAACATCGAATTGAAGGGCGCCGATCCAAAGGAACCAAATCTGCTGGAAGAGGCGGCAAAGGAAGGCAGGACCGCCGAGATCGTCGCCAATCCATCGGCGGTCACCAACCTGCTGCAGACGGCGCAGAATATCTTCACCCGTGCCGACAAGGTGCTTTCCGAACTCGAAGGTTTCACCAGGGATGTGCGCGGGCCGCTGACCCAGACCGTCAAGAACGCCCAGACATTTTCCGATGCGCTGGCCAGGAATGCCGATGGCATCGACAAGTTCCTGACCGCCGTCAGCGCGCTGTCGGACGAGTTGAAGGGTGTATCCGGCAAGCTCGACGGCACACTGAAGGCTGCCCAAGGCCTGCTCAATGCCGTCGACAAGGACAAGATCAAGAGCATCGTCGCCAATGTGGACGCCGTCACCGCCAATCTGAACGAGACCAGCGGACAGCTCGACGGCGTGATCAAGAACATCGATACCGCGGTCGGCTCGGTCAACGATTTCGCCAAGCGCACGCAAGGCACGCTGGCAAAGGTCGACAATGTGCTCGACGGCATCGATCCGGCACAAGTGCGCGTGGCGCTCGCCAACATTCAGAAGGCCAGCGAAAATGCCAACAAGGCCGCCGCCGACATCGCCCAGGTGACCGACAAGTTCGCCGACCGGGCCGACGACATCGACGAGACGATCAAGGACGCCAAACAGCTTGCGTCGCGCCTCAACGATGCCTCGGTGCGCGTCGACGGCATCCTGAAAAGGGTCGATACGCTGCTCGGTTCGGGCCAGGCCGACGGCGTCATGGCCGATGCCAGGGACACGCTGAAGTCGTTCAAGCAGGTCGCCGACACGCTGAACGCCCGGCTTGGCACGATCACCGACAATATTGCGCGCTTCTCGGGCCAGGGCCTGTCGAATGTCGAGGCGCTGGTCCAGGACAGCCGGCGTTCGATCAGCCGCATCGAAGAGGCGGTGACCGATCTCAGCCGCAACCCGCAGCGCATCCTGTCGGGCGGCGACGGCGAGGTCCGGCAGTTCGATGGCAGGGCACGGCGTTGACTTCCGTGCCCGCCCGCAGCAATTACATGGACCGCGGATGCGGATTCATCATACGATCCGGGGACAGTGGGGATCACGCGTGACGTTCGGGTTGGGTGGGTATAGATCGGCAGTCGTTTTGCTTGGCTTGACGCTGGCTGGTTGCGCGGCATTGGGAGGCAAGCCGGCGCCGCTCGATACGTTCGAGCTGTCCGCCCCGTCGATCGACGCCCGTGGCCACAGCCGCCGCCAGATCCTGATCGCCCAGCCCTCCGCGCTCAAGGCGCTGGACAGCCAGAACATCGTCATCAAGCCGTCAGATCGCTCGATCCAGTATCTCAAGGGCGCGCAATGGGCCGACCGGCTGCCGCTGATCGTGCAGGCGAGGCTCGCCGAAACCTTCCAGCGCTCCGGCAGCTTTGCCGGCGTCGGCAAGCCGGGCGAGGGGCTGGCGATCGACTACCAGGTGATCGTCGAGATCCGCTCCTTCGAAGTCCGCGTCAATGGTGGCGAGCATGCCGAGGTCAATCTCTTCGTGCGCATCCTGAATGACCGCAACGGCGAGGTGCGCGCCTCGAAGAGCTTCACCGCATCCGCTCCCGTTTCGGGCAGCGGCAATCCGGCCTATGTCAACGCGCTCGACAGCGCCTTCGGCGAGGCGGCGAAGGATATTGTGGGCTGGACGGATTCGGTGATCTGAGCCGGTCGAGGCTTCGAACGATCGTTCGTCGCGTTAGCCATCACTCGACCAAATATCGCAGGTTCGCGCTGACCCTCATTGCGCCGCCGGGCATTTCTCCCCGTATAGTGACGGGAGAAAGAACGCCGCCGCCAATGATTTCGCCAATTGTCACCGTTCCAGTATGGGCGGCGAGGCTGATGCCATCTCCCTTCTCCCCGTCGCTATACGGGAGAAGGTGCCGGCCGGCGGATGAGGGGCAGCGCAGACCGACGATTTTGCACAAAGAAAAGGCGGGAACTTCCCGCCTTGTCTGTGGTGTCGCCTCAATCAGTGCAAACGGCCGCTCGCATGGGCCAGCATGGTGTAGACCTTGCCGGTGTCCGACGTCAGGTAGGTCTGCGCCATGATGTTGTCGCGGTCGTTGCGCGAGACGTCCTTGAGCAGCTTCTCGAAATCGTCGCAGTAGCGGTCGACAGCGGTGCGGAACTCCGCCTCTGCCTGATATTTGCGGCGGATTTCGTCGAAGGTCTGCTGGCCCTTGAGCGTGTAGAGGCGGCGCGTGAACACGTCACGCTCGCCGCGCCGGTAGCGGTTCCACAGCTCGATCGAGGCGTCGTGGTCGATCGCCCGGGCAATATCGACCGAGAGCGAGTTGAGCGACTCCATGACATGCAGCGGCGAGCGCTGGGCGGGAGTTGCGCGCGGTGCTTCCGCGGGCGCTGCCGGCCTGGCGACTTCCTCCTCGCGCGATGCTCCGGTCAGGAGATCGCGCACCCAGCCGCCTTGCGGCGTGCGGGCGTTGGCGTCGCGCTGGCGCGGTGCTTCGGCAGGGCGTTCGATATCGAGCGTGCCACGCAGGCCGCCGAGCGGCGCCTGCGGAGCAGGGCGCTCCGGCTGTGGCGCCGGCGGCGGGCGGCGTACCGGCTCGGCCGGGCGCTGCACTGGCGCCTGCGGCGCCGGGCGCAGGGCGCGCGGTTCGGCATTGTCGCCGCCGCGTCCCGATTTCGCAACGATATCCGAAAGTTCCTTGAGCGCGTTGATCTGCTCGGCAACGGCACGGCGGATCGCCGAGGTCGATTCCTTGGCCTCTTCCGGCATCTCGATGACGCCCTTCTTGAGCTCGGCGCGGGTGAGGTCGAGCTCGCTCTTGATCGAGCTTGCGGTGCGCCGCATCTCCTCGGTCGCATCGGCGAACCGGCTGGTTGCCGAATCGACCACTTCCGTTATGGCGATCCGGATCTTGTCGGCTGATGCCAGCGTCTTGCCTTCGGCATTCTGCATCGTCTGGCCGACAAGGTTTTCGAACGAACGCATCACCTTCTCGAGGTCTTCCGACTTCTTGACCAGGCCGACGGCGAGATCTTCGAGCGACGACTGCCGCTCAAGCGTGTGCTCCAGATTGCTCTGCGCCGAGCTCAACAGATCCGAGGCCGAGGACAGCAAGCGGCTGTGCTCGTCGAACTTGGTGGCGATCGAGGCCACTTCGCGCAGGGTCGACGACGACAGTTCGGTAAGCCGCGTCGTGTTCGAATCGACCAGGCGGGCCGAGCTGGCGAAGGTCTGCGCGGCCTTTTCGGTGGTTGCCGCGAAGCTTTGCGTGCTGCCGCTCAGACGTTCGTCAACCTGGCCGAGGTTGATCGCCGCCTGTTCGATCAGCTCACCAAGCTGCGAGCTGGAGACGCTCATGCGGCCGATGAGGTCGGCGACGCTATCGGCGAGCGACGAGCGCGCGCCTTCGACGGCCGACAGCGTTTCGGCGGTGCGGCTGGCGAGCGCGTTGACGAGGGCGGCATTTTCGCTGCGCAGCTTCTCGGTCGCGCGTTCGGTGACCTCTTCCATGCTCTTTTGCAGTTCCGAGCCGCCCTGGGCGAAGCGCTCGACCAGCGGCCGCGCGGTTTCGTCCAGGATCTTCGCCATCTCGGCCGAACGCGCCGCCAGCATCGTGTTGAGCTCGCGGGTATTGGTGCCGATGGTCTTGGCAGCGTCGTTGGTGCTCTGGCCGATGTGCTGGCCGACCGCGGTAAAAGTCTCCGCAATCGTGTTGGCGCGCGAGATCAGCTGAGCTTCTGCGCTGGAAACCTGCTCGTTGAGCTTCTGACCCATCGTCTCCGTCGTATAAAGAAGGCGGTTCTCGACGTTGGCGACCTGTTCCTCGACGCGCGAAGCTGCGGACGCAACGCTCGCGGCCAGTCGCTCATCGGCGCCGGCAAGAGCCTGCTCCATCTCGCGGGCGTGGACGGCAAGTTCCTGGCCGGTCTGGCGTGCGCGTTCGGCAACACGCTGCTCGGTGCTGGCGAAGGCGCCGACGATGTTGTCGGCATGCTCGCCGATCGTCGACGTGGAGTCGGCGATGCGCGACACCAGGCGGTGATCGGCCTCGTCGAAGATGCGGCTGATCTCGGTGGCGCGGGCTGACAGCGCGTCCGAACCCTCGGCGATGCGCGAGATCAGCTGTTGGTCGGCGGCGTCGAAGATGCGGCCAAGGTCCGAGGCGCGGGCGGCCAGCGCTTCGGCGGATTCGCCGATGCGCATGCTCAGCCGCTGGTCGGCACCCTCGAAGTTACGCAGGATGTCGCCGGCGCGGTCGGCCAGCGACTGCGCCGTCTCGACCGCGCGGGCGACCAGCTTCTGGTCGGCGGCGTCGAACGTGCCGGCGATCTCGCCGGCGCGGGCAGCCAGCCGTCCGGCCGTTTCTTCGGCGCGGGCGAGCAGCGAGTTCGACGTCTCGTCATGCCGGGCAAGCAGCACGCTCGTCGTGTCTTCGGCGCGAGCAAGCAAGGCATTCGTCGTATCCTCGGCGCGAGCAAGCAGGGCGCTCGATGTGTCCTCGGCACGGGCGTGCAGACGGCGATCCGCGTCCTCGAAGGTCCGGGCGATGTCCTCGGCCCGGGCCAAAAGGGCGGCCGAGGTCTGCTCGGCACGCTCGGCGATCTTGCGGTCGGCATCACTGAAGGCAGCACCGGCCTGTTCGTGCAGCGCGCTGGTGACTTCCATCACCTTCTCACGGAGCGCGCCGGCAACGAAGACGGCGCTCTTTTCAAGCACGCTGCGGACATTGTCGACACCCACCGACAACGCGCGCTCCATGGTTCCGGCGCGCTCTTCGATGATGCCGGTCTGCTTGCTGAAGGCCTGCTCGATTTTCTCGACATCGGCAGCGATTGCCGCCGAGATATCGGTGCTTCTGCCGGCAATCTGGTCGATATGGCCCGACAGAGAGCGGTCGACGTCCTTGCGTATGTCGGCGAGCTTTGCCAGATCGTCTTCCAGCGCCTGGGTCAACATGTTGCGGCCTTCGGCCAGCTTGCCGACATGGCCGGCGATGATGTCGTCAACCTCACCGCGGCTTGCCGACAGCTTCTGCAGGTCGGCTTCCAGCGCACGTTTCAGGATGTCTCGGCCCTCGGCCAGCTTCTCGACCTGGCCTGCGACCAGTCCGTCGATGCTCGACCGGCTCTCGGCCAGCTTGGCGAGGTCGTCCTCGAGAGCCTTCGACAGCGTCGCGCGATCCCGGACGAGCTTGTCGCTGTGGCCCTCGATCAGGCTGTTGACATTTTCCAAATCCGCTTCCAGCACCCGTGCGAACTCGCCACGGTTTTCGCTCAGCTTCTGCGACTGGTCGGCAATGGCGCTCCTGATCGCATTGAGATCGGCTTCGAGCGCCCGTGTGAGGATGTCGCGGCCCTCGGCGAGCTTCTCGACCTGTCCGGCGACCAGCCCATCGATGCTGGAGCGGCTCTCCGCCAGTTTGGCGATGTCGTCTTCCAGTGCCTTTGAGAGCGCCGAACGGTCCTGGACGAGCCTGTTTTGATGATCGGCCATGATGCCGCTGACATTGTGCAGATCGTCCTGAAGCGCCTGGGATAGCGTCGAACGATCCTGGACAAGCCGGCTCGAGTGGTCGGTGATCAGGCTGTTAACATTCTGAAGGTCATCCTTAAGCGCCTGGGATAGCGTCGAACGATCCTGGACAAGCCGGTTCGAGTGGTCGGCGATCAGGCTGTTCACATTTTGCAGGTCGGCCTCCAATGCCTTGGAAAGCTGACCGCGCTCTTCCGCCACCTTGTCGGAATGACCCGCAATGGCACCCTTGATGGTGTTGAGGTCGGCTTCCAGCGCGCGCTTGAGGATATCGCGCCCCTCGGCCAGCTTCTCGACCTGGCCGGCGACCAGCCCGTCGATGCTCGACCGGCTCTCGGCGAGCTTGGCGAGGTCGGCCTCGAGCGTCTGTGACAACAGGCCACGATCGTCGGCAAGCCGGCTCGAATGGTCGGAGAGCAGGCCCCTGATGCCGGATAGGTCGTTCTCCAGCGCCTTGCTGAGTTCGGTGCGGTCCTCGGCCAGTTTCGCCGAGTGGTTCTCGATCACGCCCTTGATGCCGATAATGTCGTTTTCGAGCGCCTTGGTCAGGATGGCGCGGCCTTCGGCGATCTTTTCAACCTGGCCGGCGACCAGCCCGTCAATCGAGGCGCGGCTGTCGGCGAGCTTGCCGAGATCGGCTTCCAGGGCGCGCGACAGAATGTTGCGGCCTTCGGCCAGTTTGCCGACATGTCCGGCGACCATTTCGTCAATGATCGTACGGGCTTGCACAAGTTTTCCGGAGTCTTCATGCAAAGCCTGGTTGAGCCGGTTGCGGCCTTCTTCAAGCCGCTCGAGATGGCTGCCCAGCGACGCGTCGATGGCGGCGCGCGACTCGTTGACCTTGCGCAGATCCTCTTCCAGGGCGCGCGAGATCAGGTTGCGGCCTTCGGCCAGCTTCTGCACCTGGTTCGTTACGGCCGCATCGATGCCGGCGCGGCCCTCGGCGAACTTCGCCAGGTCTGCCTGCATGGCAGCCGCCATGCGTTCGCGGCTTTCGGACAGCTTGCGGCTGTGGTTTTCGACGGCGTCCTCGATGCCGACACGGGCATCGGCAAGCCGCTGGATGTCGGTGTCGAATGAGCGCGACACGACATGGCGGGCGGCTTCCATGCGGCCGGCGAAATCGCTGGCGCGGGCTTCGAGCATCGACGAGGTCGACGAGACGATGTCGGCCATGTCGGCGCCGATCTGGGTCTTGCCCTGATCGATCATGGCCGACAAATGATCCTTGCTCTCGGCAAAGGTGTGGGCGATCTCGCGGGCGCGCTCGACCAGCGTTTCGTTGATCTGGCGGGCGCGCGCCTCGAGCGCGGCGTTGAGCTTCTGCGTGCCGGTATCGAGTGCTTCGGCGCGGGTCTGAAATTCGCTGATCAGCGCCTGGCCGCGCTCGGCCAGTGTCCGCTCGATGCCGTTCAGGCTGGACTCGAATTCCGAGCTCAGGGTGCGGGCGGCGCCGCCGAGCAGCGACACCATGCCTGTGGTGCGGTCGTCGAGCAGGTCGGTCAGCGACCGGGTCAGGCCGTCTGTGGTGTCCGTCAGCTTGGCGATGCGGGTGTCGAGCAGCGAAGCAAAGGCTTCGCCCGATGTCGACAGCCTGTCGGTGATTGAATCCAGCCGGGTTTCGACGGAATCGAAGATCGACATCGAGCTTTCATTGATGCGGTCAATCAGCGTGTCGCCGGAATTGGTGATCGTCATCGACAGCTTGGTCGACGCGTTGAGGATAGAGTCGCGAATAATGTCGGAGGCGGCGCCGATCTCGTCCTTCAGCGTTTCATGCGCGCCGGTGATCGAGGCGCGCACGCGCTCGGCATGAGTGACGACGGCTTCGCGCTCGCTGCCCAGCCCGTCGACCAGCGACCGGATGCGCGATTCATTCTCCGAATAGGAGCGTTCGATCTGGTTGACCTCGCTGTGGACCAGCGTTTCGAGCTCGACGGCGCGCGCCAGCGTGCGCTCGATGCCTTCGCCCATCGCCGCCACTTCACGGCGAACGGCCTGGCCGATCATCATCACGCGATCCTGGGCGAGGTTTTCCGGCTCCGCCAAGCGGAAAGCCACCTCCGTCATCGACTGCGCGGCAATGCGCATTTCCTGCGCGCGGCGGATCATCGCCGCGAAGGCCCAAAACAGGACGACCGGTATGATTGCCGCGATCGCCAGGCCGATCAGTTCAGGGCGGGCCAGGATTTGATCGAATGTACGAATTTTCCAGATGCTGGGGCCAAACAGCAGATTGGCAAGGCCGCCGGCGCCGGCGATCCAGGCCAGCGACACGAACGCCACGACCCAATAGATCGTGCTCGACGCGCGCCGGTTGAGGCTGTGCAGCAGCGTCTTGTAATCTTTTTGGCGGTCATCGTTTGCCGGCTTGAAGCCGGCTGGCTGGGCGCTGTTGCGCGATTCGACCGGGCGCAGCTCGGCGGGCTTGGCTGCCGGCTTCGCACTCTGGTTTTGTTGGACGGACGCGTTTTGAGCGGGAGCGGGCTTCTGGGGGCGGCCTTCGCGCGCCAGTTCGTCCGCGGCCTGCGATATCTGCGCTTCCAGATCTTCCATCGACGCCGCGATATCGAGATCGCCGCTGCCGTCTCCGCTGAGATCGAGGTCTAGCGCCTTTTCGAGTTCCCTGGCTACGTCGCTGTCGAGAGTTCTGGTCGTCGTTGGTTTCTTCGCCATGCCTTCGCTACCCTGTACTAGCTGCCGAGGGACTTCTTATTTTTGCCTGATTCTGGCTCGTCTTATCCCACGCAGGAGGCTGAAAATGGACCTTCGTATCGTAATGACACACAGGGGTAAAGAAAACATGCATTCCGCGAGATACGTAAAACTTTAAATATAAGGTTAACGACAACGTGATCTAACCGCCTCAGCGGCAACAATTTTCCAGCCCATTCATTAACGCGTTGGCGACGGAAATCGCCTAGTTTTTTCGGCGATCGGCACAAGGAGTTTCAAATTGGTACGCGGTGAAAGCGGCATTGCCTTCTCAATGCCGGGCGGCGATGCGTCGGGACCGGCCCGTTCGCGCCCAGTGGATCTGGCCCATCTGGCCCGTCAGACAATGGGCGATCGCGCCCTCGAACAGGAGGTATTGGCACTGTTCGTACAGCAGGCGCTTTCCGTCCGCGACAGAATAGTCGATGCCGACATCAGGGAGCGACTGCTTCTGGCGCATGGGCTGAAAGGTTCGGCGCGCGGGGTCGGCGCCTTTGCCATCGCCGACTGCGCCACCTCGATCGAACAGCAGCCGGAAGATGCGCGCATCCTCAAGCGCCTCGGCACCCTGATCGAGGAAGTGCGCGATTTCATCGCCGCCATCAGCCGGTAATGGCTGCCGCTCGGCAGCGGCCACCGGGATGAATCGACGGGGCCAGGGCGTGCTTTGGCCAGCTTTCCGAAAAAACGTCACAAAGCGGCGCTTTCGCGCGGCAGTTGACTTGTCCGGCGGAGTGATTATCTCGGCTGGGACTCCCTTCAGGTGACAAATGACCAAGCTGACCTTCATTGCCCATGACGGCACTCCTTTCGATGTCGAGGCCGAAAACGGCTCGACCGTCATGGAGAATGCGATCCGTAGCGCGGTGCCGGGCATCGAGGCAGAATGCGGCGGCGCCTGCGCCTGCGCGACCTGCCATGTCTATGTCGACGAAGCCTGGACGGCCGAGGTCGGCGAGCCGGAGGCGATGGAAGAGGACATGCTGGACTTTGCCTATGACGTCCAGCCGAACTCGCGCCTGTCCTGCCAGATCAAGGTGCGCGACGCGCTTGACGGCCTCGTCGTGCGCGTGCCGGCTCGCCAGGGTTGATCTCCCGTAGCATCTGATTTTTCCCGCCGCCGCTTGGCAGCGGGCCAATGCTCATGCAGTCTCGCGCCAGTTTCGGCCCAGTTTGACAATGAGGCTCGCCTGGCATGACCGATATAATCAAGACGGACGCACTCATTGTCGGGGCGGGGCCGGTCGGCCTGTTCGCCGTGTTCGAACTCGGCCTCTTCGACATGAAGTGCCATCTGATCGATATCCTCGACCGGCCCGGCGGTCAATGCGCCGAACTCTATCCGGAAAAGCCGATCTACGACATTCCAGGCTGGCCCTCGATCTCGGCGCAAGGGCTGGTCGACAAACTGCTCGAGCAAATTCAACCGTTCAAGCCGGATTTTACCTTCAACCGCATGGTCTCCAGCCTGGAAAAGCTGGACGACGGCTCATTTCGGGTCACCACCGACGAGAACGAGGTGTTCGAAGCCAAGGTGGTGGTGATCGCCGCCGGTGGCGGCTCGTTCCAGCCCAAGCGGCCGCCCATTCCCGGCATCGAGGCCTATGAGGGCAGGAGCGTCTTCTATTCGGTGCGCCGTATGGAGGAATTCCGCGGCCACGACCTCGTCATCGTCGGTGGCGGCGATTCCGCACTCGACTGGACGCTGAACCTGCAGCCGGTGGCAAAAAGCGTGACACTGGTCCACCGGCGCGCGGAATTCAGGGCGGCGCCCGACAGCGTCAACAAGATGTATGCCATGCAGGAGATGAAGCAGCTGGAGTTCCGGGTCGGCCAGGTGAGCGGCCTGACCGGCGCCGACGGCGAGCTGGCCTCTGCTACCATCAAGGGCGGGCCTGACGGCGACATCGAGGTGCCGTGCACGCGCATGCTGCCGTTCTTCGGCCTGACCATGAAGCTCGGCCCGATCGCCGAATGGGGGCTCAACCTTCATGAGAACCTCATCCCGGTCGATACCGAGAAATTCCAGACTTCGGTGCCAGGCATCTTTGCCGTCGGCGACATCAACTGGTACCCAGGCAAGCTGAAGCTGATCCTGTCGGGTTTTCACGAGGTGGCGCTGATGGCGCAGGCCGCCAAGCGCATCATCAGCCCGGGCGAGCGCATCGTCTTCCAGTACACGACGTCGTCGACCAGCCTGCAGAAGAAGCTCGGCGTCGTGGAGTAGGTCCTACAGGGCTTTCCGGATCACTCCACCAGAACGACCGGCGCCTCGGCGTCGTCGCGGCCGCGCAGTGACTTCTCCGGCATCAGCGCCAGCGTGATCAGCGCCAGCACGAGCGTGACGGCCGCGGCAAGGAAGATCATCATGAAGGGCGTCGCCGAGACGATCTGTCCGGCAGCCGGCGCGCCTTCGCCGGCAAGCGGCAGGCCATAGCCGAGCGCGACGGCGCCGAGCATGGCGACGCCGAGCGCGCTGCCCAGCGAACGCAGGAAGGTCAGCACGCCGGTGGCAACGCCGAGATGCGCGCGGTCGACGGCGTTCTGCACCGATACGGTGGCGACCGGGAAGGTGGTGCCGCTTCCAAGGCCGATGCAGATGGTCAAGAGCTCGACCACCAGCAGCGAGGCGCGGCCGGCGACCAGGCTGAGCACGCCAAGACAGATAATGGCGAAGAGAACGCCGACCATGGCGATACGCTTGTAGTGGAAGAAGCGCGGTATCGTGCGGCCGCTGAACGTCGCGCCGGCGACCGTTCCGAGCAGCAGGCCGAGCATGGCAAGGCCCGACTGGCTGACCGACAGGCCGATGATCGACTGCAGATAGACCGGCAGATACACCGACAGGCCGATATTGGCGGCCTGCAGCAGGAACATCGACGCCGTGCCGGCAAGCACGATCGGATTGCTCAGCACTTCAAGCGAGATCAGCGGCTCGGCCGCACGCATCAGCCGCAAAGCGAACGCAGCCCAGAAGACCGCCGAACAGGCGAGCAGGCCGACGATCTCGCGCGAAGCCCATGGATAGGCGCTGCCGCCCCAGTTGAGGGCCAAAAGCAGCAATGCCGTCGCCACCACCAGAAGCAGCGCGCCCGGCGCGTCGATGCGATGCCGCTTTGCGGCGACCGGCAGTTTGCGCAGCGGCTTGTTGATGATGGCCATGGCCAAGATGCCGAGCGGGATGTTGATCCAGAAGATCAGCGACCAATGGAGATGTTCGGCAAATCCGCCGCCGAGCAAAGGCCCGGCGATGCTGGCGACAGCCCAGGTGCCCGAAATCCAGGCGGCATAGCGCGCGCGTTCGCGCGGCGGCACCAGGTCGCCGATGACGATCTGCGCCAGGGCGAACAGGCCGCCGCCGCCCGCACCCTGGATCGCCCGGCCGATGACCAGCACGAACATGTTGGGGGCCATGGCGCTGACCAGCGATCCCAGAAGGAAGATCAGGATCGCCGCATAGACGGTCGGCCGGCGGCCATAGACGTCGGAAATCTTGCCGTAGAGCGGCGCCATGGCCGTCGCCGTCAGGAGATATCCGGTCACGATCCACGGCAGGTAGTCGGCGTGGCCGAGCGAACGGCCGATGGTCGGCATGGCCGGCGCGACGATGGTCTGGTCGAGCGCCGCCAGCAGCATCGACAAAAGGATGCCGGCGATGATGACGTTCTTCTCGCTTTCCGTAAGCGGCGCGGCGGGCGCCACCCTAGCCGGCTTGTCGACAGCCTGGTCCATATCAGTGCATCCACAGTGTCTGCGAGCGATTGCGCGGCGCCAATGGCCGCTCCGCTATACGCCGCCTCGATTGGTCTTGATCTGGTGTTTCGAAGCTCGCGCCTTGCCACCTGACATATCTTGCGAGCCTGACATAGGTCGTCCCGTATAGGCCGATTTCGACCTTTGCCCGAAAATTTTCTGGGGCTGGCCTCATGTTTCGGCAGAATTGGCTTGGTATCAGCCCTGTGGTTCAGCCGGGCGGAAGCTGGCCGTTCTGGACGCGCTGCATGCGGTAGCGCAGCAGCCGCAGGATGCGGCTTTCGAAATTCACGCCTTCGACGCGGTCGAAGCGCAACTGGTCCTGGTCATGCCTGGCGAGTTCGGCCGCGGTGATCTGCGCCGCCTTCGCCTTTGCCCCGGCGCAGGTCTTTTGCGCAAAGCTCGCGTTCAGCGTGTCTTCGAGCAGGCGGCCGTGGTTCTTGGCGATCTCGACATGACGCTCCTCATGGCGCTTGATGTCGGCCGACAGGGTGTCCCAGAACAGCCTGACATCGGGATCGGCCTTGCGCGGCCTGCGCCACTCCGGAAGGATGACCTTGACCTTGACGGTAACGGCGGCCTTGGCGATGCGGCAGGTGTCTGCGGTTTGCGCGTAGCTGATGCGGGTGGTGAACGCCATCTGGGTGGCGCCTGGATGCCGCATCCCGGTGCTTTTCACCTCGGGTCCATGCTTCGACAATTGCGTCTCGATGTCATCGAGCGTGCTGCCGCCGATGGCAAAATAGCTGTAGGTCTTCACCAGATTGGCAGCATTCGCCGGCAGGACGGTCAAAGCCAGCATCAGGGCGCAGAGCAGGGGTCGTTTCATCATGTTGCCTCTTCACTCACCTTGCTTTACGGCCGTTGCCGGCGCAACGGAATTGATCTTCCACCGATCACGCATCGTTGATGGATTGCAAGCGCTCGATGAGCCACATGCCAATGAGCCACATGCCAATGAGACACATGGTTGAAGGACAATGACGACAAGGCGATGGCAACTGGCGCATAAGTGCCATCTCGACCTTGGCGAGAAAGCCATTGTGGTCGGCATTCTCAACGTCACGCCCGACAGTTTTTCGGATGGAGGACTGTTCATCACGCCTGACCAGGCGGTGGCGCAGGCGCACCGCATGGTGGAAGAAGGCGCCGCCGTCGTCGATATCGGCGGGGAATCGACGCGCCCCGGCGCCTCGCCCGTGACGCCTGAAGAAGAGCAGGCCCGCATCCTGCCGGTCATCGCCGCGCTCGCCAGTTCAGGCGAAGCCCTGATTTCGGTCGACACCTATCGCGAGGAAACCGCGCGCCTCGCCGTCGCCGCCGGCGCGCATATCGTCAACGATGTCTGGGGCTTGCAGCGTGAACCCGGCATCGCCCGCGTCGCCGCCGAGACCGGCGCCGGACTGGTCATCATGCATACCGGGCGCGGGCGGCAAAAACTGCCCGACGTCATCGCCGACCAGTTTTTGTTCCTCAAGGCTTCGCTGGAAGTCGCCAGGCGCAGCGGCGTTGCGGACGATCATATCGTACTCGATGCCGGCTTCGGCTTCGCCAAGGAGACGGCTGAGGAAAACCTCGACCTGATGGCGCGGTTTTCCGAGCTTAAGGAGCTCGGTTTTCCCTTGATGGCCGGCACCTCCAGAAAACGCTTCATCGGCACCGTCACCGGCCGCGAAGCCGGCGCGCGCGCCGCCGGGACGGCAGCCACCAGTGTCATTCTGAGGCTGAAGGGCGCCGATCTGTTTCGCGTCCACGATGTCGCAATCAACGTGGACGCACTGGCGGTCGGCGATGCTATGCTGGCGCGCGAAAAGCCAGGACGCTGAGCCCAGGACACTAAGAAATGTACGTCATCCGCATGAAGAACTGCGCCTTCTTTGCCCGGCACGGCGTGCTGGATGAGGAAGAGGCGCTTGGCCAGCGTTTTTATGTCGATGCCGAGTTGACGGTCGAGCCCAGCCGCCCGCTGGAGGATGATTCCATCGAGGACACCGTCAATTACGGCATCGCCTTCACGGTGATTGAAAAGATCGTCACTGGACATCGCCGCTTCCTGATCGAGGCGCTGGCGCTCGAAGTGGCGAAGGCGCTGACTTCACGGTTCCCGCAGATCAGGAAGGCCGAGATCACCGTGCGCAAACCCAACGCACCGGTGCCCGGCGTGCTCGATTACGTCGAGGTGACCGTTGTCTGGCCAGAGTAACAATAACACGGTCTATCTCAGCCTTGGCGGCAATCTCGGCGATCCCTCGGCCTCGATGGCGGCGGCGCTGCGCCTGCTCGACGCCGACGAGAGCACGCGCGTCGTCGCCGTCTCCTCACTTTACCGCACGCCGCCCTGGGGCAAGCTCGACCAGCCGGATTTCCTCAACGCCGCTGCCGAAATCTCGACCTCGCTGGCGCCAAGGGCGCTGCTCGACCTCTGCCTCGAGGCCGAGCGCAAGCTGAAGCGGGTGCGCGAGGAGCGCTGGGGTCCGCGCCTGATCGACATCGACATATTGGTGTTCGGCGACCGCACAATCCACGAAACCGGGCTGGAGGTGCCGCATCCCCGAATGGTGGAGCGCGCCTTCGTGCTGGCGCCCTTGGCAGAGATCGCGCCGGATCTGGCGGTGGGCGGCAGGAGCGTGACCGAGCGGCTCAGCGCCGTCGATACGTCAGGCATAGAGCGGCTGGCTTCCGGCCGCGATTGGTGGCTGGGTTAACCGGAGAAGCCGCCGCCATCGAGAAATGCCTGTTCGTCCGCCGTCGTCTCGCGGCCAAGCATCTTGTTCCTGTGCGGAAAGCGGCCGAAGCGCTGGATGATGTCGCGGTGCTCGATGGCGTATTTCACATACTCCGGCGCCCTGGCGGTGGTGAGCTCGACCGATCTGTCCTGGTCGGCGGGCAGTTCCGAATGTTCGTAGGGCAGGTACAGGAAGACGCGCAGGTTTTCTTCCAGCGAAAGGTCATGGCCGGCCGCAATCGCCTTGGCGGCAAAGTGCCGTGCCAGCGGATCGGTGGCGTACATATGGCCTGAGCCGCGAAAGCAGTTGCGCGGAAACTGGTCGAGCAGGATCATCAGCGCCAGCGAACCCTCGGCATGCTCCGACCATGCGTCGCACTCGCGCCGCGCGGCGGCAAAGTGCAGGTCGAGAAACCTGCTGCGGAATTCCGCGTCGAAGACGTCGTTCTTCTCGAACCACGCGTCTTCGCCGGCCTCGCGCCAGAATTTGGTGACGGCGAGCGCGCGCTCATCCGATGCGGTCATCAGCTTTCCCCCTGATCGGCGGGCTCGGGCTTGTGCAGCACGCCGGCCGTCTCTTCGTTCAGCGCCTGGCCGGGCCGGCGCGGTTGCGTCAGCGGCGTCGGGATCGGCGTGCCGGTATTGCCCCTGAGGAAACGTTGCCCGGCGCGGACGCCTTCGGCCAGCTGCGTCTCCAGTCGGGCATTGTCGCGCCGTCGCACATCCTCGATGACATCGGCGACATCTTCCGGCTCGACGCCCAAAACCTCGAGCGCGGAACCGCCGAAGACGAGGGCCGATTCGAAGGTCTCGCGCAGCTGGAAGTCGACCCCGGCGCGGATGAGCGACAGGGCGGTGCCGCGATCGAAGGCACGCGCCAGGACAGTCAGCAACGGGAACTCCGCCTTGATCAGTTCCGCCATGCGCACCGTGGCGTCCGGCTTGTCGACGCAGATCAGCACGGCGCGCGCGCGGCCTGCACCTGCGGCGCGCAGAATGTCGAGCCGCGTGCCGTCGCCATAGTAGACCTTGAAGCCGAAATCGGCGGCCGCCTGTATCATTTCGACATCATTGTCGATGATCGACACATCGATGCCGCGCAACAAAAGCGGCTGGCTCGCGATCTGGCCGAAACGGCCGAAGCCGATGACCAGCACGCTGCCGGTAAGGCCGTCGGCGATGTCGACGCCTTCAAGCGACTGCTCGTCGCGCGGCGTCAAATATTTGAGCGCAATGATGGCCAGCGGCGTCAGCACCATGGAGATGATGATGATAGCGGTCAGCGTTGCGTTGGCCCGGCTGTCGATGATGCCAACCGCCGCCGCGGCCGAATAGAGGACGAAGGCGAATTCGCCGCCTTGCGCCATGATCACGGCGCGTTCCAGCGCTTCACGATGACCGCTCTTCAGCATGCGGGCGACGAGATAGATGCCGAGCGCATTCATCGCCATGTAGGCGACGACATAGACGGCGATCAGCCGCCAGTTGTCGGCCACCACATGCAGGTCGAGCGACATGCCGACGGCGAGGAAGAACAGGCCAAGCAGGATGCCGCGGAATGGCTCGACGTCGGCCTCCAACTGGTGGCGGAAGGTCGATTCCGAGAACAGCACGCCGGCCAGGAAGGCGCCCATCGCCATCGAGAGGCCGGAAAGCTGCATAACCAGCGCCGACCCCAGCACGACCAGAAGTGCTGCCGCCGTCATGACTTCGCGCGCCTTGGCGTCGGCCAGGATGCGGAAGAACGGGTTGAGCAGATAGCGGCCGGCCACCACCAGCCCGACGATGGCGCCAAGACCGATGCCGATTTCGGCCAGCCTCTGCTGCAGGGTCATCTCGGCGCCGCCCGGCGCCAGGAAGGCGACCAGCGCCAGAAGCGGCACGATTGCCAGATCCTCGAGCAGCAGGATGGACACGATGCGCTGGCCCTTGGGGCTGGCCATCTCGCCACGCTCTTCGAGAAGCTGCATGACGATCGCCGTCGAGGTCAGGACGAAGCCGGCGCCGGCAACGAAGGATTGCGCGATCGGAAAGCCGCCGGCGAGACCAACACCGGTAAGCAGCAATGCGCAGACGCCGACCTGCAGCGCGCCGAGGCCGAAAATCTCGCGGCGCAGGCCCCATAGCCGCGACGGCTGCATCTCCAGCCCGATGATGAACAGGAACATGACCACGCCGAGTTCGGCGACATGCAGGATGGCTTCCGATTCGGAAAAAATGCCAATACCGAACGGGCCGATGACCACGCCCGCGGCGAGATAGCCGAGGATCGAGCCCAGCCCCATGCGTTTGAAGATCGGAACGGCGACGACGCCTGCGGCAAGCAGCGCTACCACCTGAATGAGATCGCTGCCCGATGCTTCCGCTGCCATGCCTCTTGTCCCTGTGTCCGACAGCACTCCTTGCATGCACTGGGAGCGGGAGGCAAGGGCGGGAAGCCTGCCAGAATGGGTAGGGTGCCGTGGCAGCGATTCCCCGGTGGAACAACAGTCTGCGCTTGCCTGTCGGACGGCCGGTATCTATATCTGGCAAATGCCTGATTATTCGTCCCGGCCGTCGCCGCTGCCACATATCCCGATGGATGCGCTCAGCGAAGTTCTGCAAGACTTTCGCTTGAGTGGCGTCAACTATGGCCGCTGCGAACTCCGGCACCCATGGAGCATAGACTTTCCGCAACAACAACTGCTTCGTTTTCACTTTGTCGGCCAGGGTCCATGCTGGATTCACACCGAAGCGCAAGGCTGGCAGGAGTTGCGCGATGGCGATCTGGTGCTGCTGCCGCAAGGCATCGCCCATCGGCTGGCGAGTGCGCCGGACGTGGTGGGCGATTCGCTCGAGGGCTGCCAGGTGATCAAGTTGGGCGGCAACGTTTGCGAAGTGATACGGCAGGGAACGGGCGCGACAAGCACCCTTTTCTGCGGCTCCATGTCTCTCGGCTCCTATGCGCTCAATCCGTTGATCACGTTGATGCCGCCTCTCATCAAGGGTTGCGACGTGGCCGGCAATGACCCGATGGTCGGCCCTTTGCTGGCGGCCATGACGGTGGAGGCCGCGCAACCGCAGATGGGCAGCGCCACCATCCTGTCGCGTATGGCGGATTTGCTGACAGCCAGGCTCATACGCTGCTGGGTCAATTGCAACGGCGCCTCGACCATCGGTTGGCTTGCAGCCATCCGCGACCCCCATATAGGGCGCGCTCTGGCGGCCATGCATCGCGACCCCGGCCACAGCTGGACGCTGGGAAGCCTGGCCGGCGTGGCAGGCCAATCGCGTTCGATTTTCGCCGAGCGCTTCAGCGCGGTATTGGGGGAGGGCGCCGCACATTATCTCGCCCGCCTGCGCATGCAGCTTGCCCGCGAATTGCTGGGCCAAAACGGCTTGTCTGTTGCCGAAGTCGCTACCCGTTTGGGCTATGATTCCGAGGCGTCCTTCGCCCGCGCGTTCAAGCGCATCACCAATGTCTCGCCAGGCGTTGTGCGCCGCACAATTCCCGGACGAATGGATATGAATTTCGGATTTTAAGGTACATAACATCCGGGCGGACTCGCCTATCTAAGATCTCCAAACTGTGGAGATCTTCCCGTGACTGACACAACATTACAGCTTGAAGACGCCGCCATTGGCCTTGATGCCGATGCACCAGCCGCGTGGAGCGTGGCCACCTGGTTCGCGGTCCTTTCATTGGCGGCCACCAGCTTTGCCCTGGTGTCTGCCGAATTCTTGCCGGCAGGTCTGTTGACGCCGATGGCGCGCGATCTCGGCATCAGCGAGGGAACGGCCGGACAGGTCGTCACCGCCACCGCTTCCGTTGGCGCCGTGACGGCCATGTTGAGCAATGTTCTCATCGGTCGATTGAACCGCAAGGCGGTGCTGGTTGGCCTCATGGCCCTGGCGGTCGGTTCCAATATTCTTGCGGCGCTGGCGCCCAATTTCTGGCTGTTGTTGCTGGGCCGGGCCGGACTGGGGATTGCTCTCAGCGCTTTCTGGGCACTTTCCGTTGCCGTCGTGGCGCGGCTGGTCGGCGCCAATGCGACAGGTCGCGGCATGGCGATCGTGACCCTCGGCGTCTCGCTCGCGACCATTGCCGCGCCGTCGATGGGTGCGTTGATCAGCGACTGGCTGGGATGGCGCAGCGCGATGGCCATGACGGCGGGGCTGGCCGCGCTTGCCATGCTGCTGCAGCTTCTCAGCCTGCCGACCTTGCCTGCGGCGGCAAGCAACAGCCTTGCAGACGTCTTTCGGCTGACACGGCGGCGTGGCATCCAACTCGGCATGCTTGCCATTGTTCTGCTGATGACCGGGCATTTTGCCGGCTCGGTCTATGTGCGCCCGTTCCTCGAACAGGTGACGCTCCTCACAACCGGGCCGATTGCCCTGGCGCTGCTCGGGTTCGGCATCGCCGCTGTGATCGGCAATATTGCCGGTGGCCGCCTGGCCGACACCAACATCCACATGGCCCTCGCAGTTACCGCCGCGTTGATGGCGTTTGCGGCACTCGCTTTGGTGCTTTGGGGCGCGCAAACCGGCGTTGCCTTCGGCTTTGTTACGCTGTGGGGCTTCGCCTTCGGCATGGCGCCGGTTGTGCTGCCGACCAATATGTCCCGCGCGGCGCCTGATGCGCTGGAAGCAGCAGGCAGCCTGATGGTCACTTCCTTCCAGGTTGCCATCACCGTCGGTGCGGTTGTCGGCGGTTATGTCGTGGACACCTATGGCGCTACGGGGCCTTTGACCCTAACCGCCGTCCTTGCCGCGGCGACGGCCGCACTGGCGCTGCTGCAGCCTCGTGGCTGAAACCTTGCTTCGTCTGACACGGGCGGCCTCAATCAGGCCGTCCGCGCCGTTGCAGCAGCGCTGCACAAGTTTATGCGCCGCACACGTTGCGTTTTGCCGCAATCGGCGGCTATGGGACGCCAGGCTTCGGCCGTTGGAAGGCAGCGACGATCAAGTTCTGCCTTCGTGAGGAGAATGACTGACATGAAGAAGTTTTTGCTCGTCGGCGTGGGTGTCGCCATGCTTGCCGCATCGGCCTGTTCGAAGGCGCCTGAATGCACGCAGGAGATTGCCGCCAAGAAGGCGCAGGAGATGACCGCCGCGCTGCAGGAGGCGATCACCAAGGATCCGTCCAAGGCCGCCGACCTGACCGCCAAGGTGCAGGCTGTGACGACCAAATATCAGGGCGCCACCACGCCGGCCGACGCCTGCAAGGCCTATGACGAGCTGACGGCCGCCATCAAGGGCTGATTCTTCGTTCGGAAATTGAGAAAGGCGGTGGCTCGAGTAGCCGCCGCCTTTTTTGCTGGTGTTCTTAAAGCGCATCGCGCTGACACGAAGGACGGCCGGCACGCACAGGACCCTGACACGTTGGCCTTGCTGTGGCTTGGGCCGTCGGACGCTGACATCGTCGGTTGCGCGCCACATGTCCGATCGCGGCAGAAAGGTGCCGCCCGAGCGGCCCGTGCTTGAGGAGCGCCAACCTGGCCGCAAGGTGGCGTGTCCTTCCCGACATCGAGCTGAGCGGAACAGCTCAGCTAACGCGCAGTGCAACCCGTTCCGCGCTTTTTTCGGGGAACCGCTTGAGAGTCAGTTTTTGGCGATGGAGCCGACTTCGACGGCGTCGACGCGCTTGAGGCTCATGCCGATGACCGGCACCAGCTGCTGGTCGACGCGCACGGCGATGGTCACCGTCATCGAATTGTCGTCGGGAATGCGGGCCTGCATGACGCCGCGCAGCTGGTTGCGGTTGATGGTGAAGACGACTTTGCGGGCATCGACCACGTTGCCGCCGATGATGTCCAGGCCCGACCCCGCGGCGCCGCCCATGAAATTGCCCTTGTAGTCGCGGCCCTTGCGCTCGACGGTCGCCGACATTTTCTGGGTGAAGACACCGACGCGGCAGTCGCCATCGAGCGTCATGCCGGTCTTGTTGTCCGGCGTCGAGCCGTCGAAGCTGCAGGTGAACTTCGTGCCCTTGTATTTGCCGGCGATGATTTCGCCCGGGCCGACCCATTTGCCTTCAACGGTGCGGAAGAACTGCTTGTCGGGCTCCGCTGCAAAGGCTTTCCCGGTCGGGCCCAGAGGTGCTGCAAGCGCGACCAGGGGCAGGACGCAGGACAAGATTACGCTTTTCATAGACGACACCCGGCAACAAGGAGGCTGTTGTTGGACGACCATGAACAAGATTGGTTAATGCTTGGTGACCGCGAGAGGGCGTTCACTTGGTCGAGGCGGGTGCTTCATTCTCTTTTCTGGCCGCAAACGAGGTCAGCGCCGACAGGAAATCGCCCATACCCGGCCGCCTGCCGGCAATGAAGGGCAGGGGCCGCGCCGTCTCCATGGCAGCAATGCCGATACGCGCCGTCATCATGCCGTTGACCACGCCTTCGCCGAGTTTCGCCGAAAGCCGTGCGGCAAGGCCATGGCCGACGATCTGCTGGACAAAGCTGTCGCCGACGGCGATCGAGCCGGTCACCGCCAGATGGGCAAGAACGCTGCGCGCCAGCCGGAAAAAGCCCAGCGTGCCCGGCCTGCCGCCGTAGAGTTCGGACAAGCGGCGGATCAGGCGCCCGGCCTCGAACACGACATAGGCAACGTCTACGAGTGCGCGGGGGCTGACGGCGGTGACCAGCGACACGCGTTTGGCTGCTTCGAGGATCATCACCTTGGCTCTCGCATCGAGCGGCCCGAGAATTTCGGTCTCGGCCAGTCGCACCAGATTGCCGCCATCGATGATCTCGCCGCGCAATTCGGCCAGGGAGCGCCTGCCGGCCGCGGTTTCGGGTTTCGCAGCGACAAAGGCCGAAAGCTCTTCGACGACGGCCCTTGCAGCCTTCGGATCGTCGCGGGCCACGGCATCGAGCGCCCGCTTTTGCAGTTTTTCGACCTCGGCCAGCCGGGCGATAGCCAGGAATTCGCGCACCAGCACGACCGCGAGGGCCAACACGGCAATTGCGGCCATTCCCGCTGCCAGCCACCCCAGCCACTCTGCGCGCTCGAACAGGTCGCGGATGAGCTGGTCGGTCCACAGGCCGACGGCGAGCGAAACCAGCACGCCGGCCGCGCCGAAAAACAGGCTGGCAAACAGCGAGCGCCTGCGCGGCGCGGTCGCCGGCGGCGGTTCGGCGGCGACAATGTCGGGTTCGTCGAAGACATCGATCTCGGCCGGCACGACGACGGCGCGCGACTTGCGTGCCGACGGCTCGGCATGGGGGCGGCGCGCTTCCTGCTTCGGTTCGGCCTCCGGCTCGATGCGGAAAGCTGCCGGTCTGCGGGGCGCGGTCATGCCAGATGGTCTCCGATCAGGAACTGCAAGGCGCGGTCGAGCCTGATATGCGGCAGCGACAGCGTGACGCCTTCAGCGGTGCGTTCGAGCTTTGGCGGGCGAAAGCGCACGAAACGGATCGCCGGATCGTCGCTGCTCTGCCGGTGGTCGGCTTCGGAAACGTCGAAAACCGCGTCAATTTTCTCCGGCAAGTCCCCGGGAAATATGGCGGTTTCGGCTTTACCATCAAAGGTTTCGCCGTTGATCTTCTCGCCCTTCAGCGGCGTGCCGATGATCACCGGCAGGGTTTCGCGGCCTTGCTTGACCGTGCCTTCGCGCGTCGCGCGCACCGCCGCCATGGCGACCACGTCGACATCGGCGCCGGTGAAATTCGCCCGCGCCACGGCGCGGTCGGCAAGCCGCCGCACGATTGCCTGCAGGCGGTCATGGCTTTCGTGATGCAGATGGTCGGCCTTGGTCGCGGCAACCAGGATGCGGTCGATGCGGCGTGAAAACAGGTCGGTGAGGAAATTGCCTCGGCCAGGACGGAAACAGGAGAGGATTTCGGTCACCGCGCGTTCCAGGTCGGCCATCGCGCCGGGGCCGGCGTTCAACGCCTGCATGGCGTCGATCACCACGATCTGGCGGTCGAGGCGGGTGACGTGTTCGCGGAAGAACGGTTTCACCACATGCGTCTTGTAGGCCTCGTAGCGGCGCTCCATCATCGCTTGCAGCGAGCCGGAGCGCGGCCGTTTCTCACCCTTGAGCAGCAAGGGCGCGAAGGTCAGCGCCGGCGATCCCTCGAGGTCGCCAGGCATCAGGAAACGGCCGGGCGGCAAGGTCGAAAGCGCCCGCTCGTCGAGCTTGCAGGCCTTGAGGTAGGCGGCAAAACTCTCGGCGAGGCGCCGCGCCGTCATCTCGTAGGCATCGGCATTGGGGTCGATGGTCGCCGACAGCGTCCGCCAGTCCTGCGACACGTCGGCCCGCACCGGCAGCATCGCCATCTCGAACGCCTCGCGCGAAAAATCGGCGAAGGATTTGCCGAGCAGCGGCAGGTCGAGCAGCCATTCGCCGGGGTAGTCGACGATGTCGACCGACAATCGGCCGCTGGAAAACATCCGGTTCCAACCGGAGGCAGACTCATATTCGATGGTGAGCCTGAGTTCCGAAATGGCGCGCGTCGAGTCCGGCCAGGTGCGGTCGTTGACCAGGGCGGAGATATGGTCCTCGTACTGAAAACGCGGCACGGCATCGTCCGGCTGTTCCTCGAGGAAGGCGCGCGCGATCCGGCCCGACTTCTGCGCCTCGAAGAGCGGCAGGCGCCCGCCATGGATGAGATTGTGGACGAGAGCCGAGATGAACACCGTCTTGCCGGCCCGGGACAGGCCGGTGACGCCCAGCCGAAGCGACGGCGAAAAAAGCCCGCTCGCACGCCCCGACAGCGTATCCAGGGCAATTCTCGCTTCGTCGGTGAAAGTGGTCAGCGATGATGCCAAAATCTGTTCTCTCAGGCGTGCTCTTGCGCCGATATAGGCTTTGCGGTTCAAGTTTGAAATGGCGCCCGGCCTCGGCCGGCTCGGCTCAGAGATCGACGGGCGTCAGGAAGGCTTCGAGGTAGCCGGCGCCTTGCGAGGCTTCCGCAAGGTTGCCGCTGAAGCGCACGACCGCAAGGCCGGATGTCGGGAAACCATGGTTCATGATGGCCCGAGCAGCCTCGTCGCCGTCGCCCGAGACCGCCATGGCAAGGTCTTCCGTCATCGGATTGTGGCCGATGACCAGCAGCGAGCCGGGGCCGCCATTGCTGCGGATGATGGCGAGGTAGCCGGCGGCATCCTCGCTGTAGAGCGTGTCGAAGAACAGCACCCGGCCGGTATCGGTGTGGCCGGCGATGCCTTCCAGCGTCTGGCGCGCCCGCTTGGCGTTGGAGCAGAGCGTGATATCGGGGATGTAGTTGCGGGCACGCATCGCAGTCCCCATCATTTCGGCATCGGCAATGCCGGATGCGTCGAGCGGGCGATCGAAGTCGCGCACGCCGGGAAGGGCCCAGCCAGCCTTCGCATGCCTCAACAGATACAGTCTGCTCACCGGACCCCCAATGGTGTGCTGCCCACCAATGACACAACTGGATTAGCCACGAGAAAGGCCTGAGGCACAATGGGCGGCGACGCCCAAGCGCAGCGAATCATGTGCGAATTCGCCCGCGCCCTTGCTATGGAAGGCTTTGCTGAGGATCGCCCGCGCGGCATTAACAATTGCGTGAAACGCGCGCGGATTACGCTTGTGCAGCCTTCTCTGCGCGAATATATAGGCGCCAAATTTGGGGTTGTTGGGTGAGTCGAATGAACGATATCGTTACAGCCAATTACGTACCCTCTGAAGACGAGCCGTTCATGAACGAACGGCAGAAATCCTACTTTCGCCTGAAGCTCGTCACCTGGAAGACCGACATACTGCGCGAAGCGCGCGAAACCCTCGAAATCCTGCAGCAGGAAAACGCCAACCATCCCGATCTCGCCGATCGCGCTTCCTCGGAAACCGACCGCGCCATCGAGCTTCGGGCCCGCGACCGCCAGCGCAAGCTCATTTCAAAGATCGATTCGGCGCTGCAGCGCATCGATGAAGGCACATACGGCTATTGCGAGGAAACCGGCGAGCCGATCGCGCTGAAGCGGCTGGATGCGCGTCCGATCGCGACCTTGTCGATCGAAGCGCAGGAGCGCCACGAACGCCGCGAGAAGGTCTATCGCGACGATTGAGCCGCTGCCGTCAGGCAGGACTGTTTCATCAGAAATGGCCGGGTTTCCCGGCCATTTCTGTTTTTGGCCGAAGGGTTTAGTCCGCCCCCAAGTTAAAGCGCGTCGCGCTGAAACGGACGACACGCTTAAGCGGCGTTCGATCGGGAATCGGCAACATGTGACGGTTCGCCGGGCTTTATCGTTTCTGGCTGGCGAGTTCGCCGAGCAGCTTGGTCATCTCGTCGTCGAGAGACTGCGGTGCCTTCGCAGCCGGCTTGCTTGCCGGTTTGGGGTGCGAATCGTCGAGCGAGACCTCGAGCTCCCGCATCAGGGTATCGTCGATGGACTCATGCTTCGGTGGCGGGGCCTGCCGGGCAGTATTGGCGGCGGAGCCATAGGCCGGCAGCGGTGTCACATTGCTCGCCTGGTAGATTTGAGCCGGTTTCGGCGCCGGCGCGGCCTGGCGCGGCGGAACGGCGGCCGGAGCAGCCCTTACCGGTTGCGGCGGCGGCGCCTGCCTTGCGGGCGTGGCCGGAGCGGGTTGTGCTGCGCGCGGACGCGGCGCCTGTTGCTGCTGGCCAACACCGCCATCGCCGGTCAATGCCGGACGGCGTGGCGCTGCAAGCCTGATATCGCGCTCGACGACAACGTCGGTTGGGCCGCCGATCAAAAGCAGGTGTTCGATGTCGTCGCGACGGATGAGCACCAGCCGGCGGTGGCTGTCGACTGCCGTGGCGTCCATGACCGCCAGCCGTGTCTTGCGGTTCCTGCCGCCGGCAACGAAGGTGCCGAAGGTCAGGTTGCGGATCAGCCTGATGATGATGAGCACGATGACCAGCAGGACAAGGGCAGCAAACGTCCACAGCAGCGCTGCGGCATATCCGGGACCCGCCACATTATCCAGCCACTGCATCGGTGCCCCCAATCGGCTTTGAAGTGGAGGGACACTAGACCGTTGCGGCCAGCCACCGCAAGTTGCCTTCACGCTTCGTGAACAGCTTGAAAACACCGACGCGTCATTTTTATCCGACATTTGCCGCCAAGGCCTTTTCCGGATTAGGAGAATGTGATTCAACCGGCCGGGGGCGGTGTCGGACAACTCACGAGCAGGGGGCATATGGCCAGGGAAACGCGCGGCGATTTCTATCCGGTACCGATCGTCGATCAGAACACGCGGCCAGGCGCGGTTACCCGGCTCATCGTGTTCATCATCGTCCTGACTGGGGCCGCGATCGTTTTCGGCATTTTCCGCGAGCGTCTTGGCGATCCGTTCCTGCTCGGCATGCTGGGCGTGCTTGCCATGATCGGCGTCGGCTTCCTGTTCGCCACGGCCATCGGCTTCGTGCAGATCGCGCCGCGTTCGACCGGGGATGAACTGTCGAAGGCCTTCGTCGATTCCATGTCGCAGGGCCTGATCGTCACCGACACGAAGGGCCGCGTGGTCTACGCCAACCGGGCCTATGCCGAGATGACCGGGGCTGCGTCGGCCGCCGATCTGAAGACGGTCGAAGGCCTGCTTTCCGATGTCCCCGAAGCTTCGGTGACCATATACCGGCTGGCCTCGGGCTTGCGCGATGGCCAGGCCGGCGACGGTGAGTTCCGGCTGGCACAGTCGATCCGGCCGGGCGCCGAACCCGGCGCGCGCTGGTACCGGGCGCGAGCCCGTACCTTCAGCGTTCCCGGTCAGCGCCTGCCGATGCTTGCCTGGCAACTCGCCGACATCTCGCAGGAACGGGCCGAGCAGGAGCGTTTCTTCCTCGACCTGCAAAAGGCTATCGACCATCTCGACCATGCGCCGGCCGGTTTCTTCTCGGCCGACCAGGAAGGCCGTGTCACCTACATCAACGCCACGCTCGCCGAATGGCTGGGCATCGATCTGGCGAGCTTCACCCCTGGCGCCGTGACACTCCCGGAAATCGTCGCCGGCGACGGCATGGCGCTGGTGCGCTCGGTCAAGGCCGATCCCGGCACCACCCGCAACGCCGTCATCGATCTCGATCTTACGACGACGACCGGCGAGGCGCTGCCGGTGCGCTTCATGCATCGGGTCTCGGCCAGCCGCGAGGGGACCAACGGTCCCACCCGCACCATCGTGCTCAACCGCACCCAGGGCGAGGACGCATCGGCCGATCTTCGGGCTTCGGAGGTACGCTTCACTCGCTTCTTCAATTCGACGCCGATGGCCATTGCCGCCGTCGACAATGGCGGCCGCATCCTGCGCACCAATGCGCCGTTCCTGTCGCTGTTTTCCTCCGTCGTCGACGGCGACGCGGTCGACCGCCGCGTGCGGCTGGACACCGTGATCCACGAGCGCGACCGGCCGGCCTTTGCCGCCGCGTTCGAAAAGGCGCGGCTGAGGCAGGCCGACATCGAGCCGATCGACACGCTGCTGCCCGGCAATGAGGAGCGTCACATCCGCTTCTACGTCAACGCCGTCGCCGACGGCACCGGCGAGGGCGCCGAGGAATCGGCCATCGTCTATGCCGTCGAGACCACCGAGCAGAAGGCGCTCGAGGGCCAGATGGCGCAGAGCCAGAAGATGCAGGCGGTCGGACAGCTCGCCGGCGGCATCGCCCACGACTTCAACAATGTGCTGACCGCCATCATCATGGCGTCGGATCTTTTGCTGACCAATCACCGGCCGTCGGACCCGTCCTTCCCCGACATCATGAACATCAAGCAGAATGCCAACCGGGCGGCCTCGCTGGTGCGGCAGTTGCTCGCCTTCTCGCGTAAGCAGACATTGCGGCCGGAAGTGCTGAACCTGACCGACGTGCTTGCCGATCTCCGGATGCTGCTTGCCCGCCTGGTTGGCAACGAGATCAAGCTGAAGGTCGACCACGGCCGCGATTTGTGGCCGGTCAAGGTCGATATCGGCCAGTTCGAGCAGGTGGTGGTCAACCTGGCCGTCAACGCGCGCGACGCCATGCCGGCCGGCGGCGACCTCACCCTGCGCACCCGCAACGTCACCGCCGAACAATGCAAGAGCTTCTCCTACCGCGAGCTCACGCCTGCCGACTATGTCGTGGTCGAGGTCGAGGATAGCGGCTCGGGCATTGCCCCGGACGTGCTGAAGAAGATTTTTGAGCCGTTCTTCACCACCAAGGAAGTCGGCAAAGGCACCGGCCTTGGCCTGTCGATGGTCTATGGCATCATCAAGCAGACCGGCGGTTTCATCTTCTGCGATTCCGAAGTCGGCAAGGGTTCGACCTTCCGCATCTTCCTGCCGCGCCATATCGTGGAGGCGAAAAAGCCCGGCGACGTCAGCGAGGCGCCGGCTGCGCCGGTGAAAGCCGCCGACAGCGCCAAGGACCTGTCGGGCTCGGCCACTGTGCTCCTCGTCGAGGATGAAGACGCCGTGCGCATGGGCGGCTCGCGGGCGCTGACCTCGCGCGGCTATACCGTCCATGAGGCCTCCTCGGGCGTCGAGGCGCTGGAAGTCTTCGAAGCGCTCGGCGGCAAGGTCGATATCGTCGTGTCCGACGTGGTGATGCCGGAAATGGACGGACCGACGCTGCTCGGCGAACTGCGCAAGCGCCAGCCCGACATCAAGTTCGTCTTCGTGTCCGGCTATGCCGAAGACGCTTTCGCCAGAAACCTGCCGCCGGACGCGCAATTCGGCTTCCTGCCGAAGCCGTTCTCCCTCAAGCAACTGGCCACCGTGGTCAAGGATGTATTGGAGTCCTAGGGCGCCCTAATTCAAAGCTTGCGCAATGACGTGACACTGCCATGATTGCAGGCGAAACGGGCGGCGGGTTTTGGGGAGCATGTCGTGACGCCGCACAACGAGGCTGCCAGGGGCGACTATGCCGCAACGGTGCTGTTGCCGGGCGATCCGCAACGCGCCGAGTGGATGGCAAAGACATTTCTTGAGGCGCCGCGCTGCGTCAACCGCCGCCGGGGCGCACTCGGCTTCACTGGTCTCTATCGCGGCCGTGTCATCAGCATCCAGGCCACCGGCATCGGTGTCCCGTCCTTCCTGGTCTATGCGCATGAACTCCTGGACGTTCACGGCGTAAAAACGCTGATCCGCACAGGCACCTGCGGCGGCCTGACACCCCGCGTGCCGCTGCGCTCCTTGGTGATCTCGCAGTCGGTGCGCGCCGAAAGCGACCAAAGCGGCCAGGTCTTCGGCCTCTACGATGCTGCCGCCGGGCCCGATCCCGGCCTGTTCGCCCACGCTTTGGCCTGCGCCGCCCAGCTCGGCATCGACCACCAGGCCGGGCTGACCATCTGCAGCGATGTCTTCTACCACCCTGAAGGGCGCGACCGCTTTGCCGAAGCGCAGGCGCTTGGCGCTCTCGCTGTCGATATGGAAACCAGCGCACTCTACCGAATCGCGGCGCATTTCGGCGCCCGCGCGCTGTCGCTGCTGACCGTCGTCGACAACATCGTGACCGGCGAACAGACTGCCTATTCCGAACGTCAGGCGCTGTTCACCGATATGGCGCGGCTCGGGCTCGACGTTGCGGCGGAAGGCTAGCTTCCTCAGGCCGCTTCGCGCTTCGGCGTCAGCTCATCCATGTCTGGCCGGTGACCGCGCAGATAGAGCGCGCAGGTGGTACGCAGCATCGACGCGAAGTTGGGAATGGCGCCGTTGATCTCGATCGCCTCGTCATAGAGTTTTGAGATGAACTTCGGCGTCGTCAGGCCCTGGCTGTCGGCAATTTCGTCAAGCAGCGCCCAGAACGTTCCTTCAAGCTGGATACTCGTAGAATGACCATCGATGCGGATCGACCGGTTGATCTGTCGATAGCCTTCCGGATCCTGCCCGGCAAAAACCCTGCACATCCTTACCTCCCGATATTGTTGGTTTTGGGCGCAGCGTGTCGCGCCTTCAAGTTGTGGTTGTCCCTGCATGTTCGGCCTTGTGGGCCGAATCGGCAATCGGACTTTCGTCTTTAGGCGCAGGCATAGCAGCGATTGCAAATTTAGCCGTGGTAACCGGCTGCCACCACCTTTCGCGCGTGCCGCCCATAATCGCCTCCAACATGCAGCGGCGGAGACTGATTTGGCGAAGGCAATCCATTCCATGATCCGGGTTCTCCAAGAGGCCAGATCCGTCGATTTCTACAGAAACGCTTTCGGGCTCGATGTCGCCGACAGGCTGGATTTCGAGACATTCACGCTGATTTACCTTGCCAACGCCGAAACGGGGTTCGAGCTCGAACTCACCGTGAACAAGGGCCGCACCGAGCCTTATGGGCTAGGCGACGGTTACGGCCATCTGGCGGTCTCGGTGTCCGATCTCGACAGCGAACACGACCGGATCGGCGCGCTCGGCCTCCACCCCAAGAAGATTGTCGAATTCAACCGCGACGGATCGCTGATCGCCCGCTTTTTCTTCATCGAGGACCCCGACGGCTACAAGATCGAGGTTCTGCAGCGTGGAGGGCGCTTCCAGTAGGGGATTATCAGCCGCATTCAGCCGCGCGGCGCCAGCAACGGCGCTGTTCAAGGGCGCAAACAGCAAGCAGGGAGGAACAAATGGTCACGATCTATGACGCGAGGCTCTCACGTCGTGAACTTCTCAAACGCGGCGGCATCGGCGCGTTGCTCGTCATTTCCGGCAGCGCCGTCATCAGCCCTGAAAATGCCTGGGGGCTCGAGACATCGGCGCTCAAGCCCGAAACCATGGCGACGCTGATCCAGATGGCGCGCGACATCTATCCGCACGATCAGGTGCCCGACAAATACTACGCCATCGCCGTAAAAGGGCATGATGAGCAGGCCGGCAAGGACGCTGCCTACAAGGCGATGATCGAAGACGGCATCGCCGACCTCGACAAGAAGTCGGGCGAGGGCGGCTATCGCGGCCTCGGCTGGGAGGAGCAGCGCGTTGCCGTGCTGCAGCAGATCGAGGCGACGCCGTTCTTCCAGTCCATCCGCGGCGGCGTCGTCGTCAGCCTCTACAACCAGCAGGAGGTGTGGCCGATCTTCGGCTACGAGGGCGAATCCTACTCCAAGGGCGGCTACATCGCGCGCGGTTTCGACGACATAGAGTGGCTCTGAGCCCTTCCGTCGTTCTGAAACCCGGCAAACAGGAATTCATGGGAGGAAACCATGGCAGCTTCATTTGATCTCAACAACGACGGCGTGGTCGTGATCATCGGCTCCGGCGCCGGCGGCGGCACGCTCGGCAACGAACTCGCCCAGAAAGGCGTCGATGTCGTCATCCTCGAGGCCGGCGCGCGCCACGAATACGAGGATTTCATCAATGACGAGTGGGGTTCCTTCAGCCAACTCGCCTGGACGGACAAGCGCACAACCTCAGGCGACTGGCGGGTGTCGAAGGATTTCCCCAATTTGCCGGCCTGGATCGTCAAATCGGTCGGCGGCTCGACCACGCACTGGGCCGGCGCCTCGCTGCGCTTCCAGGAGCATGAGTTCAAGACGCTCTCGACCTACGGCAAGCTGGAAGGCGCCAACCTGCTGGACTGGCCGGTCACATTGGCCGAGATGGAGCCTTACTACGCCAAGGCGGAAGCCAAGATGGGCGTCACCGGCACCAATGGCTGGCCGCGGCTGCCCGGCAACAACAACTTCAAGGTGCTCAAGGCCGGCGCCGACAAGCTCGGCTATAAGGAATGTCATACCGGCAACATGGCAATCAATTCGGTCGAGCGGGACGACCGCAACTCCTGCCAACAGACCGGCTTCTGCTTCCAGGGCTGCAAATGGGGCGCCAAATGGTCGACGCTCTACACCGAAATTCCCAAGGGTGAGGCGACCGGCCATCTCGAGGTCCGGCCAAACGCCATGGCGATCAAGATCAACCATGACGCTAGCGGAAAAGTGACCGGCGTCGTCTATGCCGACAAGGACGGCAAGCTGCAGGAGCAGAAGGCCCGCATCGTTGCCGTCGCCGGCAACTCGATCGAAAGCCCGCGCCTGCTGCTGAACTCCGAGTCAGCGAAGTTTCCGCAAGGGCTTGCCAATTCGTCGGGGCAGGTCGGCAAGAACTACATGCGCCACACCACCGGTTCGGTCTACGCCATTTTCGACCAACCGGTGCGAATGTATCGCGGCACCACCATGGCCGGCATTATCCGCGACGAGGCGCGGCACGATCCCTCACGCGGCTTTGTCGGCGGCTATGAATTCGAGACGCTGTCGCTCGGCTTGCCCTTCATGGCCGCCTTCCTCAATCCCGGCGGCTGGGGCCGTTCCTTCACCACCGCGCTCGACCACTATGATCACATGGCTGGCCTGTGGATCGTCGGCGAGGACATGCCGCGCGCGGAAAACCGCGTCACGCTGCACAAGGACGAGAAGGACGCGCACGGCATGCCGATCGCCGACGTGCATTTCGATGATCATCCCAACGACACGGCGATGCGCAACCATGCCTACAAGCAGGCCACAGCGCTTTACGATGCGGTCGGCGCGACGCGCTCCTTCCCGACGCCGCCCTATCCCTCAACCCACAATCTCGGCACCAACCGGATGAGCGAAAAGGCGGAAGACGGCGTCGTCAACAAGCACGGCCAGGCGCACGACATCAAGAACCTGTTCGTGTCGGACGGCAGCCAGTTCACGACCGGTGCGGCTGAAAATCCGACGCTGACGATCGTGTCGCTGGCTATCCGCCAGGCCGAATACATCGCTTCGCAAATGTCGGCCAAGACGATCTGAGCCGTCCTCCCGGATCGCTACGCGGAACGCGCATGGCGCGTTCCGCCTTTTTCACTAGGACTCACTATGCGCCGACCGGCTGTCCGTCCCTGCGGCGGATGGCGACGACGGAAGGTCGCGGCAACTGGCCGTCTTTGAAATCGGGCCATAGCGTCTGCGCCTTGTCGAGCGTCTCGGCATCTTCCGCAGGGTGCTGCACCGACAGGAACAAAGTCGTGCCGTCCGGCGTGAAGCACGGGCCGGTCGCTTCGGCGCCGTGCGGGCAGGTGAACAGCAGCTTCGGCAGGCCGCGCGCCGCACCTTCGGTGTCGACGCCATAGACGCCGTCCGGCAGGTCGAAATCATTGGCGCCGTCCGTCGCCACCCACAGCCGCCCCGCCGGGTCGAAGGTGATGTTGTCGGGGCAGACGAACCAGCCATTGTCCGACGTGTCCGGATGAAAAGTGGCGCCGACCTTGGCATCTTTCGGGTTGCCGCAGAGCACGAACAGGTCCCAGGCATACTTTTCCGCCGTGTGGTCGGCATCCGCGCCGCGGCCGCCGGGCGGGATCAGTTCGACAATATGGCCCCAGAGATTTTCCGGCCGCGTGTTGGCCGGATTGACCTTTGACTGGTCGCGCTTCTTGTTCTTGGTCATCACCGCATAGACGCGGCCGGTCACCGGATTGGTCTCGATGTCCTCGGGCCGGTCCATCGGCGTGGCGCCGAGCGCATCTGCCGCAAACCGCGTCTTCAACAGCACCTCGGCCTGGTCGGCAAAACCGTTCTCGACGGTAAGCTTGCCCTGGCCGTGCACCAACGGCAGCCACGTCATCGAGCCATCGGCATCGAAGCGGGCGACCGACAGCACGCCATCGTCGAGCAGATCGGCGCCGGAGGCCGGGTTGGCCTTGTCATAGGCCTTGGCCGAGACGAAGCGGTACATATATTCGAAATAGTCGTCGTCACCCATATAGACGACAACGCGGCCGTCCTTGTTGAGGACCACGGTCGAGGCCTCATGCGACATGCGGCCAAGTGCCGTGCGCTTCACCGGCCTGGACTGAGGATCGTAAGGGTCGATCTCGACCACCCAGTCGAAGCGGTTGGCCTCGTTCGGTTCCTTGTCGAGGTTGAAGCGGTCATGGAAGCGGCCGCGGCCATAGATGTCGGAGCCGTCGAAGCCGTAACGGTCGAGCAGGTCGGCAGTCGGCGCCTTTTTCGGGTCGCCGCCGAAAATGTCGGACACGCCTTCCTCGCAGGTCAGCACCGTACCCCAGGGGGTGAAACCGCCGCTGCAATTATAGCTGGTGCCGAGCACTTTCGTGCCAGTCGGGTCGGCCGAAGTTTTCATCAGCGCATGGCCGGCAACCGGTCCGGAAACGGTCATTTCGGTGTTGGCGGTGATGCGGCGGTTGAGCGGGCTGTCCGCCACGGTTTCCCACTTGCCGTCCTTCACCTGCACCTCGAGGATCGAATGGCCCATCGCGGCCATGCCGAGATTGACCTGTTCCCTGGTCATCGTCTTGCCGGCATCGCCCTCGGTCATCCCCGGAAACATCACATTGGGCGAGATGTATTCGTTGTTGACGCAGAGCAGGCCATGATCGGAATTCACCGTGCCCTTGGGCAGCGGCATGAAGGCGATGTAGTCGCAATTGTAGCCGAAGCGCTTTTCCTGTTCCTCCGCCGCGACCTTGTTGCCGTCGAATTCGGCGAGGCCGGCTGCAAGCGGGTCGCCCCAGCGCGCGACGATGGTCGTCTCATAGCCTTCGGCGGCGGCATGGGTCTTGTCGTAGACCCGCTTCAGCTCGGGAAAGCCGAGCGTCGACTGCGCTGCGGCGGCATGCGTTTCGCCGGCAAACAAGGAGCCGACAAAGCTGCCGCCGGCAATCAGCGCGCCGGAGGCGAGGCTGCCTTTCAAAAGAGACCGGCGCGAGACGCGCTCGGCAATGATTTCGCGGATGACGGGGGAGGATGAAGACGGTGTATTGGCCATGGTGTCTGCCTCTCAGGGTGGATGTTACGGCGCACCGTTGCCCTAGTCTGCTTAGGCAACATTCACATGACATAAGAGGAAGGTTTTGCCGCAACGGGGCGCGGCACTACGCATCGCTCAGCCCTTGGTGCAGGTCGAGGCGGTGAAGGCGCCGTCGGGCTGCTTCAGAATGATGTCGAATGACGGGGCGGTCTCGCCGTCCAGTGTTGCCTGTGTCATGGAGACGGAGTTGCCACCGGTGGTATAGCCGCCCAGCGGCCCGAGCCAGGTGATCTCGCCATTGGCGTTCATCTGATAGTTGTAGCCTTGCAGCGCCGTTCCGAACGTCACCGGGCCGGTATAGACATTGCCCTTGATAGTGATGTCGCCGAGGTTGAGGAAGGCGCCGAGCAAATAGACCTCGCAATGATAGGTGCCGTCAGGAAGTTTGCCCTCGCTGAAATCGGCGCGCGCGGCGCCGCTCGTTGCCATCAGCAGCAGGATGCAGGAAATGCGTGAGATGCGAGATGTCATGACGTCTCTCTTTTGAAGGGCGAGCTTGCCCTATTTTTGCGCGGTGCCGCAACATTGTTCGCCCGGAACCCACGGCCGGAGATCAAAAACTAGGCATTTGTCTCAATTGGGCGAAAATTAGGCAAAAGTGGTGTGCGCTGCGCAAATTTGCCTCAATCAATTTTTACCGGCTGCCTTTTTGTTTCTCCAGGCTAATATACCAACCGGCTGATAACGCTCGGCTATTCCATCTTTGTGAGCGGCGCCTTCGCGTTTGGCACGGCAGTTGCTTTGCATTGTCGCGGTGCAATCAAACAGCTTGGGAGTCTTCGGTATGAGGGGTAATTTCTCCACAATAACAAAAATGTTTTCGGCGGGCGTGATCGCCGCCGGCCTGTCGATGTCGTCTCCGGCCAAGGCCGCCGAAGACACGATCAAGGTCGGCATTCTGCATTCGCTATCGGGGACCATGGCGATTTCGGAGACGACGCTGAAAGACGCCATGCTGATGCTCATCGAAGAGCAGAATGCCAAGGGCGGTCTGCTCGGCAAGAAGCTCGAGGCGGTCGTTGTCGATCCGGCCTCCAACTGGCCGCTCTTTGCCGAAAAGGCGCGCGAGCTGATCTCGAAGGACAAGGTCGCCGCCGTGTTCGGCTGCTGGACCTCGGTGTCGCGCAAATCGGTGTTGCCGGTGTTCTCGGAACTCGACAACATCCTGTTCTACCCCGTCCAGTATGAGGGCGAGGAAAGCGAGCGCAACGTGTTCTACACCGGCGCCGCCCCGAACCAGCAGGCGATTCCTGCCGTCGATTATCTCATGAGCGAGGACGGTGGCTCGGTGAAGCGCTGGGTGCTGGAAGGCACCGACTACGTCTATCCCCGAACCACCAACAAAATCCTCGAGGCCTATCTGAAGGCCAAGGGCGTCGCCGCCGAAGACATCATGGTCAACTACACGCCGTTCGGCTTCTCCGACTGGCAGACCGAAGTCTCCGCAATCAAGAAATTCGGCTCGGCCGGCAAGAAGACCGCCGTCGTCTCGACCGTCAATGGCGACGCCAACGTTCCGTTCTACAAGGAACTCGGCAACCAGGGCATCAAGGCCGAGGACATCCCGGTCATGGCCTTTTCGGTCGGTGAGGAAGAACTGGCCGGTCTCGATACCGCGCCGCTGGTCGGCCATCTCGCTGCCTGGAACTATTTCGAGAGCGTCGACACACCCGAAAACAAGAAGTTCATCGCCGACTGGCACAAGTTCATCAAGAATGACAAGCGCACCACCAACGACCCGATGGAAGCTCACTATATCGGCTTCAACATGTGGGTGAAGGCGGTCGAAAAGGCTGGCACCACCGATCCCGACAAGGTCATCGACGCCATGGTCGGCGTGTCCGTGCCGAACCTCACCGGCGGCTATTCGACCATGATGCCGAACCATCACATCACCAAGCCGGTGCTGATCGGCGAGATCCAGGCCGACGGCCAGTTCGAGACCGTGTCGCAGACGCCCGGCCTCGTGATGGGCGACGAATGGTCCGACTATCTGCCCGATTCCAAGGACCTGATTTCGGATTGGCGCGCGCCTCTGTCCTGCGGCAACTTCAACGTTGCCACCGGCAAATGCGGCGGCAAGGGCACGAACTGATCCCTCCCGGGACTGACCGATCGTGGACGCGTCCACGATCGGTACCGCCAAGCGTCCGGGCGCTTCAGCCCGCCCGGACGCGGAATTTCCCCACAGAAGAGTATCTGAACGGATGATCCTGTTGCGCACTCTCGGCCTCATGCTGGTGTTCCTGGTGGCAAGCCTATTGCCGTCGAACGCAGCCGAAGCCGATCTGCGCGCCATCGTCGCCAAATTCGCCACGGGCACGGGCTTTGCCGCCACTGAGGCCGTCGTGCGCGAACTTGCCGCCACCGGCGATCCGCTGGTTGAACGGCCGCTTGCAGCGCTCGCCGAAGGCAACCTTTACATCCGTAAAGCCGATTCAGCCGTCTTCGTCGGCAGTGAGGCCGCCGACAGCGTCACGCTGCTCGACCCGCTGAGTGGCGAGAAAGCCGGCGACGCCCCCAAGGCCGACATCACGAAGATCAAGGTCAACAACACGCTGCGTCGTGTCATCCGAGATGCGCTGGGAACGCTGACGTTGCGCGCGAAAGATCCTTCTGTCCGCATCGCCGCCGCCGACACCATGTTCAAGACCCCCGATGCCGCCAATATCGAGCCGCTCGATGCAGCCATCGCCGCCGAGACCGACGCCAAGGTCAAGGCATTGTTCGAACAGGCGCGCGCGGCATCGGTGCTGGTCTCCGACAAGCCGGAGGCCGACAAGCTTGCCGCCATTGCCCTGATCGGCGCGCGCGGCGACCGCGACGCGGTCTCGCTGCTCACCGCGGTCGAGGCCAATGCGCAAGGCGCGGTCAAGGATGCCGCGACGGCGGCAATCGCCAGCATCAATTCGAGCCTGGCGCTGTGGGATGCCGGCCAGAACATATGGTACGGCATCTCGCTTGGCTCGGTGCTGCTGCTGGCCGCCATCGGTCTCGCCATCACCTTCGGCGTCATGGGCGTCATCAACATGGCGCATGGCGAGATGGTGATGCTCGGCGCCTACACCACCTTCGTCGTCCAGCAGGTGATCCGAACCTCATTCCCCGGCCTGTTCGACTGGTCGCTGGTGATCGCGCTGCCGCTCGCCTTCCTGGTTGCCGCTTCCGTCGGCCTGATCATCGAGCGCGGCGTCATCCGTTTCCTCTACGGCCGGCCGCTGGAAACGCTGCTCGCAACCTGGGGCGTCTCGCTTGTCCTGCAGCAGGCGGTGCGCTCGATCTTCGGACCGACCAACCAGGAGGTCGGCAACCCCTCCTGGATGTCGGGATCGTTCGATGTCGGCCAACTCGCCGTCACCTGGAACCGCCTCTGGATCCTGGTCTTCGCGCTCACCGTCTTCGGCGTGCTGCTCTTTGTTATGAAGCGCACGCCCTGGGGCCTTCAGATGCGCGCCGTCACCGCCAACCGCCGCATGGCCGCCTCGATGGGCATCAGGACGCCTTGGGTCGATGCGCTGACCTTTGCGCTCGGCTCCGGCATTGCCGGCATTGCCGGCGTCGCGCTCAGCCAGATCGACAATGTCTCGCCCAATCTCGGCCGCGGCTACATCATCGACAGCTTCATGGTCGTGGTCTTCGGCGGCGTCGGCAATCTCTGGGGCACGCTGGTCGGCGCCTTCTCGCTCGGCATCGTCAACAAGGTTCTCGAACCCTATGCTGGCGCGGTGCTCGGCAAGATCGTCGTGCTGGTGCTGATCATCCTGTTCATCCAGAAGCGCCCGCGCGGCCTGTTCGCGCTCAAGGGCAGGGCGGTGGAAACATGATCACGGGACGCTTCTTCGCCGCGGGTGCCGACCGTCGCATCGCCATCACTATTTTCATCCTGCTGACGGCCGCCATTATCGTGCCGCTGCTCAACCTCGCAGTGTCGCCGCAAAGCGCGTTCTATATTCCGTCCTACATCGTCGCGTTGACGGGCAAGTACCTCTGCTATGCATTGCTTGCCTTGGCGCTCGATCTCGTCTGGGGCTATTGCGGCATCCTCTCGCTCGGCCATGGCGCCTTCTTCGCCCTCGGCGGCTATGCGATGGGCATGTACCTCATGCGCCAGATCGGCTCGCGCGGCGTTTACGGCAATCCGATCCTGCCCGATTTCATGGTGTTCCTGAACTACAAGGAATTGCCCTGGTTCTGGACCGGTTTCGACCACTTCTGGTTCGCCGCCATCATGGTGCTGGCGGTGCCCGGCCTGCTCGCCTTCGTCTTCGGCTGGTTCGCCTTCCGCAGCCGCGTCACCGGCGTCTATCTCTCCATCATCACCCAGGCGATGACCTACGCGCTGCTGCTCGCCTTCTTCCGCAACGACATGGGTTTCGGCGGCAACAACGGCTTGACCGATTTCAAGGATATTCTGGGCTTCAACGTGCAGGCCGACGCCACCCGCTCGGCCCTGTTTGCCGCCAGCGCCATCATACTCGCGCTCGCCGTCTTCATCACCTGGGCGATCGTCGGCTCCAAATACGGCAAGCTGCTAATGGCGGTGCGCGACGCCGAGAGCCGCACCCGCTTCCTCGGCTGGCGGGCGGAGAACGTGAAGCTGTTTGCCTTCACCGTCTCGGCTGTCATGGCCGGCATCGCCGGCGCGCTCTATGTGCCGCAGGTCGGTATCATCAATCCCGGCGAATTCGAGCCGTCCAATTCCATCGAAGTCGTGATCTGGGCAGCCGTCGGTGGGCGCGGCACCATTGTCGGCCCGATCGTCGGCGCGCTGCTGGTCAATGCCGGCAAATCCTGGTTCACCGGCCTGCTGCCGGAGTTCTGGCTGTTTGCGCTCGGCGGCCTGTTCGTCGCCGTAACCCTGTTCCTGCCCAAGGGCATCGTCGGCATGTGGGATTCCTGGCGCGGTAACGCTCGGGCGATGCGGGCTGCAGCGATTGCAGAGGAAGCGGGCACAGACCCTGATGCCCCGCCGCCATCGAAGATCGTGCGCAGCGCAGCAACAACGCCCGGTGCCTGGTCCGCGTCCGGGCCTGAACCGCAGCCGGCGGAATAGAGCGATGTCGAAGTCCAACACCATCCTCTATCTCGACGGCGTCTCGGTCTCCTTCGACGGTTTCCGCGCCATCAACAATCTGTCGCTGGTGCTCGACAAGGGCGAGATGCGCGCCATCATCGGTCCCAACGGCGCCGGCAAGACGACGATGATGGACGTCGTCACCGGCAAGACCCGGCCCGACGAGGGCGAAGTGTTCTTCGACGGCCAGGTCGATCTGACCCGGCACGACGAGGCGGAGATCGCCATGATGGGCATCGGCCGCAAATTCCAGAAGCCGACCGTCTTCGAAAGCCACAGCGTCGAAGACAATCTGATGCTGGCGCTGAAGGGCCCGCGCTCGATCTTTCCGGCGCTGTTCCATCGCCGCTCGGCCGCCGAAGCCAGACAGATCGACGACATCCTCGGCATCATCCGGCTGGGCGACAAGCGCCACGATCTGGCAGCCAATCTCAGCCATGGCCAGAAACAGTGGCTGGAGATCGGCATGCTGCTGGCGCAGGACCCGAAGCTGCTTTTGGTTGACGAGCCGGTCGCAGGGATGACCGATGCCGAGACCGAGGAAACCGCGCGGCTGCTCAAGGACATAGCGCGCGACCATTCGGTCATCGTCGTCGAGCACGACATGCATTTCGTGCGCGAACTCGGCGTCAAGGTCACCTGCCTGCATGAGGGCTCGGTGCTGTCGGAAGGCTCGCTCGATTTCGTCTCGGCCGACGAGCGGGTCGTCGAAGTTTATCTCGGGAGATGAGCATGGTCTGGCGGGTGCAATTCCATCGCTTCGACTTTTCGTTCCTCCGCTTCTGGAGAAGGCGCTGACATGCTCGAAGTTTCCAACGCCACGCTCCATTACGGCGCTGCTCAGGCGTTGCGCGGTGTGTCGCTGACGGCGGGTGCCGGCAAGATCACCTGCGTGCTCGGCCGCAACGGCGTCGGCAAGACCAGTTTGATGAGATCGATCGTCGGCCACCACCGGCTGACGAGCGGAAGCGTTGCCTTCGAGGGGAAGGCGCTCGACCGGAGCGCGGCGTATGATCGCGCCCGGTCGGGCATCGCATTCATACCGCAGGGCAGGGAGATCTTTCCGCTGCTGACGGTGCGCGAAAACCTGGAGTCCGGCTTTGCGCCGTTGAAGCGCGCCGACCGCAACGTGCCGGCGCATGTCTTCGAACTGTTTCCGGTGCTGAAGCAGATGCTGGGGCGGCGCGGCGGCGATCTCTCAGGCGGCCAGCAGCAGCAGCTCGCCATCGGCCGGGCGCTCGTCATGCGGCCGAAACTGCTGGTGCTCGACGAGCCGACCGAAGGCATCCAGCCCTCGATCATCAAGGACATCGGCCGCGCCATCCGCTATTTGCGCGATCAGGCCGGCATTGCGGTGCTTCTGGTCGAGCAATATCTCGATTTCTGCCGCGAGCTCGCCGACGAGGTCAACATCATGGACCGCGGCCAGATCGTCCACACCGGCCCGGCCGAAGATCTCGACCGGGCGGACGTCAGGAAGTTTCTGACGGTTTAACGCAGGTCGACGGCTGCACGGATCGTACACGTCGAAGATTGGCTGAAATGCCCACAATCACTTCGTCATTCTAGGGCGGAGCCAAGGAGCGGAGCGACGCGCGCAGACCCTAGAATCCATGCCGCGACATCAGCCAAAGAGTGCCGCGATGCAGAACAAGATCGCTTCTGCGGCACATTGGCCATTCCACATTCTGCACCGTTAATGACGCTTCTTCGTCCCGGCATGGATCCCTGGGTCTTCGCTCCGCTTCGGGTCGCTACGCCCAAGGATGATGAAGTCGCGAAGGTCCGCACCCGTTGCGTCGGACTTTCGTCCGAGGCCGCCACCTCTGGCACGCCGAATACTGCATGCTAGTCTTTCCTAGGCCTCGGTGAGTCGGCCGCTTCCGTATCAGTCTGGTTCTGTAGCAGATCGAGGGAATATGCTGGCTCAGCCTGCAAGTTCCACGCAAGCAAGCCACCCTAGCTTCCCTCGCAGTTCTGATTGTCGGTCGATGCGTTCAGATAATCTTGCCAGGAGAATAGGGCTATGGAACGGTTCGTCGAGGACCACCAGAAACGACGGCTAACAGAGCGTGTCGACATCATCACCGCCATCAACATTCTGCGCTCGCAAGGCTACCAGCAGGATGAGCTGATCGGCGAAATCACCAAGGTTTTCTACGTCGACCTCGACACTTACAACGAGATCGTCATAGCGGCCTAAAAGCGCGTCGCGCCTGAACGGCCTCATGCGACGCGCTTTGGGGTGTTGTTTTACGTGTGGTGAGGTTCAGGCCGGCTGAATATCAGCCCAGCCTACCCGGCGCGCCGGAAGGCGAGCACACGGTTGCGGCCGCCGCGCTTGGCGCCGTAAAGCGCCTTGTCGGCGGCGCTGAGCACCTTGTCGAATTTGGTGCCGCCCTCGCTGCCGAAGGCGTAGCCGGCGCTGACGGTGCAGGAGAGCAGGCGGGTCTCGGTATCGATCCGGCGCATGGCAAAACTGGCCCGGATCCGCTCGGCTATGAATTCCACCTTTTCAGGCAAGGTGCGATCGAGCACCAATGCAAATTCCTCTCCGCCCATGCGCGCGGCGACATCGCCTGGCTGGAGATTGGCGGTCAAATCCTTGGCGAATAGTTTCAGCACCTCGTCGCCGGTGGCATGGCCGAACTCGTCATTTATGGCCTTGAAGCCGTCGAGATCGAACACGATCACGGCGGTGAAGGACCGGACCGGTGTTTTGCCGTGCAGGTCGAACAAAGCGCGCCGGTTGAGCAGTCCGGTCAGCGGATCGGTCAGCGCTTCGCGGCGATGATGCTGCGCCAGGCGTCCCTGGTTAAGCGCCAGCGAGAGCGCGCCGATGCCGGTCATGCAGGCGATGACGACGATGAGGCTGAAATCCTCGGCCCAGTTGCTCGGCGCATGGCCAAGCACCAGCCTGCCATCCCAGACAAGTGCACCGGAGCACAGCACGAAGGAAATTGCGGTGGCGGTGTAGAGCCCTGCAATGCCGAGGATCGGGGCCGGGAATTCCGTACGACCCTTCCAGTATTCATAGGCCGTCGCAAACAAAAGCAGCGCGGCGAAGGCATTCTCCAGCATGAAGCCCAGCCCGTCATAGCCAAGCGCCATCGGCGGCAAGGCGACTGCCAGCGAGACGCCGGCGCCGACAGCGATGCGCGGCAATGGCGAGCGGCCGGTCGTGAACTGATGGGCCGCGCCCAGCATGGTCGCGAAGCCGAGCAGCAGGAACGTGAAGCTGGCGAGGCCGAGCAGGCGTCCGGGCGCGTCGATATAGGCCTGGTAGGCGAAGACGTCGGCGACGATCAGAAGCACGCTGACCGCCCAGGTCAGCAGGAATTTTTCCGAGCGCGCGGTAAGCCAAATGCCGAACAGCGTCAGGCCGAGGCAAGCGGCGGAAAACCCGACAGCCAACAGAAGGGAACTGTAGTCGAGCGACATGCCCTCGTCCTTGCGCGCGGCGGCCGGCCTCTAGAAAGGACCCGCACCGGATTTATGCAGGATGGAGGTATCGATAAGGTTACGATGCGCATAAGCTATCACGCTTCGGTTCATCGTAGCAATTCTGGGTTGAAACCCTTTTCAAGGGAAAGCGCTGACCGCTTTCCCGGGAAAACCGTCCCACACTTTTCCTGGAATTGCTCCTAACGCCCAGAAGTGTGCCGCGGTTCTGGGACAACGGCATGCATCAAGACAAAGACTTAAATCGCGTCGTATGAATCCGTTTCAGCGCGACGCGCTTTAACCGATCAGCTCACCCGCTTCATCAGCGCCATGGCGCCGAACGGCGCGCGCACCTTGCCCTCGGTGATGAAGTAGACGAACACGTCGCGCGGTTTCACCGGCGCGTCGAAAGTCGGATCGGCGCGCCGCAGATCGGCCGGCTGCTTGCCTTGCGCCCAGGTCTTCACCCGCGCTGCCCATTCGTCCAAGCCATTCGGCGTATAGCAATCCGGATTGTCGTCGCTGCCGGTCTGCAGCCGCGCATAGATAAAATCGCCGGTGATGTCGGCGATACCAGGATATTTGGCATGGTCGGCATAGACGATTGCCGCCTTGTATTTGCGCGCCAGGCCCACAAATTCCGGCACGCTGAAACTGTCGTTGCGCACTTCCAGCGCATGGCGCAGCGCCACGCCATCCTGCTTTTCCGGCAGCAGCTTCAGGAAGGCCTCGAAATCGTCGGCGTCGAACTTTTTCGTCGGCGCGAACTGCCACAGGATCGGGCCCAGCTTGTCGCCCAGCGCGGCAATGCCGGAGCCGAGGAAGCGCGTGATGGACTCGCCGGCTTCGCCAAGCACGCGGCGGTTGGTGACGAAGCGATTGCCCTTCAGCGAATAGACGAAACCGTCCGGCGCCTCGCCCGCCCATTTGACGAAGGTCGGCTCCTTGAAGCTGGAATAGTAGGTGCCGTTGACCTCGATGCTCGGTACCTGGCGGGTGGCGTAACTCAGCTGTTTGGCCTTGGAAAGCTTGTCCGGGTAGAAGGACGTATCCCAGGGTTCGAAAGTCCAGCCGCCCATCCCGGCGCGGATTGTTCCTTGGCTGATCATCGTCTTCCTCCCAGTTCTAAAAATGCGGTCAGGCTATTTTTCCAACCGGTTTGATCATGTCGACCACGGTCCATCCGGGACGGTGGGGATTGGCTCGGCGGCCCGTTTCGTGGAAGCCATAGGCCGTATAGATCTCGATGTTCCGCTCCATGCGCGAATTGGTGTAGAGCCGGACCTCCGGCACCCCCCATAGCCGCGCCTGTTCCTGGGCGAAGTCGAGCAGCGCGGTGCCGAGTTTCCTGCCCTGGAAAGCGGGGGAGACCGCGACGCTGAAGATCATCGCATGATCGGGATGGCGCTCAATAACGATCAGCCCGGCGAGTTCCGCGCCGCTCTCCAAGAGCCAGACCTCGCCACGCTCGATGCGTGGCGCATAGTCCTCGGTGACTGGGAGCGGCGGCGCGCCTAACAGGGGCGTGTAGTGCTCATAGGCGGTCTGCGTCAGCGAGACGACTGCGTCGAGATCACCGGCAAGCGCCTGTCGGACTGTCATTCAAAGCTCTCCAGGCGCCCGACCGGTCTGTCAGTTACTCCGCCGCTTCGCGCTTGCCTCCGGGCCGCCGCTCCAAAAGCTCCTTCAGGAACTGGCCGGTGTAGCTGCGCTTTTCGCGCACGATGGCTTCCGGTGTGCCCTGTGCCACCAGTTCGCCACCGCCATCGCCGCCTTCGGGGCCGAGGTCGAGCACCCAGTCGGCGGTCTTGATGACTTCGAGATTGTGCTCGATGACCACCACCGTGTTGCCCTGGTCGACCAGTTCGTGAAGCACTTCCAGCAACTTGGCGACGTCGTGAAAGTGCAGGCCGGTGGTCGGCTCGTCGAGGATGTAGAGCGTCTTGCCGGTCGCCTTGCGCGACAATTCCTTGGCGAGCTTGATGCGCTGCGCCTCGCCGCCCGACAGCGTCGTCGCCTGCTGGCCGATATGGATGTAGCCGAGGCCGACCTGCTTCAGCGTCTCCAGCTTGTCGCGCACCCCGGGCACGGCGGCAAAGAAATCGACGCCTTCCTCGACCGTCATGTCCAGGACGTCGGCGATCGACTTGCCCTTGAACAGGACGTCGAGCGTCTCGCGGTTGTAGCGCTTGCCGTGGCAGACGTCGCACGTGACGTAGACGTCGGGCAGGAAGTGCATCTCGATCTTGATGACGCCGTCGCCCTGGCAGGCCTCGCAGCGGCCGCCCTTCACGTTGAAGGAGAAGCGGCCCGGCTGATAGCCGCGGGCCTTGGCCTCGGGCAACCCGGCAAACCAGTCGCGGATCGGTGTGAAGGCGCCGGTGTAGGTGGCCGGGTTCGAACGCGGTGTGCGGCCGATCGGCGACTGGTCGATGTCGATGACCTTGTCGAGGAATTCGAGGCCCTCGATGCGGTCGTGATCGGCCGGATGCTCGCGCGAGCCCATGATGCGGCGCGACGCCGCCTTGAACAGCGTCTCGATCAGGAAGGTCGATTTGCCGCCGCCAGACACGCCGGTGACGGCGGTAAAAGTGCCGAGCGGGATTTCGGCAGTGACGTTCTTGAGATTGTTGCCGCGCGCGCCGACGATCTTCAGCCGGCGGTTTTTCTTGGCCTCGCGCCTGACACCGGGCGTGGCGACTTCGAGCGCGCCCGACAGATATTTACCGGTGATCGAGTTGGGATTGGCCATCACCTGCTGCGGCGTGCCCTGGGCGATGATCTCGCCGCCATGAATGCCGGCGGCCGGACCCATGTCGACGACATAATCGGCATGCAGGATGGCGTCTTCGTCATGCTCGACGACGATCACCGTGTTGCCGATGTCGCGCAGATGCTTGAGCGTGTCAAGCAGGCGGGCATTGTCGCGTTGGTGCAGGCCGATCGACGGCTCGTCCAGCACATAGAGCACGCCGGTGAGGCCGGAGCCGATCTGCGACGCCAGACGAATGCGCTGGCTCTCGCCGCCCGACAGCGTGCCGGAATTGCGCGACAGCGTCAGATAGTCGAGGCCGACATCGTTGAGGAAGCGCAGGCGGTCACGGATTTCCTTGAGAACGCGCACCGCGATCTCGTTCTGCTGGTCGTTGAGATGTGGCGGCAGTTCGGTGAACCACTGGTCGGCCTTGCGGATCGACAGCTCTGTGACTTCGCCGATATGCTTGCCGGCGATCTTCACCGCCAGCGCTTCCGGCTTCAGCCGGTATCCCTTGCAGACCGGGCAGGGCGTCGCCGACATGAAGCGCTCGATCTCCTCGCGCATCCAGGCGGATTCGGTTTCCTTCCACCGCCGTTCGAGATTGGGAATGACGCCCTCGAACGTCTTGGTGGTCTTGTAGGAGCGCAGGCCGTCATCATATTGGAAGGTGACCTCGCGCTCGCCGGTGCCACGCAGGACGGCATCCTTTGCCTCTTCGGTCAGGTCTTTGAACTTGTCGCCGAGCTTGAAGCCGTATGCCTTGCCCAGCGCTTCCAGCGTCTGCGCATAATAGGGCGAGGTCGATTTCGCCCACGGGCTGACGGCGCCGTCGCGCAGCGAGACGTTTTCGTCCGGCACGATCAGGCTGGCGTCGATGGCGCGCTGATTGCCGAGGCCGTCGCAGGTCGGGCAGGCGCCGAACGGGTTGTTGAACGAGAACAGCCTGGGCTCGATCTCCGGAATGGTGAAGCCGGAAACCGGGCAGGCGAATTTTTCCGAGAACAGGATGCGCTCATGCGTCTCGTTCTTCGATTTGTTGACCGAGTCCTCGCCGGTCTGGCTGGCGTCGAGCGGCCGGTCGGCGAACTCGGCCACCGCCAGCCCTTCGGCGAGCTTCAGCGCCGTTTCGATGGAATCGGCAAGCCGTGTCGCCAGGTCGCCGCGCACGACGATGCGGTCGACGACGACGTCGATGTCGTGCTTGTACTTCTTGTCCAGCGCCGGCACGTCGGCGATCTCGTAGAAGACGCCGTCGACCTTGACGCGCTGAAAGCCCTTCTTCTGCAGCTCCAGCAGTTCCTTTCGATACTCGCCCTTGCGGCCGCGCACGATCGGCGCCAGCAGGAAAAGGCGCGTGCCTTCCTCGACCGCCAGCACCCGGTCGACCATCTGCGAAACCGTCTGGCTCTCGATCGGCAGGCCGGTGGCCGGCGAATAGGGGATGCCGACGCGCGCAAACAGCAGGCGCATGTAGTCGTAGATCTCGGTGACGGTGCCGACTGTCGAGCGCGGGTTCTTCGACGTGGTCTTCTGCTCGATGGAGATGGCCGGTGATAGGCCGTCGATCTGGTCGACATCCGGCTTCTGCATCATTTCGAGGAACTGGCGCGCATAGGCCGACAGGCTCTCGACGTAACGGCGCTGGCCCTCGGCATAGATGGTGTCGAAAGCAAGCGACGATTTGCCGGAGCCCGACAGGCCGGTCATGACGATCAGGCTGTCACGTGGCAGGTCGAGATCGACATTCTTCAGGTTGTGTTCGCGTGCCCCGCGAATGGAAAGGTATTTATGGTCGGCCATCGCCGGTCGCCGCCTCAGGTCTGGTGTCAGTGGGATCGGCGGGTTTTCCCGACCGTTCCCTATGTAGGTATTTTTGCCGCCACGTCGAGAGACCCCACACTTCTCGACCAAAGCCGTTTAACCGTCTTTCGAGCGAAGGGGCAAGCGGAAAGAACAAAGGCCGAACACGCTCCTGACAAAGCTGTGCAGAAACTGACAAGGGTGTTTCAGAAACTGACCCTGACGTAAGCTCCCGGCGATCACATTTTCCGTAACCGGCTATTCAAGGTTGACGTCGTCGAATCGGGGGCGCACTCTGCCGGAGTCAACGGAGCCGGCCGTCTTTGATGGCCTCGCCGCCCATAGCGGCCTGCGAGACGCCGCAGGTTTTTGCGATTTGTGCTTCGGATTGACCCCAGTCGCAACGGACATAGGAGCGGAGCATGACGCCACCGGATAGTCCCTTGAGGCTCCACCTGCTAGTGGAGCCGCGGCGGGCATAAGTGCCAGGTAGTTTCAAGGCATTGAAGTGTATGCGTCCAAACGATCGCATCGCGTCAGTCCAACAAACCACCCGACAAACCGTGATCTGCCGAATCCCACAAAAATCAGAGACGGCTAGTCGGATCGTCGGCTGAATGCCGCGAAGCATCCGAAATCAAAGTCGGTATAACACTACCGGCAGTTTGGATTTGAAATCCAAAAAAAGCCCCGACCGTTTGCGGAAGCAACGGCGGGGCTGTTCGTTTGCGAGGAAGTCGTCGGCGCAGGCTTTCTCTCCCGTATAGTAGCTGGGAGAAGGGGCTACCGGCGCGGCGGCTTGATCCCACCCGTGCCGACATCGACAGTGATGCTGCCGGAAATCTTGACATCGGTGTCGCCGATCTTGAACGTGCCGTTCTCGCCGGCAGGCAGCGCGTCGTCCGGCTCCGGCTGCGGCGCGGGCTTGGCGATGCGGTAGTCGCCGGTCACGCCGGGCAGGGCGCCTTTCCGCGACGTGCTGGTGCTGCCCCCGGCAAAGGCCATGCTCGATGTCGCCGCCGTGATGGCAATGGCTATGGTCAGTCTGTTCAGGTGGTAGCGCATGGCAAGACTATAGTGCCGCGCTCAAGGCGAGGCCAGACCAGCGGCGTTGAAATTGAGGGAACACCGGCCTGCATTCGATACGGTGATCAGGCCGCTGCCTGCTTGCGGGTGTCGAAGACGTGGTCGACGAGGCCCCAGTCCTTGGCCTCCTTCGCGGTCATGAAGAAATCGCGGTCAAGCGTGCGTTCGACCTCTTCGTGGGTGCGGCCGCAATGGTGAGCGTAGAGGTCGGCCATGTGCCGCTTGGTGCGCAAAATGCCTTCGGCGTGACGCTGGATGTCGGAGGCCTGGCCCTGGAAGCCGCCCAAAGGCTGGTGCAGCACGATGCTGGCGTTGGGGAGCGCGATGCGCCGCCCCGGCGTTCCCGCCATCAGCAGGAACGAGGCCATCGACGCGGCAAAGCCCATGCACACGGTCGACACCGGGCAGCTGACATATTGTATCGTGTCGTAGATGGCGAAACCGCTGGTCACCACGCCGCCCGGCGAGTTGATGTAGAGCGAGATCTCCTTGTCGGGATTGTCCGATTCCAGCGACAGGAGCTGGGCGCAGACCAGCGCCGACATGCCGTCATTGATCTCGCCATTGACGAAGATGATGCGCTCGCGCAGCAGCCGCGAGAAAATGTCGAAGGCGCGTTCGCCGCGGCTCGATTGCTCGATCACCATCGGCACCAGATTGGCAAAGCCGCTCATCTCATTGTCTCCGTTTTGATTTTTCCGGTTTAGGCAGCGCGCAGCAACAGGCGCGGCGCGTTGGCGGCGACTGGCGGCTTGGGCTTGTATGCGCGCAGCGAGAGCCGGCAGGCGGCGCCCGCCATCGCCACCGCAGGCGTTGCCGCCGCGGCAAACCCGTCATGAACAATGCGCAAATGCGTGCCACCGGAAACAGTGCGGGCAAGCGTGAAGGTCACGATACTGTCCAGCCCATTGGCATCGCCGGTTTCAGAACGCTCGCGCCAGGAATAGCGCAGCAGGCGCCCCGGTTCGGCATCGAGCACTTCGCACTCGATCGGCTTCTCAGGCCCGGCAAAGGCAAAGCGGCTGCCGGTTTCCGGCTTGATGTCGTTCGGCATCATCCATTCCGCCAAAAGCTCCGGCACGGTCAGCGCCCGCCACACTTTTTCCGGTGCGTCCGGCAGATCGCATTCGAAGGCGAGGGCATCCTTGGCGGTCTGCGTCTGCTTTTCGTCGGTCATTGGTCCATGTCCTTCAAAACGGCCTTCAGTCTTTCGATGCGCTCCGGCCAGAATGCGCGGTAGCGTTCGATCCAGCCGAGCAGCGGCTCGAGCCCTTGCGGATCGGCGCGATAGTAGGCATTGCGGCCGGCCCGCCTTTCGCTGACCAGGCCGGCGCCGCGCAGCACGGCAAGGTGCTGCGACACCGCCGGCTGCGACACGCTCATGCCGGTGCGCAACTCCGAAACGCTCATCTCGCCGGAAGTCAGCCGCTCATAGACGGCGCGTCGCGTCGGGTCGGCCAGGGCGCGAAAAATCTGTGCTTCGATCATGGCAAAAGCATAAGTCAATACTTATCGATTTGGCAAGGGGTGTTTTGAATGCCCCGTATTGATTGGATCCTGCCGGGCCTCTAATCCATGGGGAACAAGATGGGCCGATCATCGCGAGGCAGGAGTAGTATTATGAATTCCAACGTCGATCTTTCGTCCGCCGAGAACCTCAACGAGGCTCTGAGGCTCTATCGCCGCCTCGTCCTCGGTATAGGCGCCATCGCCGTCATCGGTTTCGTGGCCGTGATCTTGTTGGCCAAGCTGGGTACGGCGCTATCGCCGCCATACGGGATTTACATCTTCGGCGAAGGATTTGGGACCTGGGGCCTGATCGCGGTGGTAGCGGCGCTCGTCGCTCAGGTGTGGTGGCACGGGCGCGCGATCGGGAAATTGCTGAATGACCCGGCTCTAAAATCTGAACCTGCAGTCGGGCTGATGTCGGCACCAACCGTGATCGCACAGCGCGCCCATGCCATGGGCATGGAGTGGAGCGGCTTTTTCGGTCCGTTGCGACCAGCGAAAAAACGGCGCTGACGACACCGCTTCTCGCCCCTGCGTGTCAGCTAAATCCACGCGCCCGCGTCGGCGATTGCTGCCATTCCTTGACAATCCGTGGTTAACAGTATAGGAACGAAAAGGGAACAAAAACCTTGTGGGAAAAGCCAGCCGCGGCAAGCCAGGATTGTCCGCGGCCTGTAAGGTGAACGACTTGAAATTTGTTTCGGATGAGCGCGGAGAAGTGTCATGGCGGGTAGCGTCAACAAGGTCATTCTGGTCGGTAACCTCGGCGCGGACCCTGAAATCCGCCGCCTGAATTCTGGTGACCCAGTCGTCAACATCCGCATCGCCACGTCGGAAAGCTGGCGCGACAAGAATTCCGGCGAGCGCAAGGAAAAGACCGAATGGCACAACGTGGTCATTTTCAATGACCAGATCGCCAAGGTCGCCGAGCAGTACCTGAAGAAGGGCATGAAGGTTTACGTCGAAGGCCAGCTGCAGACACGCAAATGGCAGGACCAGACCGGCGCCGACAAGTACACGACCGAAGTCGTGTTGCAGAAATTCCGCGGCGAGCTGCAGATGCTCGATTCTCGCGGCGAGGGCGGCGGTCAGGTCGGCAACTATGCCGGCGGCAGCGGCGCGAGCCGTGGCTCGGATTTCGGCCAGTCTGGCCCCAATGAGAGCTTCAACCGCGGCGGCAACAGCGGTGGCGGCGGTTCCAAGGGCGGCGGTGGCGGCGGCTCGTCGCGCGAACTGGACGACGAAATCCCGTTCTGAGCTGACGATAGTCAGCGATATCTGAGGAGAGGGTGCGATGTCGCTCGGACCGCTTCTATCGGCGCGCCCTCCCATTCCATGGCACGCCTTCGCGGCCCTTGCCGCGCTGGCCGTTGGCGCTACGCAACTGGCGCTGCCGAAAGGCACGACGCGTCATCGTGTCGTCGGCTATGCCTGGGCGGCGCTGATGATGGTCGTCGCCATCTCCAGTTTCTGGATCCAGCAGATACGCCTCGTCGGTCCGTTCAGCCCGATCCATCTCTTGTCGATTTTAGTGTTGATCGCCGTGCCGCTGGCGGTCTGGCACGCGCATATGCATCGGGTCGCCAAACATCGCAGGGTCATGATATCGCTGTATGTTTTCGCCCTGATCGGCGCCGGCGTGTTCACGCTGCTGCCGGGGCGGATCATGCACACGGTCGTCTTCGGCCAGTGACGCTTTCTGAAAGGAAGATTGCCGTGAAAGCCCGGATCAAATGGGTCGAGGAGCGCACCTTCGTCGGCGAGTCCGGCAGCGGCCACAAGGTTGTGCTGGGAACCGGCTCCGGGCCGGAAGGCAAGACGCCGGGTCCGAGCCCGATGGAACTGATGCTGATCGGCACCGGCGGCTGCTCGGCCTATGATGTCGTCCACATCCTCGAAAAAGGCCGCGAGGCGATCGAGGACTGTGTTGTCGAACTCGACGCCGACCGAGCCGAAACCGACCCGAAAGTCTTCACCCGCATCCACATGCATTTCATCGTCACGGGCCACGCGGTGTCGCACGACAAGGTCCAGCGCGCCATCAACCTGTCGATCGAGAAATACTGCTCGGCCTCGGCCATGCTGGCCAAGACGGCTGTCATCACCCACGATTTCGAGGTCGTCGATACGGCGGTGGAGTAGGGAGCAGGGAGCAGGGTGCAGGGAGCAGGGAGCAGGGAGCAGGGAGCAGGGAGCAGGGCCTGCCGTTCACCCCGCCATAAGCGCCTTGATGCCATCCGCGACGAACTGAACCGCAAGCGCGGCAAGGATGACGCCGAGCAGGCGGGTCAGGATCGAGCGGCCGGTCTGGCCGAGGATGCGGTCGATGCGCTCCGACAGCACGAACACCAGATAGGTGATGGCAAGACAGACGAAGATGATGCCGACCAGCGCCGCTTGTGCGGCAAAACCCTGGAAAGAGCCCGACAGTAGCACGGTCGCCGAAATCGCACCGGGGCCGGCGATCAGCGGGATCGCCAGCGGGAAGGCCGCGATATTGTGGATCATGTCCTTGGTGATGGCGACGTCGCCGATCTTCTCCTTGCGGTCCTGGCGGCGCTCAAACACCATTTCGAACGCGATGAAGAACAGCAAAAACCCGCCGGCGACGCGGAAAGCCGGCAGCGTGATGCCGAACACCGACAGGATGGACGCCCCGGCCACCGCAAACAGCGCCATCACCAGGAAGCCGATGATCGAGGCGCGCACCGAAACCTGCTGACGTTCCTCGCGGTTCATGCCGCGTGTCACCGCGAGGAAGAGCGGCGCGAGACCTGGCGGGTCGATGGTCACCAGAATGGTGACGAAGGCGTTGAACAGGCTGTCGAAACTCGGCATCGCTGACCCCTCCCGCCGGGACGGACCCCTGCGCCACGATAGTGGTAGAGCAAAGGCTGGCCGGTGGGAACCGTCTGAGATGCCGATACCGGAGACGCCGGCTATGTTAGGCGGCAGCGTTGCAACAGGCCTCCAGGCGATAGCCGTCGGGATCGACGATGAAGGCAGCGTAATAGTCCTCGCCATAGTCGGCGCGCAGGCCCGGCGCGCCATTGTCGCTGCCGCCTGCACGCAAGGCGTCGGCGTGAAAGGCGTCGACGCTCCGCCTGGTCGGCGCGGTAAAGCAGAAATGCAGACCGGACTTCTCGTCCGATGGCACTGGCTGCTCCGCGTCGTTCACCCACAGCGCGATTGCTTGTGCACCATAACCCAGTGAGCCTGGCGACTGGCTGAGGCAGGAATAACCAAGCGGCTTTAGCGCGGCATCGTAGAAGGGCTTCGAAAAATTGGTGTCGCGGACACCGATCGAGACATGGTCAAGCATGTTTTTTCACCTTTTTTGCAATATGTTGCGTCATCAGTCCTGGGCGACGCGGCGCGCCAGGAACTCGACTTCGAGACGCCATGTCTTGCCATCGTCGTGCGAACGCTCGCCGAGCCAGCGGAAGCTGTCTTTGGTGATGCGTGAAAAGCTCCAGCGGACCGAGGAACCAGTGCCGTCGGCGCCGACCTGCACAATCGTGTCGCCTTCGGCGCGACCAAGCTGGCGGCTGTAGTATTGGTTGCGCGGGTCGCTCCAGAAGATGTGCCAGGCATCCGAGCCGGGATCATAGGCCCGCAGCGTTGTGCCATAGAAAGTCCATTTGCCGAGCGAGGGCGAGGGGCCGGCATCCCGCGCGGGCAGGATCCATACATCCTGGATCGCCCTGCCTTCCAGGACCCAGCCGAAATGCACCTCGCCGCGTCCGGTGAGAACCGTGCCGTCCTCGAGATGGCGCGTGGCATCGAATGTCCAGGCGCCGACGAAGCGGCCGTAGAGATCCAGCTTTTCAGCCAGGCCGGGATTGGGGCCGTCGCTGTGGAGCGCTTCGGCAAAGGAGGATGCACCGATCATACTTGCTGCCTTCGTTGTGTCAGGAGGCTGCAAGCGATAGGCCCCGGCAGGGTGTCGCGCTTGGGAAAAATTGCTATCTTTCAAGCCATGACGACGAGCCAACAAAACCTGGCATCGGGGCAGGGTTGGTATGTCTGTGACGTGCTGTGCACGGCCGGCGCCGGCGACCGCCCGTTCGAGGAGGCGCACGACACCTTCTGCGTTGCCGCTGTCACCAGCGGCACCTTCCGCTACCGCACCAGGCAAGGCGCCGCCATGCTGGCGCCGGGCGCGATCCTGCTCGGCAATGTCGGCGCCTGCTATGAATGCGGGCATGAGCATGGCGCCGGCGACCATTGCCTGTCCTTCCACTTCGCTCCGGCCTATCTCGACCGCATCGCCAGCGACGTGCCCGGCGCGAGCAAGCTCGCCTTCGGCGTGCCGCATATGCCGCCCTTGCCGGCGCTGGCATCGCTGCTGGCCGAGGCGGAAGCGGCGCGCGAGATGGTCGACATCGACGCCTTTGAGGAGCTTGGCCTGCGAATTGCCGGCGCAGCACTGGCTGTTGCCGGCGCAGCACTGCCTGTGGCCAGCGATGCGGTGCCGGGCGTCCGACCGCCGAGCCGCCGCGACCAGAAACGGGTTGCCGAGGCGGTGCGGCAGATCGAGCTCAATGCCGGCAGGCCGGTCTCGCTTTCCGAGCTTGCCTGCGCGACGGCGACCAGCCCGTATCATTTCCTGCGCACCTTCCGGCAGGTCGCCGGCATGACGCCCTATCAGTTTCTGCTGAGAACCCGGCTGCACCGCGCGGCGGTGCGGCTACGCATGTCAGGCGATGCCATCTCGGCAATCGCCTTCGAGGCCGGTTTCAACGATTTGTCGACGTTCAACCGCCGTTTCCGGCGCGTCATGGGTGAAACGCCTGGCCACTATCGCTCCCGGCGGGTGGCTACCCGCTGACGCGTCTGTCTGCCTCCAGATACGCTCTTGACTTGGAAAACTGTCCTTCGCAGGCTTTTGCCCCTGGCGGCGGCGAATGCGTTATGGCCAAATCGTCGCAATCAGAGGTATCCATTTGAATTTACCACTGAAATTGTCGTTGGAAAAGCACCACGAATATTGGAGTTTCGGCCGTGCTTCCTATATAAGCGGTCAATGATTCCTGATTAGATTGTGATCCGATTTGACCGACCAAAAACCCCCGCGCGGCGCCGACGGCGGCCCCACCGGCATCGAGCCCATCTCCATCATCGAGGAGATGCAGAGCTCCTACCTCTCTTATGCCATGAGCGTGATCGTCAGCCGTGCGCTGCCCGATGTGCGCGACGGCCTGAAGCCGGTGCACCGCCGCATTCTCTATGCGGCGCATGAGAGCGGTTACCACTGGAACCGCAAATATGTGAAGTCGGCCCGCCCGGTCGCCGACGTGATGGGTAAATACCATCCGCATGGCGACGCCTCGATCTACGACGCCTTGGTGCGCATGGCGCAGGACTGGTCGCTGCGCGTTCCGCTGATCGACGGGCAGGGTAATTTCGGCTCCATCGACGGCGATCCGCCGGCGGCGATGCGCTACACCGAATCGCGGCTGACCAAGGTCGCACATGAACTCTTGGAGGACATCGACAAGGAAACCGTCGATTTCCAGGAGACTTATGACGCATCCGACACCGAACCGAAGGTGCTGCCGGCCCGCTTCCCCAATCTTCTGGTCAACGGTTCCGGCGGCATCGCCGTCGGCATGGCCACCAACATCCCGCCGCACAATCTGGCCGAGATCTGCAACGGCGCCATCGCCATCATCGACAATCCGGCGATCGATTTGCCGGCGCTGATGGAGATCATTCCGGGTCCCGATTTCCCGACCGGCGGCATCGTGCTCGGCCGTTCCGGCATCTACAGCGCCTATGCGACGGGCCGTGGCTCCATCGTCATGCGCGGCAAGGTCAATGTCGAACAGCGCGGCAACGACCGTGAATCGATCATCATCACGGAAGTCCCGTACCAGGTGAACAAGGCCTCGATGATCGAGAAAATGGCCGAGCTGGTGCGCGACAAGCGCATCGAAGGCATTTCCGACATTCGCGACGAAAGCGACCGCCAGGGCTACCGCGTCGTCATCGAGCTGAAGCGCGACGCTGTCGCCGACGTCATTCTCAACCAGCTTTACCGCTTCACGCCGCTGCAGACCTCCTTCGGCGCCAATATGGTGGCGCTGAACGGCGGCAAGCCGGAATTGATGAACCTGACCGACATGCTGAAGGCGTTTGTCAGCTTCCGCGAAGAGGTGATTAGCCGGCGCACGAAATTCCTGCTGCGCAAGGCGCGCGACCGCGCCCACGTGCTGGTCGGCCTCGCCATAGCCGTCGCCAACATCGACGAAGTGATCAAGCTGATCCGCACCGCGCCCGATCCGCAGACGGCGCGCGAGCAGTTGATGGAGCGGCGCTGGCCCTCCGGGGACGTGGAGTCATTGATTCTGCTTATCGACGATCCGCGCCATCGCATCAACGAGGATGGCACCTACAACCTCTCCGAGGAACAGGCGCGCGCAATCCTCGAACTGCGCCTGCAGCGCCTGACCGCGCTCGGCCGTGACGAAATCGCCGACGAGCTGAACACCATCGGCGACGAGATCAAGGATTACCTCGACATTCTGTCGTCCCGCGCCCGCATCCAACAGATCGTCAAGGACGAGCTTGCCGCCGTGCGCGACGAGTTCGGCACGCCGCGCCGCACCGAGCTCACCGACGGCGGCGCCGACATGGAAGACGAGGACCTGATCCAGCGCGAGGACATGGTCGTCACCGTCAGCCATTCCGGCTACATCAAGCGCGTGCCGTTGTCGCTCTACCGGGCGCAACGCCGCGGCGGCAAGGGCCGCTCCGGTATGTCGACCAAGGAAGAGGATTTCGTCACCCGGCTGTTTGTGGCCAACACGCATACGCCGGTGCTGTTCTTCTCCTCGCGCGGCATCGTCTACAAGGAAAAGGTCTGGCGGCTGCCAATCGGCAATCCGCAGTCGCGCGGCAAGGCGCTGATCAACATGCTGCCGCTGGAGCAGGGCGAGCGCATCACCACCATCATGCCGCTGCCCGAGGACGAGACCAGCTGGGGCGAACTCGACGTCATGTTCGCCACCACGCGCGGCACCGTGCGCCGCAACAAGCTGTCCGAATTCGTCCAGGTCAACCGCAACGGCAAGATCGCCATGAAGCTGGAGGAGGAGGGCGACGAGATCCTCGGCGTCGAGACCTGCACAGACAATGACGATGTGCTTTTGACCGCCAGCTCCGGCCAGTGCATCCGCTTCCGCGTTGGCGATGTGCGCGTCTTCCAGAGCCGCAATTCGGTCGGCGTGCGCGGCATAAGCATGGCCGAGACCGACCGCATCATCTCCATGTCGGTGATCGAGCATGTCGATGCTTCACCGGCGGAACGCTCCGCCTACCTCAAGCGGGCAGCACTGGAGCGGCGGCTTGCCGCCGAGGTGACCGGCGAGGAAGAAGAGATTGCACTCACCAATGAGGAGATTGGCGAGGAGACCGAGCTTTCCGACAGCCGTTACGAAGAGCTCAAGGCGCATGAGCAGTATGTGCTGACGGTGACCGAATATGGCTACGGCAAGCGCTCGTCATCCTACGATTTCCGCCTGACCGGACGCGGCGGCAAGGGCATCCGCGCCACCGACGTGTCGAAGGTGGCCGAGATCGGCCAGCTGGTGGCGACTTTCCCGGTCGGCAATGACGACCAGATCATGCTGGTTTCGGATGGCGGCACGGTCATCCGGGTGCCGGTCAACGGTATCCGTTTCGCCAGCCGCGCCACCAAGGGCGTGACCATCTTCAACACCGCCGAAGGCGAGAAGGTGGTTTCGGTCGAACGGATTTCGGAGCCGCAGGCCGACGAGGATGTCGAAGAGGGTGTCATTGAGGCCGGCGCCGGAGATGCCGTACCGGACAGCACCGAATAGGTTTGAGCAACAACGCCGGCCCGATGGGCCGGCGCAAACAAGAACTAGCAATAAATCAGGGGCGACGGTGGGGCCAGCGAGCGCCGAAACCTTCGAACCGCTTTGTGCGGACACGGACGCGCTCTGCCTCGCTATGCAATCCGAATGCGGTGGCGATCAGCATGGCGACGGTCATTGCGGTGGCGAGCATGTAGATCAGCATGTGCGTGTTCTCCTGCGCCTATCCAACGGTTAGATCGGGTTTTGGTTTCATTTTCCGAAGTGCAAACTAGCGAACGCGGCGTGAAGTCTTCGTGATCAAGGCATTCATCTGTCGTTCATGTCTGCGAAAAGGTTCACGCAGATGTTCCCAATCGCATTTGCCTTCCGCCCAATGCCCCGCTAGAAGCACCTCCCATGACCGATCGCATCGCCCTTTATGCCGGCTCCTTCGACCCGCTGACCAACGGCCATCTCGATGTCCTGAAGGCATCGCTGGCTGTCGCCGACACGGTTTATGCGGCGATCGGCACCCACCCCGGCAAGACGCCGCTGTTTTCCTTCGACGAACGGGTGAAGCTGATCGAGGCCGCGACCAAGGCTGAATTTGGCCGCGACGGCGACCGGATCAAGGTCGTCGCCTTTGACGGGCTGGTCATCGACGCGGCCCGCAAGCATGGCGCCTCGATCATGATCCGCGGCCTGCGCGACGGCACCGATCTCGATTACGAGATGCAGATGGCTGGCATGAACGAGACCATGGCGCCGGAACTGCAGACGGTTTTTCTGCCCGCCAGCCCATCGGTACGCACCATTACTGCCACACTTGTGCGCCAGATAGCCTCGATGGGCGGAGACATCCGTCCCTTCGTACCGGCCGCCGTTGCCGGTGCGCTCACCGCCAAATTCGCGAAATAGTGCATGTCGCCCCAAAGTGGATGCCGGTTTTGGGGCAACGACATGCACCCTAACAAAGACCTTCGGAGATCCCTTATGCAGCTGAAAAAGCTCGCCTCGTTCCTCGTCGTGCTTGCCGGTCTCGCGACCGCATCCGTTTCGGCCTTCGCCGCCGAACCGGAAAACACCATGGTCATCACCTTGAAGAACGGCGACGTCACCATCGCGCTACGCCCCGACCTGGCACCCAAGCATGTCGCGCAGATCAAGGAGCTGGTGCGTGAAGGCGCTTATAACGATGTCGCATTCCACCGGGTCATCAACGGCTTTATGGCGCAGACCGGCGACGTCAAGTTCGGCAACATGAAGAAGGGGTTCAGCCCCGAGGCCGTCGGCACTGGCGGTTCAGACCTGCCCGACCTGCCGGCCGAATTCTCGCAGAGCGAACATTTCAAGCGCGGCACGCTCGGCATGGCCCGCTCGCAGGACCCGAACTCCGCCAATTCGCAGTTCTTCATCATGTTCGCGCCGGCGCCGAACCTCGATGGCCAGTACACCATCGTTGGCAGTGTCGTCAGCGGCATGGAGCTGGTGGACAAGATCAAGAAGGGCGACGAGGCCGACAACGGCACGGTCAGCGAGCCCGACCGCATGATCAAGGTACGCATCGCCGCCGACAAGTAAACCAATCAAATCAATCTGTTTTCTGAGATAAAGGATATACGACATGGCTGAGATCAAGGACCGCGAGAACGCGCTCATCCTGGAAACGACCAAGGGCAAGGTCGTCATCGAACTGTTCCCCGATTTGGCTCCCGGCCACGTCGCCCGCATCAAGGAACTGGCCCGCGAAGGCGCCTATGACGGCGTGGTCTTCCACCGCGTCATCGAAGGCTTCATGGCGCAGACCGGCGACGTGAAGTTCGGCAATTCGTCGAAGCCGACCTTCGCGCCTTCGCGTGCGGGCATGGGCGGCTCGGAAAAGCCGGACCTGAAGGCTGAGTTCTCCAACGCCAACCATGGCCGCGGCACCTGCTCGATGGCCCGTTCGCAGAACCCGAACTCGGCCAATTCGCAGTTCTTCATCTGCTTCGACGATGCCGCTTTCCTCAACCGCCAGTACACGGTCTGGGGCCAGGTCATCGAAGGCATGGACAATGTCGACAAGATCAAGCGCGGCGAGCCGGTGGTCGATCCCGACAAGATCGTGTCGCTGAAGGTCGCGGCCGACGTCAGGTAAGGACAAACGAAGATGATGGGCTTGGTCTGGTCGCTGCTCGGCATCCTGTCAGGCGCCTTCATCGCCGTCCAGGCGCCGATCAACTCGCAGCTGGCGCGCGGCCTGGGACTCCCGGTCGCGGCTGCTGCGTTTTCGTTCCTGTCGGGCGCGATCGTGCTTGGTATCATCTCCATTGCCGTTGTGCGGCTGCAGGACATCTCGCTCGACTGGAAGGCGCCGGCGCCTTGGCTGTTCATCGCCGGCGGCATGCTCGGCGGTTTCTATGTTACCCTGTCAACCATTCTTACGCCGCGCATTGGTGCAGCCGCGTTGATGGCGTTCCTGGTTGCCGGCCAGTTGCTGGCCGGCATGCTGATCGATCGCGTCGGCTTTCTCGGCGTGGCGGTGCGCGAGATTTCGCTCGGCCGCATCGCCGGCGCGGTGCTGCTGTTGGCCGGAGCGCTGCTCGTCCGGCTCTACTGATGCGCGTCGATCTCTTCGACTTCGACCTGCCGGAGGAGCGCATCGCGCTGCGCCCGGCCGAGCCGCGCGACAGCGCCAGAATGCTGGTGGTCAGGCCAGGCGAAGACTTTGCGGACCGCGCGGTGCGCGACCTTCCGTCCTTGCTCAGAACGGGCGACGTGCTGGTCTTCAACGACACCAAGGTCATTCCTGCCCAGTTGAGAGGCATCAGGCGGCGCGGCGAAGCGCAGGCGCAGGTCGACGCCACGCTGCATATGCGCATGGCGCCGGACCGCTGGCTGGCCTTCATGCGGCCGGGCAAGCGCATCGCCGCCGGCGACCGCATCCATTTCGGCCATGACGGCAATTCCTGTTTTCTCGGCCAACTCGACGCCACGGTGATCGAGAAGGGCGACGCCGGCGAGGCGTTGCTCGGCTTCGACCTCTCCGGCCCATTTCTCGACGAAGCGCTGCGCGCCGTCGGCCACATCCCGCTGCCCCCCTATATCGCCTCCAAGCGCGACGACGACGCACGCGACCTGACGGATTACCAGACAATCTATGCCAAGGAGGAGGGCGCAGTCGCTGCCCCCACCGCAGGCCTGCATTTTACGCCGGAGCTGTTTGCCGCGCTGGATGCAAAAGGCATCGAACGCCGCTTCGTCACCTTGCATGTCGGCGCCGGCACCTTCCTGCCGGTCAAGGCGGACGACACCGCTGACCACAAGATGCATGCCGAGACCGGCTCGGTCAGCGAAGCAACAGCCGACGCTCTGAATGGCGCCAAGGCGCGGGGCGGGCGCATCATCGCTGTCGGCACGACCTCGCTGCGCCTGCTGGAGAGCGCGGCACGGCCTGATGGCTCGCTGACCGCCTGGTCCGGCCCGACCGACATCTTCATCACGCCGGGCTATCGGTTCAAGACCGCCGACCTGCTGATGACGAATTTCCATCTGCCGCGTTCGACGCTGTTCATGCTGGTTTCGGCCTTCAGCGGCCTAGATACGATGCGTGCGGCCTATGCTCATGCCATCGGGAACGATTACAGGTTCTATTCCTACGGAGATGCAAGCCTGCTTTATCGAGCGGAGATGAGCGATGGACGATGACCTGCAGGCCTTTGATCGCGAAAGCCTGATCGCCGAAGTGAAGAAATTGCGTGCCGGCATTCGCCAGCACCGAGATTCTACCGGCCATGATTTATGCTGGCATCATCCCAACCTGTGGGACCTGCTGCCGGAAAAGACCGATCCATCGATTGCCGTGCCGCCATGGCCGAAATTCATGCGCGGCTGCATCCAATACCGCCAGTCGCTCGACAGGCAGGCGCCAGGCGCGCCTGTCCATGACAAGGAATTCAATGGCTGAGACATTCACCTTCAAGATCCTCGCCACCGACGGCAAGGCGCGGCGCGGTTCCATCACCATGCCGCGCGGCGAAATCCGCACGCCGGCCTTCATGCCGGTCGGCACCGGCGGCACGGTCAAGGCCATGTATATGGACCAGGTGCGCGGCGTCGGCGCCGACGTCATTCTGGGCAATACCTATCATCTTATGCTGCGGCCAGGCGCCGAGCGCGTGGCGCGGCTTGGCGGCCTGCATGAGTTCGCCCGCTGGCCACAGCCGATCCTGACCGACAGTGGGGGTTTTCAGGTCATGTCGCTGTCGAAGCTCAGAAAATTGACCGAGAAGGGCGTCACCTTTCGCTCGCACATTGACGGCGCTGCCTACGAGATGTCGCCGGAGCGCTCGATCGAGATCCAGGGCCTGCTCGATTCCGACATCCAGATGCAGCTCGACGAATGCACAGCGCTGCCGGCCGACCTCAAGCAGATCGAGCGCGCGATGGAGCTGTCGCTGCGCTGGGCCGAGCGCTGCAAGACAGCGTTCGGCGACCAGCCCGGCAAGGCCATGTTCGGCATCGTCCAGGGTGGCGACAACGCAGCACTCAGGGTGCGCTCGGCGCAGGCGCTGAGCGCGATGGAGCTGAAGGGCTATGCCGTCGGCGGCCTGGCCGTCGGCGAGCCGCAAGCGGTGATGCTGGATATGCTGGAGATCACCTGTCCGGAATTGCCTGACAACAAGCCTCGATATCTCATGGGCGTCGGCACGCCGGACGACATCGTGAAATCGGTGGCGCGCGGCATCGACATGTTCGACTGCGTGATGCCGACCCGCGCCGGCCGCCATGGCCTGGCCTATACCAGGCGCGGCAAGGTCAATCTCAGGAATGCCCGCCATGCGGACGATCCGCGGCCGCTGGACGAGGAGAGTGACTGCCCGGCGGCACGCGACTATTCACGCGCCTATCTGCATCATCTCGTGCGCTCGCAGGAGGCGCTGGGCGCGATGCTTCTGACCTGGAACAACCTGTCTTACTATCAGAAGCTGATGCAGGACATTCGCGCCGCGATCGAGGCAAAGGCCTTCGAGGCGCACACATCAGACATTTCAGAGGGATGGGCGAGGGGCGATATTCCGGTGCTATAAGCACATCTAGGTGCTGAGCGAATTCGCTGCACGCAAGCTGCAGCCGGTGATTTGAAAGCTGCCGTCGGGCTGCTGTTCCAGCGTGTAGACCGCCTCATAGTCCTTGCCGTCGGGCCCAACGATCAGCACTTGCTGGATTAGCGAAGTTGGCCCCATCTGCTCGACCTTGCCGAAGGAATAGCTCTGCGGCTGGCGCACCGGCGGATAGCCGTTGGTCACCATGTTCATGAAGGTGTCGACGGTCGGAAAGATGCGCTTCACATTTGGAGCGGCGAAACTGTACGCTTTGGCGCCATCATTGGCGATGAGCGCCTTCAACTGACCATCGATGACGGCCTGGCCGGCCTTGACTTCGGCGTCGCCGGCAAGGGCTGCCGACACGAACAACGCGAACAGCAATGAAACAACTGCGAATGCGGTGCGGCGCATGGCCTGTCTCCATTGTCCCCCAACAAAACCTGTCCCGGGACGCATCATACCATACGGTTTGCGGAGCCTCACGGTTTCAGCAACCGCAATATTCGCCACGCAAGTGCCACATGATCATGCTTAAGCCTCCTTTAACGCGGGGCGCGCATCGTAGGGACGGGTGGGGACCCGTTCGCGCAACCAGGGGACGACCATGTTCAAGCAGCCGATCGACCGGCGCCTTTTGCTGAAGGGCGCGGCAAGCCTCGCAGTTTTGGCTCCCTTGCCCGCCTGGGCAAGCACCGGGCCGACTGTCACGGAAGTCGCCTTCGATCCCGCCATTCCAGCGCTCGGCAACCCCGATGGCGACGTCACCATCGCCGAATTCGTCGACTATCAATGCCCGATCTGCAAGCTCGTCTTCGTCGAACTGAAGAAGTTGATGGAAGAGGACAACGGCGTCCGGCTTGTGATGAAGGACTGGCCGATCTTCGGCGACGTGTCGCGCGACGCGGCGCGGGTGACGCTGCTGAGCGGCGAACACTATGGCGCGGCGGTCGATGCGCTGATGACCAACCAGCGCGGCCTTTCGGAACGCCGCACCAACGACATCCTTTCTTCCGTCGGTGTCGATGTGGCGATGGTGCGTGCCGACCTCGCCATCCGTGAACCCGACATCGACGCTGCCCTTGTCCGCACCGAAGCCCAGGCGACGGCTTTCAAGCTGCGCGGCACGCCAGCCCTGGTCATCGGCGGCAACTTGTATCGGCGCGGCATGCCGGTGTCCGAACTGAGACAAGCCGTCGCCAAGGCGCGCTCGGCCTGATGCTTGAAAGCCGGGCGGCAGTCTGCCACAAGGGCCGCTTGTGTGCTGAAGCTTGATCGGGACCGGCAATGAAGACGTTTTTCATGCAGATAAAGTGCGATCTGGGCAAGTCCTATGAGGTCGCCAGCGCGCTCGCCGATGCCGAAATCGCCTCGGAAATCTACTCGACCGCCGGCAATTACGACCTGCTTGCCAAATTCTACGTCGACGACGAGGAAGATGTCGGCCACTTCGTCAACGAGAAGGTGCAGATTATTCCCGGAATCAAGGACACCTTCACGGTCGTCACTTTCCGCGCTTTCTAAAGCAATTCCAGGAAAAAAATGTGAAGCGGTTTTCCGTCCGGAATTGCGTCAAAGCAAAAAGCCATGGCAGGTCGCCGTTTCCATGAAACGGTGAACTGCTATGGCCGCATCAGGCACTTGCCCGGTGAACTGCTAGAGCCGCATCAGGCACTTGCCCGGCGACAAGGCAGAGCCTGATTAAGGTCCTGTTCCGACTGCCCGAATTTTGGGCAGTCGGAACATACTGATCGCCGATATCCTCCAAATCACCGATTGCGCTTGATTTTCTCCCGCGACGCCAGTGAAATGGCGTCACAGGGGAGTATGCGATTGGCAGCGTTCGATGAAATGCTTCCGGAAGTTTCCGGGCTTAGACAACCGTATACGGCTTACGACCGCTGGCTGAAGGAGCAGGACCCGGCCAGGCTTACCGAAAAGATGCAGGACGCCGAGCGCGTCTTCCGCAAGACCGGCATTACCTTCGCCGTCTATGGCGAGCAGGAAGCCTCCGAGCGGCTGATCCCCTTCGACATCGTGCCGCGCATCATCTCCGGCAATGAATGGCGAAGGCTGACGCAAGGCATCGAGCAGCGCGTGCAGGCGCTGAACGCTTTCCTCGACGACATTTACCACCGCCAGGAAATCCTGCGCGCCGGCCGCGTGCCGAGGGAGCTGATCGCCAGGAACGAGGCGTTCCTGCCGGAAATGATCGGAGTGCGGCCACCGGCCGGCGTCTACACCCACATTATCGGCGTCGACATCGTCCGCATCTCGGAGAACGAGTTCTACGTGCTGGAGGACAATGCGCGCACGCCGTCGGGGGTCTCCTACATGCTGGAGAACCGCGAGACGATGATGCAGCTCTTTCCCGAGCTGTTCCAGCAGATCAAGGTGCGGCCGGTGGAGAATTATCCGCAATTGCTGCGCCAGTCGCTGGCGGCAGTGCGGCCGCAAAGCACCAAGGGCGCACCGACCATTGCCGTGCTGACGCCGGGCAGCTTCAACTCCGCCTATTTCGAACATGCCTTCCTCGCCGACCAGATGGGCGTGCAACTGGTCGAAGGCCAGGATCTGCGCGTTGTAGACGGCCACGTCGCTATGCGCACGACCGAAGGCTACAAGCAGATCGACGTGCTTTACCGGCGCGTCGACGATTCCTTCCTCGACCCGCTGACCTTCCGGCCGGACTCGGCCCTTGGCGTGCCCGGCATCATGGACGTCTACCGCGCCGGCAACATCACCATCGCCAACGCGCCGGGAACCGGCATCGCCGACGACAAGGCGATTTATTCCTACATGCCCGACATCGTCGAGTTCTACACCGGCCGCAAAGCCATCCTCGGCAACATCCCGACCTGGCGCTGCTCGGAGCCCGACAGCCTGAAATACGTGCTCGAACACATCCATGAGCTGGTCATCAAGGAAGTGCACGGCTCCGGCGGCTACGGCATGCTGGTGGGGCCGGCTGCGACCAAGAAGGAATGCCAGGATTTCGCCAAGAAGCTGCAGGCGAAGCCTTCCAACTACATCGCCCAGCCGACGCTGGCGCTGTCGACCTGCCCGATCCTGACAGAAAAAGGCCTGTCGCCGCGCCATGTCGACTTGCGACCCTATGTTCTGGTCTCCGACCGAATCCAGATCGTGCCCGGCGGCTTGACGCGGGTGGCGCTGAAGGAGGGGTCGTTGGTCGTGAATTCCTCGCAAGGCGGCGGGACGAAGGATACGTGGGTGTTGGACGATTAGGTAGGCAGTAGGCAGTAGGCAGTAGGCAGTAGAGGGACAAGAAATGCCATATTCCACAGAGATTCAAATGCTTACTAATCCTTACTCACTATTCCCTACTCACTAGCCCGAAGGGTCTTGCCATGCTTCTCGGCCGCACCGCCAACGGGCTCTACTGGATGAACCGTTATATCGAGCGGGCGGAAAACATGGCGCGTCTGGTCGATGCCGGCCTTCGCATGGCGCTGACCCGCACCCAGAGCGCGTCGGAAGAGTGGAATTCGGTGCTGCTCAGCGCCGGCTCCGACGTCACCTTCACGCAGAAATACAAGGACTACACCGCCGCCAATGTCGCCGACTTCCTGCTGCGCGACACCTCGAACCCGTCGAGCACGATGTCGGCGATCGAGACCGCTCGCAACAATGCCCGCATGGTGCGCACCGCGCTGACGCGCGAGACCTGGGAGAGCATCAACGAAGCCTGGATGGCCCTGAAGCGCATGCTGGCAAAGCCGATCGACGAGCGCGACCTGCCGAGTGTGCTCGACGCCATCAAACGCGAGACGGCGCTGATCCGCGGCTCGTTCTACGGCACGATGCTGCGCAACGAGATCTTCGACTTCTCACAACTCGGCACCTATGTCGAGCGGGCCGACAACACGGCACGCATCCTCGACGTGAAATACTACGTGCTGCTGCCGTCGATCTCCTGGGTCGGCTCGAGCCTCGACAACTACCAATGGGAATCGATCCTGCGCTCGGTGTCGGCGCACCGTTCCTATCGCTGGGTCTATGAGGCCGACTACAAACCCACCAACATTGCCGACTATCTGATCCTCAATGTGCGCATGCCGCGTTCGCTGACCTTCTGTTATCGTTTTCTTGCCGAGCATCTGAAGTTCCTCGGCGACGACTATGGCGACCGTCATGCCTGCCACGCCACCGTCGACAGGACACAGGCGATGCTGCAGGCAGGGTCGATCAAGGACATATTCGACGCCGGCCTGCACGAATTCCTGGCCAGGTTCATTCAAGACAACACCAAGCTTGGCGAAGAGATCGCACAAGATTACCGGTTCAATTGATATGCGATTGAAAATCACCCATCGGACCGAATACCGCTACGACGCGCCGGTGCATTATCTGCTGCAGCGGCTGCGGCTGCTGCCGGTCAGCGGACCGACGCAGACCGTCTTGTCCTGGGCGCTGAAGATCGAGGGCGCGCGCGAGGAAGTCCGCTTCAACGACCATTTCGGCAACGATAACAGGTTGTTGAGCGTCGATGGCGAGCGCGACTTCATCACCGTCGAAGCCTCCGGCGAGGTTGTGACGCGCGACACAGCAGGCGTGTCCGGCCCGCATCACGGCTTTGCGCCGCTGTGGCTGTTCAGCCAGGAGACAGCTTTGACCATCCCCGGCGAGGGCATAAGCGAGCTTGCCGCGGCGGTCGGCAAAGGTACCGACATCGAAAGGCTGCATCGGCTGATGGCGCTGATCGTCGAGCGCGTCGCCTACACGCCGGGCACCACAAGCGTGACGACCCCGGCGGAAGAGGCATTGGCGCTGAAGACCGGCGTTTGCCAGGATCACAGCCACATCTTTGTCACCGCAGCCCGCGTCATGGGTTTTCCGGCCCGCTATGTCAGTGGCTATCTGATGATGGATGCGGCCATCGAGCAGGCGGCGAGCCATGCCTGGGCCGAAGCCCATGTTCAGGGTCTCGGCTGGGTCGCCTTCGACGCCGCCAACGGCATTTCCCCCGATGAACGCTATGTCAGGGTAGCCACCGGCCGTGATTATCGCGACGCCTCGCCGGTGTCGGGAATTCGACTGGGACAGGCGGAGGAACAGCTTGCAGTCACCGTCACGGTAGAGCAGTAGTCTCCGGCAAGATTGCTGCCTGAAGAGATTCCATGACTTATTGCGTCGGCCTCAAGATCGATCGTGGGCTCGTGTTCATGTCGGACACGCGCACCAATGCCGGGATGGATTCGATCTCCACTTTCAAGAAGATGCATGTCTGGGAAGAGCCAGGCGAGCGCGTCATCGTGCTGATGTCGGCCGGCAATCTGGCCACAACGCAGGCCGTGGTCAGCCTGCTCGACGAGCGCACCAAGGCGGTGGCGGAACGCCACGCGACGCTGCTCGAGACCCCATCCATGTACCAGACGGTGCGGCTGGTCGGCGACACCGTCAAGGAAGTCATCGCCAGCTCGTCGCCTGCCGGCGAAAAGGCGGATTCCTATTTCAACGCCTCCTTCATCCTCGGCGGCCAGATCAAGGGCAGCCCGCCACGGCTGTTCATGATCTATCCCGAGGGCAATTTCATCGAATCCACCGACGACACGCCGTTCTTCCAGATCGGCGAGACCAAATACGGCAAGCCGATCATCATCCGTGCCTATGAAAGGACGATGAGCCTGGCTGAAACGGTCAAGCTCTTGCTGGTTTCGTTCGATTCGACGCTGAAATCGAACCTGTCCGTCGGCCTGCCTCTCGACCTGCTGTTCCTGGAGGAGGATACGTTCACGGTGGGTTTGAAAAAGCGCATCGGCCAGGACGATCGATATTATCGTGCTATTTCCGAAGGCTGGTCGAACGCGTTGAAGACGGCCTTTGCCAGCCTGCCTGATTTTCCGGGGTAGCGCGGGCAACCTCCGTCGCGGTTGCCTCACTCTATTTAACATGTTAATCAAAAACCCATACGGCTGGGACTGATCGGCACGTCGGGAGGATAGATGGACAACGAGCAATTCCGCGACTGGTCGAGGCGCGCCGCCGACTGGGGCGCTGATTACCGCGCCGGCCTTCGCGATCGGCCCGTGCGACCTGCCATAGCGCCGGGCGAGATCTTCAGGAGCATCGAAGCTTCTCCGCCGGAGGCGGCGGAATCGATGGAGACGATCTTCGCCGATTTCGAAGCCAAGATCGTGCCCGGCATGACGCATTGGCAGCATCCGCGTTTCTTTGCTTATTTCCCGGCCAATGCAGCACCCGTCTCGGTGGTTGCCGAATATCTGGTTTCTGCGATGGCCGCGCAGTGCATGCTGTGGCAGACTTCGCCGGCGGCGACAGAGCTTGAGACGCGCATCGTCGACTGGATGCGCCAGGCGCTCGGCCTGCCCGAAGGCTTTTCCGGCGTCATCCAGGACTCCGCATCATCGGCGACGCTGGCCGCCGTACTGACCATGCGCGAGCGCACGCTCGACTGGCAGGGCAACAAGAAGGGCCTTTTCGCGCAGGGCAGGCTGCGCGTCTATTCCTCCGACCAGGTGCACACCTCGATCGACCGCGCCATCTGGGTCGCCGGCATTGGAGAGGAAAACCTCGTCCGCATTCCCGTCGCCGGCACCTACCGCGCCATGGATACCGCGGCTTTGGAAGCGGCGATTGTTGCCGACCGCGCGGCCGGCCTTTTGCCGGCCGGCATCATCGCTTGCGTCGGCGGCACCAGCACCGGCGGCACCGACGACATCGCTGAAGTGGCCGCGGTGGCCAAACGCCAGGGGCTCTATCTGCATATCGACGCCGCCTGGGCCGGATCGGCGATGATCTGCCCGGAATACCGGCCTTTCTGGACCGGTGTCGAGGGCGCGGACTCGATCGTCTTCAACCCGCACAAATGGCTGGGCGCGCAATTCGACTGCTCGATCCAGTTCGTCCGCCAGCCGGAGGATCTCGTGCGCACGCTGGCGATCAAGCCGGATTATCTGAAAACTCGCGGCCATGACGGCATCATCAACTACTCCGAATGGTCGGTGCCTCTCGGGCGTCGCTTCCGGGCGCTGAAGCTGTGGTTCCTGCTGCGCGCCCATGGCCTCGAGGCGCTGCGCACCATGATCCGCAATCACGTCGCCTGGAGCGAAGGCATAGCCGGGCGCCTGGCCGAGGAGGAGGATTTCGAGCTCGCCAGCCAGCCGATGCTGTCGCTGTTCTCGTTCCGGCATCGCGCCGCATCCGGCGTTGACTCCGACGAGCACAATTTGCGTCTGGTCGACGCCATCAACAATGACGGCCGTATCTACCTGACGCAGACGCGTGTCGATGGCCGGGTCGCCATCCGCTTCCAGGCAGGCCAGTTCGAGACAACCGCGGCCGATGTCGATGCCGCCTTCACTGTCATCTGCGAGTGTGCAAGATCGCTGAGGGACTGACAGGGTAACAGGCCAGTCAGGTCCCAAACCGCGGTCGGTTCGGACGCAGCTTCATGCTCGCCCGGCAAACTCGCCGCTGTTGCACCCGCAACGTTGCCCGGCCAGCGTTACCCGCCTGCATCGATTTCGCCTTTGCAATCATCGACATTTCATTAGCCGGCGTCTCCCTTTTCATCGCTTTCGTTTTCAGCTACAAACAAGAAAAACGAAAACGGGAGGTTCTCAGTGTATTTGTCGCCGCGCCATGCCGAAATCATCCAGATGGCGAAGGACCATGGCCGTGTGCTGGTCGATGACCTCGCCACGCATTTCAACGTGACGCCACAGACCATCCGCAAGGACCTCAACGATCTCTGCGACCAGCGGCTGCTGACGCGCATCCATGGCGGGGCCCTGTTCCCGTCCGGCATCGAGAACATGGAGTATGAGGCGCGCCGCAAGATTGCCGCCGACGAGAAGGAGGCCATCGGCCGCGCGGCGGCCAGGCTGATACCCGACAACGCCTCCCTGTTCATCAACATCGGCACCACGACCGAGTCGGTCAGCAAGGCGCTGCTCGATCATACCGGGCTGATGGTCATCACCAATAATATCAATGTTGCCAACAGGATGCGCATCTATCCTTCGATCGAGGTGGTAATCGCCGGCGGCGTCGTGCGCGGCTCCGACGGCGGCGTTGTCGGCGAGGCCGCGGTCGATTTCATCAGGCAGTTCAAGGTCGACTATGCGGTGATCGGCGCCTCGGCCATCGACCATGACGGCGCGTTGCTCGATTTCGACTTTCGCGAAGTGAAAGTGGCGCAAGCCATCATCGCCAATGCCAGGCATGTCATCCTGGTCTCCGACCAGACCAAGTTCGAACGCACCGCGCCGGTTCGCATCGGCCATCTCTCGCAGGTAAACACCTTCATCACCGACCGCTGCGACATCCCGTCGGTGCGCAAGATCTGCGAGGAAGCGGAGGTGCAATTGATTGAAACGTCGCTCGGATAGCGGCGCTATCACAGCCCCTTGATATTTCGTTTGACATTCGTTCTTATTTCGAAATAATCCCGCTAGGGTTTCGTAACAACCTAAAAATGCTGCAATGCGAAATCGCGGGAGGGCTTTGTGGACGCAGTCCGTGACATCTTCGTCATCGGTGGCGGCATCAATGGCTGCGGCATCGCCCGCGACGCCGTTGGGCGGGGCTTTTCGGTATTTCTCGCCGAGATGAACGATCTTGCCAGCGGAACCTCCTCCGGCTCGACCAAGCTGATCCACGGCGGTCTGCGCTACCTGGAATTCTACGAGTTCCGGCTGGTGCGCGAGGCACTGATGGAGCGCGAGGTTCTGTGGAAGAACGCGCCGCACATCATCTGGCCGATGCGCTTCGTGCTGCCCTATGCCAAGGGCCTGCGCCCGGCCTGGCTGATCCGGCTCGGCCTGTTCCTCTACGATCATATTGGTGGCCGCAAATTGCTGCCGGCGACCCGGACACTGGACATGTCAAGGGATCCGGCCGGCAAGCCGCTGAAGCCGCTATTTCACAAGGCCTTCGAGTACTCGGACGGCTGGGTCAACGATGCCCGGCTGGTGGTGTTGAACGCGCGTGACGCCGCCGACCGCGGCGCCACCATCCGCACCCGCACGAAAGTCGTCGGGGCGCGGCGCGAAGGCGATCTGTGGGCGATCCGCGTGGAAGACGTGCAGACGGGAGAGGCAGAGGAGGTCAAGGCCCGGCTGCTGGTCAATGCCGCCGGTCCGTGGGTCGACCACGTCCTGTCGACCACTGTGGGCCAGAACGACGTGCACAATGTGCGCCTGGTGCAGGGCAGTCATATCGTCATCAAAAAGAAGTTCGATGATCCGCGCGCCTACTTCTTCCAGAACAAGGACGGGCGCATCATCTTCGCCATCCCTTACGAGGAAGAATTTACGCTGATCGGCACCACCGATCGCGACTATCCCGGCGATCCGCATGACGTGAAGATCAGCGACACCGAGATCGACTATCTCTGCGCGGCGGCGAGCGAATATTTTGCTGAAGCCGTGACGCGCCCCGATCTCGTCTGGACCTATTCGGCCGTGCGCCCGCTCTACGACGACGGCGCTTCGAAGGCGCAGGAAGCGACCCGCGACTATGTGCTGAAAGCCGACGGCGGCGGGGGCAAGGCGCCGATCGTCAACGCTTTCGGCGGCAAGATCACCACCTACCGCCGGTTGTCGGAATCGATGCTGGAAAAGGTCGAAGGTTTTCTCGGCAAGCGCGGCAAGCCGTGGACGGCGAACGCGCCCTTGCCGGGCGGCGATTTCCCGGCCACCGGTTTCGACGTCCAGGTGGCGAAGCTGAAGAGCGCCTTTCCTTTCATCGACCAGCGCCTGGCGCGTCGGTTGACCCGGCTTTACGGCACGCGCGCGCAAGTGCTGCTCGGCCTCGCCAAGTCGAACGCCGATCTCGGCCGCAATTTCGGCGCCGATCTCTATGAGGCCGAGGTACGCTACCTCAGCGAAAACGAATGGGCGCTGACCGCCGAAGATGTATTGTGGCGTCGCACCAAGCGCGGTCTGCATCTCAGCCGCGAACAGGCCTCGGCGCTTGACGAATTCATGCGCGGCATCAGCCGGCGCCATGTCGCGGCAGCGGAATAGGGAAGGCGATTGATGCACAAAGCCTGGGAGGAGGCATCATGCTGGAACTGAGAAACGTGACGAAGATGGTCGGCGCGGTGGAGCATATCCGCGACGTGTCGCTGACGCTTCAGCACGGCTCGCTCAACGTTTTGCTCGGGCCGACACTGTCGGGCAAGACCAGCCTGATGCGGCTGATGGCCGGACTCGACGTGCCGACCACCGGTTCAGTCTGGTTCGACGGCCAGAATGTCACCGGCATGCCGGTGCAGCAGCGCAAGATCGCCATGGTCTATCAGCAGTTCATCAACTACCCCGCGATGACCGTCTACGAGAACATCGCCTCGCCATTGCGCGTCGCCGGCACCGACCAGGCCAAGATCGACAAGGAAGTCCGCAACGCGGCAGGGCTTTTGAAGCTCACACCCTATCTCGACCGCACGCCGCTCAGCCTGTCCGGCGGCCAGCAGCAGCGTACGGCGCTGGCTCGCGCCATCGTCAAGAATGCCAGCCTGGTGCTGCTCGACGAGCCGCTCGCCAATCTCGACTACAAATTGCGCGAGGAGCTGCGCGCCGAACTGCCCAAGATATTTGCCGCCGCCGGCACCATTTTCGTCTACGCCACGACCGAGCCGCATGAAGCCTTGCTGCTCGGCGGCAATACGGCGACGCTGTCCGAGGGGCGGATCACTCAATTCGGGCCGACCATCGACGTCTTCCGCAAGCCGATCGACCTGGTGACGGCGAAAACCTTTGCCGATCCGCCGCTCAACACCATCGTGCTGGCCAAGAAAGGTCCGGATTTCCTTCTCGAGGGCGGCGTCAAGCTGCCGGTACCGGCAGAACTCGCCGGAATTGCCGACGCCAACTACACGATCGGCTTCCAGCCGCATCATCTGTCGCTCGAGCGGCCCAACGCTGCCGCGGTGCCGGTGCGCGCCAAGGTGACGATCACCGAGATCACCGGCTCGGAAAGCTTCATCCACCTCGATTTTGCCGATGCGCGCTGGGTCATGCTGACCCACGGCATCCGGGATTTCGAGCCGGACGCCGAGATCGAGGTGTTTATCGATCCGCGCCACATCATGGTCTTCGACAGCAACGGCAGCGCCGTCGCCGCGCCGAAGCTTGCGGCCTGAGGGGGAAGAGATGGCGCGCATCGACGTCAACCATGTCAGGCACTCCTACCTGCCCAATCCGCAGAAGGATGCCGATTTTGCGCTGCGGGAAGTGCACCACACATTCGAGGATGGCGGCGCCTATGCGCTGCTTGGGCCCTCGGGTTGCGGCAAGACCACGCTGCTCAACATCATTTCGGGACTTCTGCACCCCTCGCACGGTGAGTTGTTGTTCAACGGCAAGGACGTCACCAATCTGTCGACGCAGGAGCGCAACATCGCGCAGGTGTTCCAGTTCCCGGTCATCTACGACACCATGACCGTTTACGACAATCTTGCCTTCCCGCTGCGCAATCGCGGCGTGCCGGAGGCCGATGTCGACCGCAAGGTGCGCGAGACGCTGGAGATGATCGACCTGGCGTCGTGGGCGAAGAAGAAGGCGAGGGGCCTGACCGCCGACCAGAAGCAGAAGATCTCGCTCGGCCGCGGCCTGGTGCGCTCGGATGTCAATGCCATCCTGTTCGACGAACCGCTGACGGTTATCGATCCGCACATGAAGTGGGTGCTGCGATCGCAGTTGAAGCAACTGCACCGCCGCTTCGGCTACACCATGGTCTATGTCACCCATGACCAGACCGAGGCGCTGACCTTCGCCGACCAGGTCGTCGTCATGTATGATGGCGGCATCGTCCAGATCGGCACGCCGGCTGAATTGTTTGAGCGCCCGCGCCACACATTCGTCGGTTACTTCATCGGCTCGCCCGGCATGAACGTCATGCCGGTGGCGATCGACGGCAAGACCGCGACCATTGGCAGCCAACGCATCGAGCTGCCCGGCGCGCCAAAGACCGCCGCTGGGAGCTCCGGCGCCATCGAACTCGGCATCCGCCCCGAATATGTCAGGCTCGGCCGTGACGGCATGGCGGTTAAAATCAGCAAGGTCGAGGATCTCGGCCGCCACAAGGTGGTGCGCGCCAGCCTCGAAGGCCGCGAGATCGCTGCCGTCATCGGCGAGGACGAGAGCGTGCCGGCCGACCCAAAGGTTCGCTTCGATCCGGCCGGCATCAACATCTATGCCGATTCCTGGCTGGTTGAGATGGGGCGTGTCGAGATGGGGGCATAGATGGAAAAGACCTGGAACAACAAGGCCTGGTTCCTGGTGCTGCCGGTGCTGGTGCTGGTGGCGTTCTCGGCCGTCATTCCGCTGATGACGGTCGTCAACTATTCGGTGCAGGACACCTTCGGCAACAACGTCTTCTTCTGGGCAGGCACCCAGTGGTTCGAGGAACTGCTGTCGTCCAGCCGCTTCTGGGAAGCGATGGTGCGCAACCTGATCTTCTCCTTCATCATTCTGGCCATCGAAGTGCCGCTCGGCATATTCATCGCGCTCAACATGCCGAAGAAGGGCTGGGGCGTGCCGGTCTGCCTGGTGCTTATGTCGTTGCCGCTGCTCATTCCGTGGAACGTCGTCGGCACCATCTGGCAGGTCTTCGGCCGCAACGACATCGGCCTGCTCGGCTACTACGTCAACGCGCTCGGCATCGACTACAATTACGTTCAGGATCCGTTCGACGCCTGGGTCACCATCATCATCATGGACGTCTGGCACTGGACCAGCCTTGTCGTGCTGCTCTGCTATGCCGGCCTGGTCTCGATCCCGGATGCCTTCTACCAGGCGGCCAAGATCGACGGCGCCTCGCGCTGGGCGGTGTTCCGTTATATCCAGCTGCCGAAGATGCAGCGTGTGCTTTTGATCGCCGTGCTGTTGCGCTTCATGGATAGCTTCATGATCTACACCGAGCCCTTCGTCGTCACCGGCGGCGGCCCCGGCAACTCGACGACCTTCCTGTCGATCGACCTCGTCAAGACCGCGCTCGGCCAGTTCGACCTCGGTCCGGCGGCCGCCATGTCGCTGGTCTACTTCCTGATCATCCTGTTGTTGTCGTGGGTGTTCTACACCGTGATGACCAACTACGACGCGGAGCGCTGAGATGAGCGGCGCCAACGAAAGAGCCGACAGAGTGAGCGAAACCACCGCTTCGGGAAAATTGGCGAGCACGCTTTCGCAGGATCAGGTCGCCCGGCTGATGCGCAAGCGCGGCGAGGAATCGCGCTGGTGGTGGATCGTGCCGACGATCTACATCATCGTGCTTCTGCTGCCGATCTACTGGCTCATCAACATGAGCTTCAAGACCAATGCCGAGATCGTCTCCTCGCTGACGCTCTATCCGCATCAGCCTACGATCGCCAACTACGTCACTATCTTCACCGATGCGTCCTGGTATTCGGGCTACATCAACTCGATCACCTATGTTGTCATGAACATGGTGATTTCCGTGGCTGCGGCGCTGCCGGCGGCCTACGCCTTTTCGCGCTACCGCTTCCTCGGCGACAAGCATCTGTTCTTCTGGTTGCTGACCAACCGCATGGCGCCGCCGGCGGTGTTCGCGCTGCCATTCTTCCAGCTCTATTCGGCCTTCGGCCTGATCGACACCCACATCGCTGTGGCGCTGGCGCACTGCCTGTTCAACGTGCCGCTGGCGGTGTGGATCCTCGAAGGCTTCATGTCGGGCGTGCCCAAAGAGATCGACGAAACAGCCTATATCGACGGCTACTCCTTCCCGCGCTTCTTCGTCAGGATATTCATGCCGCTGATCGCCAGTGGCATCGGTGTCGCCTGCTTCTTCTGCTTCATGTTCTCATGGGTCGAACTTTTGATCGCCCGCACGCTGACCACCACTGACGCCAAGCCCATCGCCGCCACCATGACCCGCACCGTTTCGGCCGCCGGCATGGATTGGGGCCTGCTCGCCGCCGCCGGCGTGCTGACGCTGATCCCCGGCGCGCTCGTCATCTGGTTTGTCCGCAACTACATCGCCAAGGGCTTCGCCCTGGGGAGGGTGTGATGAAACAAAAGCACGGGTTCATCCTCACCACCACCGCCAATGGCTTTGCCCTGGGGAGGGTGTCACCATGAATCTCGACCTCACCTGGATGGCGTGGACGTGGCCGACGGCGGCGTTCTTCGGCACCATTCTTCTGCTGCTGTGCGGCATGGCGTTTTGGGAATTTGCCTCGCCGGGCGGCAATCCGCGCGTCGGCGTCCTGCGCTTCGAGACGACGCGCGGCGACCGTCTTTTTCTGTCGCTGCTTGGCAGCGCCTTTATCCATCTCGCTTGGCTGGGTCTTGTCGGATCCAACCTGTGGTGGGCTCTCGCTCTCTCCGTGGTCTACGCCGCCGGCGTGTTCCGCTACGTATAGAGGGGGAAACTGTTGGATCGACCGCGTGCCGGCGGCCGTTCCAGATCGCACTTGAAACCTAAATGTGGAGGAAACCTATGCGACGGCAATTTTTAACATCAACAACTGCCCTTGTCCTGTTGCTCGGGGTAGGCAACGCCTACGCCGGAATGGATGAGGCCAAGGCGTTTCTGGACAAGGAAATCGGCCCGCTGTCGACGCTCGACCGCGCCGGCCAGGAAGCAGAAATGCAGTGGTTCATCGATGCCGCGAAGCCTTTCGCCGGCATGGACATCAAGGTCGTGTCCGAAACCATCGCCACCCACCAGTATGAATCGCAGGTGCTGGCGCCGGCCTTTACCGCCATCACTGGCATCAAGATCACGCATGACGTCATCCAGGAAGGCGACGTCGTCGAGAAGATCCAGACCCAGATGCAGACCGGCCAGAACCTTTATGACGGCTGGGTCAACGATTCCGACCTGATCGGCACCCACTGGCGCTACCAGCAGGTCCGCAACCTGACCGACTGGATGGCGGGCGAGGGCAAGGACGTTACCAATCCGAACCTCGACCTGAAGGATTTTATCGGCACCTCCTTCACCACCGCGCCGGACAAGAAGCTCTATCAGCTGCCCGACCAGCAGTTCGCCAACCTCTACTGGTTCCGTTACGACTGGTTCAACGACGAGAAGAACAAGGCCGACTTCAAGGCGAAATACGGCTACGACCTCGGCGTTCCCGTCAACTGGTCGGCCTATGAGGACATCGCCGAGTTCTTCACCGGCCGCGAGATCGACGGCAAGAAGGTCTATGGCCACATGGACTACGGCAAGAAGGACCCGTCGCTCGGCTGGCGGTTCACTGATGCCTGGCTGTCGATGGCCGGCAACGGCGATAAGGGCCTGCCGAACGGCCTGCCGGTCGACGAATGGGGCATCAAGGTCAACGAGAAATCACAGCCGGTCGGCTCCTGCACGGCGCGCGGCGGCGACACCAACGGCCCGGCTGCCGTCTACTCGATCCAGAAATACCTCGACTGGCTGAAGGCCTACGCTCCGGCCGAAGCCCAAGGCATGACCTTCTCCGAATCCGGCCCGGTGCCGGCACAGGGTGCGGTCGCGCAGCAGATATTCTGGTACACCGCCTTCACCGCTTCGATGGTCGACGCCGGCGCCAAGGCGGTGCTGAACGACGACGGAACGCCGAAGTGGCGCATGGCCCCGTCGCCGCATGGCGTCTACTGGAAGGACGGCATGAAGCTCGGCTATCAGGACGTGGGTTCCTGGACGCTGATGAAGTCGACGCCGACCGACCGCGCCAAGGCCGCCTGGCTCTACGCGCAGTTCGTGACCTCGAAGACGGTCGACGTGAAGAAGAGCCATGTCGGCTTGACCTTCATCCGCGAAAGCACGATCCACGACAAGAGCTTCACCGAACGTGCGCCGAAGCTCGGTGGTCTGATCGAGTTCTACCGCTCGCCGGCCCGCGTTCAGTGGTCGCCGACCGGCACCAACGTGCCCGATTATCCGAAGCTGGCACAGCTCTGGTGGCAGGCGATCGGCGATGCCTCGTCCGGCGCCAAGACGGCGCAGGAAGCCATGGACTCGCTCTGCGCCGAGCAGGAAAAAGTCATGACCCGCATCGAGAAGTCGGGCGTCCAGGGCGATATCGGCCCGAAGATGGCCGAAGAGCATGACCTCGCCTACTGGAACGCCGACGCGGTCAAGAACGGCAATCTCGCGCCTCAGCTGAAGATCGAGAACGAGAAGGAAAAGCCGATCACCATCAACTACGACGAACTGGTGAAGAGCTGGCAGAAGTAATCTTGGCGTACGCGCCAGGATCATAGTGAACGGGGAGGCGGCATCTTGCCGTCTCCCCTGTTTGTATAGGCGAGCTACCGGGAGGACTAATGACCGGATACATCCTTGCAATCGACCAGGGTACGACATCGACCAGGGCGATCCTGTTCGACGGCGCGATGAAGGTCGCCGGCAGCAAGCAGCAGGAATTCACGCAGCATTATCCTGCCTCCGGCTGGGTGGAGCATGATCCGGAAGAGATCTGGGCAAGCGTCGTCGCGACGGTCAAAGGCGCGCTGAAGGCCGCCGGCCGCGAGGCCTCGGATGTGGCGGCGATCGGCATCACCAACCAGCGCGAAACCGTCGTCATCTGGGACAAGGCGACCGGCAAGCCGATCCACAATGCCATCGTCTGGCAGGACCGCCGCACCGCGCCGCTCTGCCAGAAGCTGAAGAAACACGGCCTGGAGAAAAAGTTCACCAGAAAAACCGGCCTGCTGCTCGATCCCTATTTCTCCGGCACCAAGATCGCCTGGATGCTGGACAAGGTGAACGGTGCGAGAAAGCGCGCCGAAAAGGGCGAACTGCTCGCCGGCACCATCGACAGTTTTTTGATCTGGCGGCTGACCGGCGGCAAGGTGCATGCGACAGATGCCACCAACGCCTCGCGCACGCTGGTCTACAACATCGAGAAAAATGTCTGGGACGACGAGCTGCTCTCCATCCTGCGCATCCCGGTGGCGATGCTGCCTGAGGTCAAGGATTGCGCCGACGACTACGGCGTGACGGAAAAAAGCCTGTTTGGCGCCGAAATCAAAATCCTTGGCGTGGCCGGCGATCAGCACGCAGCGACCATCGGCCAGGCCTGTTTCGAGCCAGGCATGATGAAATCGACCTATGGCACCGGCTGCTTTGCGCTGCTCAACACCGGCGCCGATCTGGTGCGCTCGAAGAACCGGCTGTTGACCACCATCGCCTATCGGCTGAACGGCAAGACTACCTATGCCTTGGAAGGCTCGATCTTCATCGCGGGTGCCGCCGTGCAATGGCTGCGCGACGGCATCAAGGTGATCGGCAAGGCCGAGCATAGCGGCGTTTTGGCGGCAACCGCCGACCCCACGCAGAACGTCTATCTGGTGCCGGCTTTCGTCGGTCTCGGCGCGCCGCATTGGGACGCCGAGGCGCGTGGCGCGATCTTCGGGCTGACCCGCAACTCTGGCCCGGCGGAGTTCGCCCGCGCGGCGCTGGAATCCGTCGCCTACCAGACGCGCGATCTCCTCGACGCAATGCGCAAGGACTGGAAGGGGGCGTCGGCCAAAACCGTGCTTCGCGTCGACGGCGGCATGGTGGCCTCCGACTGGACCATGCAGCGGCTGGCCGATATCCTCGATGCGCCGGTCGATCGCCCGACCATTCTGGAGACGACGGCGCTGGGTGCGGCGTGGCTTGCCGGCTCGAAAGCAGGCGTGTGGCCGAAGGCGAAGGATTTTGCCAATAGCTGGGCGCTCGAGCGCCGCTTCAAGCCGGACATGGATGCCACGGTGCGTTCGGCAAAACTGGCCGGCTGGCGCGATGCGGTGCGCCGGACGCTGAGCGTACGGTAGTAAATCGTGGCGGGGGAAGGGGATGAATCCACACTGGTATGTCGCCTGGCGCGACGAGGCTGTCGAACAATTGGATGCAAAGAATGCACGCTTGCAGCAGGCGTTCCGACTCGGCAGTTGGCCTCGCTATGACTATGATCTGACAGAAGGAAAGCTTCTGTTCTCGGACAACGGCATCACCAAGGTCGTCGCCGAAATCCAAATCGCCGGATCGACGAGTGCCAAGGCCAGCAACTGGCTCTGGGCTTGGGCAAATTCAAACCTGCCTGGCGAACTGCTTGCCGACGCAAAGCTGGTTCGGTCATTCGGACAGGAGCATTCCATTGATGAGCTGGCTCAATCCTATGCGATAGCTTTGAACAACGACCTGGAAGTGCTCGGCTGGAAGATGACCGCAGTTGCGGTTCGAATCTGCAACGGCCTCGGCGCATACCGTTCTCCGCGTGGTGAAGGCGGAGCCCTGTATCTGATCTTCAAGAGCGTCAATTGGGCCAGCTAATCCGCCGCGCCCGTACCCAAGCAACCTACGGAACGGCCCGCGCCGTTGCCGGCGCGGGCTTTTCTACACAACACTTGGTACCAACTCAGCTCAATAGGGCGAATTGCACTGCCGACGCGGGCCGTAATTGGGCTGGAATGTGTTGTCCGAAGCGCGGTACGACCGATAGTGGTCGTAGCACCACTGCACATGCGCATCGCCGCGGTTGTTCTCGCTGTTGACGATCGCGCCGGTGATCAAGGCGCCGGTGGCGAAGGCAGCCAGCGGGAACCAGTAGTCGCCGTGACGGCGATAGCCGCGGTGATATTCGCGATAGCCGCGATGGCCATTCCAATAGCTGCCGCCATCATTGTTGCGCGAGAATTGGCGGCCTACGCGGAAATCGCGATTGCCGGAATTGCGGTTGCCATGGCGCATCCACCGCCAGTTGTCATGACGAGAATCGCCCACATTCACGATGTCGGACGAAGTTGCTGATGACTGGGGCACGAACATCTGGGCGGCATTGGCCGGCATAGCGGCGGCCGCGGCAAACGAAATTGACAGGGTGGTCGCCAGTAGACCCGTTGCGATCTTGTTCATGATCTTCTCCTTGAAGGGTGGTTGACGTCCCTTGTGAGACGAAAACGGCCCGCTCGTGCGATGGTTCCCACCAAAACAGTAAGTTGCTGATTTGTAATGTTTCTCGAATTTGGCGCGTGAGAAAAGGCGCGTTTCGCGCGCCAACAGATCGAAGCGGCGACCACGTTGCGGGAGCGGCTCACCGGGCTGGTGACGACGCAATTTGCGGCGCGTCGGGCGATGGCCGAAACCCCGGTGGAACGGCCATCTTTTTCCGGTTGACCGGTCGCGGCACTCTCCCTATGTTCCGCGCAATTTCGAGGGCGGCCTTTAGAGCCCGCGGGAGCGCGTAGCTCAGCCGGTAGAGCAACTGACTTTTAATCAGTAGGTCTCGGGTTCGAACCCCGACGCGCTCACCAGAAATATTTCGTGCGGAAGTTGCCCTGTCAGCAGCCCCCATCGCCCCCTACAATCGCCGCCCGGTCTTGACGTCGAACAGATGAGCGCAGGCGCGGTCGATCTCGATGCGCATCTGCTCGCCCTGTTTCAGTGCCAGCCGCTCGCGGAAAAGGCAGGAGATTTCTTCTCCGGCGCAGTCGACCCGGGCAAAGATTTCCGAACCCGTTGCTTCCAGAAGCACGATCGTGCCGGGGATTCCTTTGGCGGTCGTCGCTCGGATGTGTTCGGGGCGGATGCCGTAGATGAGGTCGCGGCCGGGTATGTTGGTCAGGTCGATGCCTTCTGGCAGCGGCAAGATCAGTCCACCGGCGCTGCGGAAAACGCCTTCCTCGACATGGCCGCGAATGAAATTCATCGCCGGCGAGCCGATGAAGCCGGCAACGAAGAGGTTGGCCGGGCGATCGTAGAGATCGAGCGGCGCGCCGATCTGCTCGACAAGGCCGTCATGCAGCACGACGATCTTGTCGGCCATGGTCATGGCCTCGATCTGGTCGTGCGTGACGTAGATGGTTGTGGTCCCGAGCCGCTGGTGCAGCGCCTTGATCTCGCCGCGCATCTGCACGCGCAATTTGGCGTCGAGATTGGACAGCGGCTCGTCGAACAGGAACACCTGCGGGTCGCGCACGATGGCGCGGCCCATGGCGACGCGCTGGCGCTGGCCGCCGGAAAGCTGACGCGGATAGCGGTCGAGCAGCTTGTCCAGGCCGAGAATGCTGGCGGCCCTGCCGACGCGGCCGGCGGTGTCGGCCGGATCGGCTTTCTTGATCTTCAGGGCAAAGCCCATATTGTCGGCCACCGTCATATGCGGATAGAGCGCGTAGTTCTGGAACACCATGGCGATGTTTCGGTCGCGCGCCCTGAGATTGTTGACGACGCGATCGCCAATGGCGATCCTGCCGCCCGAGATCGTTTCCAGTCCGGCAATCATGCGCAGCAGCGTCGACTTTCCGCAGCCCGACGGCCCGACCAGGATGACGAATTCGCCATCGGCGATGTCGACGCTGACATCGTGGATGATCTTGGCGGCTCCGAAAGCCTTCTGAACGTTGTTGATTGTTACCGATGCCATTGGATTTCTCCCGGAAATGAGTGATGTCGGGGCCGTGCCTCAGCCGCCCTTGACGGCGCCTGCGGTCAGCCCGGCGACGATCTGCCTTTGCGCGAACAGGGTCAGCACCAGCACCGGCAGCGTCACCACAAGTGCTGCGGCGGCGAGCGGACCCCAGCTCACCTGCTCGTAGGAAAGCATGTTGTAGACGGCGACCGGCAGCGTGCGAGTCTCGCGGCTGGCGAGCACAATGCCGAAGACGAAATTGTTCCATGAGAAGATGATCGACAGGATGAAGGCGACGACAATGCCCGGCTTGGCGATGGGCAAGGCGACCAGCCGGAACACCTGCCAGGAACTGGCGCCATCAATGTTGGCCGCTTCTTCCAGCTCCATCGGCGTGGTCTCGAAATAGCCGATCATCACCCAGACCACGATCGGCACCGTCACCACCAGATGGATGATAATCTGCGGCCACAGTGTGCCGAGAATGCCGACCCACTGGAACAGCAGGAACAGCGGAATGAGATAGGAAAGCCCCGGCGTCATGCGGGCGATCATGATGACCACCGCCGAGCGTTCGGCCTTGAGCCGCGCGATGCCATAGCCCGCCGGCACGCCGATCAGCAGCGCCAGCAACGTTGCCGTGCCCGTCACCAGAACCGAATTCCAGAAATAGAGCAGGAAATTGTTCTCCTCGAATACCTTCACATAGTTCGACCAGGCGAGATGTTCCGGGATCAGAATCGGCGGGTATGCACCGTTGTCGATCTCGAACTTCAGCGACAGCGAGACCATCCAGAGGAAGAACAGGATCGCCGGCGAGACGAAGACCAGAGCCGCGAAAAACAGCCCGATCCGGTTGAGCAGCCGTGAACTCATCTATTTGCCCTCCACCCCGATCCATTGGGAGCGCTGGCGCAGCATCAGCAGGATGAAGGACAGCGCGACGATGACGATGAAGAACACCACGGCCATGGCCGAGCCATAGCCGATGTCGTAGTAGGAGAAGGCGGTGTTGTAGAGATAGATGTTGATGGTTTCCGAGGCCGTGCCCGGTCCGCCCTGGGTCATGGCATAGATGATGTCAAAACTTTTCAGCGCATCGATGGTGCGGATGATCATCGCGATCATCAGGAACGGCGCGATCATCGGCAAGGTGAGATAGCGGAATTGCTGCCAGGCGTTGGCGCCATCGATCTCGGCGCTCTCGAAGGGCTCGCGCGGCACGGAGGCCAAGCCGCCCAGCACGATCAGCATCACCAGCGGCGTCCACTGCCATGTCTCGACCGCAACCAGGGACGGGATGACCGTCCTGGCATTAAAGATCCATTCCTGCGCCGGGATGCCGACCAGCGACAACAGATAGTTGAGCACGCCGAGCTGGGGATGGAACATCATCGTCCAGACCAGCGCCACGGCGACTGGCGTTGCCATCATCGGCATGACGAAGACGCCGCGCAACAGGCCGCGCAGCGGAAATTTGGCGTCGAAGATCAGCGCCGCGACAGTGCCGAGGAACATCGGCGCCGCAACCGAAAGCGCCGTGTAGGTCAGCGTATGGAAAAGCGATTCCCAGAAGCGTTGGTCGACGGCCAGCCGCAGGTAATTTTCCATCCCGGCAAAGCTTCGCGCCTGGCCGAGGGTCCAGCGGTTGACGCTCATCCACAGTGTGAAGGCCCAGGGAAAGACGATCACGGCGCCGACGACGACGAGCGCCGGGACGACGAAAGGCCAGTAGTTGGGAGCCAGCCGGATGGTCTGGCTCCCTTCGATGGCTTGCGTCGTCACCCCGGTGCGTTCTGGGGTGATGGCGGACATCAGCCTTGCTCGCTCCGGTCGAGCACCGGCTGGAACTGCTCGGTGGCCTTCTTCAGTTCCTCCGCCGGATCGGCGCCGGCGATCAGATTGGTCAGCGCCACGCCATAGATGTCGCGGAACTCGGTGACCGGAATGATGACCGGCAGCGACAGCCGGCTGACATTGCCCGAGCCGACCACGGCATCGAGCCAACTCGCCGGCATGGTGACGCCTTCGCGCACCTTGGGATTTTCCAGCACCGACTTGCGGAACGGCACGCCGGCACCCGCCTGCAGCAGGCGCGCGCCCATCGCGGGCGAAATCGCCCACTGGCAGAAGAGGTAGGCGGCCTCCTTCTTCTCGCTGGCGGCCGTCACGCCGAGGCCGTCGCCAAAGGTGCCGGCGGCATGCGCCTTAGGCCCCTTGGGCATGACGCCGTAGCCAACCTTGCCGACAACTCGTGACTTTTCCGGATTTTCCATTGGCGGGGCAAAGCCGACGCCATCGAACCACATCCCGATCTTGCCTTGCAGGAAGGCGGACTGGGCTTCGGCACAGTTGAATCCGGTGACGCCTGGAGGCGCCGACTTGGTCATCAGCCGCTGGTAGAGGCTGGCCGCCTCGACCGCCTCGGGCGAGGTCGTGCGCAGCTTGCCCTTGTCGTCGAGCGGCGTCATGTCGTAGCCGAGCATAAGCGACGTCCACACCGGCGTGTTGGCGTTCTTGAGGCCGCGGGCGACAAAGCCGTAGGTGTTGGTCGACGGGTCGGTCAGCGCTTCGGCGGCCGCCACCAGTTGCTCGAAGGTTTCAGGGTATTTGAGGCCCTTGGCCTCGAACAATTCCTTGTTCCAGTAGACGATCCAGTAGTCGACTGAGAAAGCAGCGAGCGCAACACGCCCTGGCCGTCCTTGGCAAACAGCATGCCGGCATCGGCGAAATCGGTTTCCACCAGCGCAGGATCGGTCAGGGTCGGGTCAGCGAGATAGCCTGATATGTCGGCCAGCCAGTCGCCCTTTTCGAACTGGCGCTTCTGCACGTGGTAGCTCAGATGCACGACGTCGAAGCTCGGTTTGCCGGAGCTCAGTTCGATCACCGTCTTCTGGCGCTGCTGCTGTTCAGGCGTCGCTTCGGCATTGACCTTGATCCCGGTCAGTTCCTCGAACTCGGCGATGTATTTTATCAGCGTGTCGCTGCGCGGGCTTTTCACCAGATTGACGTCAAGCGTCGTTCCCGCAAAGCGCTTCCAGTCGACGCCGGCGGCAAAGCTTGGGCGAACGCCCGCAAAGCCGGCGGCGGCAAGCGCCGCGGTTCCCTGAAGCAGTTGCCTCCTGGTTGGGTTGAACAGATTGGACGACATGTCTTCCTCCCGGTTGTTGTCGTTGTCGATTGCATCGCGGACCGCGGTGCGGCTCAGGTTTCCTCAGATCTGCAGCGCCAGCCGGCGCGCCTTGTCGATATGCAGACTGATCGCCTCGACCGCCTTCCCTGGATCGCGGCTCTCCATGGCTTCGATCACCGCCAGGTGCTCGCGCATCACCGGCACGACGCGCCCGTCGATACGGAACCGCTCCTGGTGGATCAGGCGGATCTTCACCGAATTGACCAGATAGGCCTTGGCGATGATCTCGTTGCCCAGCGCATCGATGAACGTGTCGTGCATGGCCCAGTCGATGGTCTGCGCCTTGGCCTCCATCTCCGGCGTCGGGGTCTGCGCCAGCGCCTGGGCATGCATGTCCTCATGCTCGCGCCGCAAGCGGGCAAGCTCGGCATCGGAGGCGCTGACCGTAAACAGCGCCACCGCTTCACGCTCCATGAACAGGCGGAACTGAAAGGCCTCGCGGATCAGGCTGATATCTATATGGGCGATCTGCATGCCGCGCTGCGGAATGGTCGTCAGCAGTCCTTCCGCCTCGAGACGCGGCACGATCTCGCGAATGGCGCCGAGCGGCAGTCCGGTGAAGGCAACCAGCTCACGTTGCGACACGAACTGGCCTGGCTTGAAGTCGCGCGCCAGCAAATGCCGCGTGAAGCTGGCATAGGCCTTCTCCCTGAGGGTGGTCGGTTCGTTGCCGTCTTCCATTTCGGCGCGCTTCCCTTTGCCGGTCAGGCCGGTTCCCTGGCAAACAAGCTGTCATAGGCTGAGGCAAGCTGCTGCTGCCCTTGCAACGCGATCGGCTCCAGCGGCGGACGGACCGCCAGCCAGCGCTCGTCGCCGGTCTTGCGCGCCACCATCACCTTTACCGCCGGGGTGACCGGATATTTGAGCAATTCGAGCACAAAACTCTCGACGCGAGGATCGTCGCGCCCGTCCTCGGCCATGGCGCGGATTTCGCCCGGGACGAAATTGGCCATGCCCGAGATTGCGCCTTGAGCACCCAGTCGCACCGCACGCGCCAGATGCCTTTCATCGCCGATCAGGATCACCAGATCGCCATGGGCGGCAAGCAGCGCCTCGCTGTAGCTCCAATTTCCACCGGAATCCTTCACCCCGGCGACCACGTCGGGAAAAGCAGTGCGCAACCGGCCGATCAGGCCAAGCGAAAGCTGCACCATGGTAACCGAAGGGATGTTGTAGAGCAGCACGTCACGGGCGAGGGGGCCGAGCGCGGCAAAGACGGCGGAGAACCAGCCGAAAAGACCGTCCTCGCCGACATTCTTGAAGTAGCTTGGCGGGGCCAGCAGAATGTTTCGGGCGCCGCGCTGCAAGGCATGCTGTGCCTGTTCGGCGGCGTCTTCGGCGGCGCCGACCAGCACGCCGGCAACGAGTTGATGCGGCAGGATTCCAGCAGCCAGCATGGCTTCGGTCACCGACCGCCGCTCCGTCGTGCCCACCGATGCGCCTTCCCCTGTGGTGCCGAAAAGCGTCACGCTGCCGCAACCCTGCGCCAGGCAACTTTTGGCCTGAGCGATCATGGGGGCGGTGGCTATCTGCCCGCGGGCATCGAAAGGCGTGGCGAGAGCGGCCGAAAGGCCAAAGCGTGATGTCACCGGAAGGTCTCCGAAGCAGGTATGTATGTTGTGCTAGCACACTAACATGTTAGTCGTAAATTGGGGTGGTGCGCTTTTTTAACAGCGGAGGGCCCCCACCTTTTTTATCGAGAGGTTCACGGGTTCAAGCCATGGCGGATCGAGACCATTGGCGAAACAGCAGGATGGTCCAGTGTTCGGGCGCGGAGCGGCAGCTCCAACCTTGTCCCCATCCCAGTCGATGGCTAAACTCAGCCTTTCCCAGGGGAGGGTTCTGACATGACACTTCAGCTTTCGGCGGATGCTGTCGCTCCTAAGGCGGCGGCGCCTCAAAAGTACCTCTTCGGCCGGGTCGCCGATTTCCTCATGCTGGGCGGCAGCGCCTTTCTCATCCTGCCGGTGCTGTTTCTCGTTCCGCTCGAATATGAAGGTCCGGTGGCCGCAACGATGGTCTTCGTGGCCTATCTCGTGAACTATCCCCACTTCGCCCACTCCTACCAGCTCTTCTACCGCAATTTCGGGCGCAAGGTGACGGGCGACGGCTACGACAGGAGCTTGCAGCTCCGCTACATCTTCGCGGGCATTGTCGTGCCCCTGGTCATGGCCGGGTTCTTTGCCTATGGCGCCGCGGCGGCGAACACGCGCCTGCTCGGCTATGCCACCAACGCCATGTTCTTTTTTGTCGGTTGGCACTACGTCAAGCAGGGCTACGGCATGCTGATGGTGGATGCGGTGCTGAAGCGCAAATTCTTCGACGACCGCGACAAGAAGGTGCTGCTGGTCAACTCCTATGCCGTGTGGATCCTGGCGTGGCTGCAGACGAATACGGCGGTCACCCAGGGCAAATATTATGGCCTGGACTATTACACATTCGCGGCCCCTTCCTGGGTCACCAGAATCGCCATGCTGGCGGCCGTTGCGTCGACGGCGGCCACGCTGTTGATGCTGGTCAATCGTTGGCGGAAGAACGGCGGCGGCCTGCCCTATAACGGTTTGGTGGCCTATGTGGCGTCGCTCTATCTCTGGATCTTGATTGCGCGCGTAAACCCGCTTTGGCTGCTGATCGTGCCCGCGCTCCACTCGCTGCAGTATCTCGCCGTGGTCTGGCGCTACCAGACGAACGTCGAGCGAGACAGTTCCGATGCCGAAGGCGATCCGCAGCCGAAAATCCTGTCCTTTCTTGGCCCCCTCTACAGGTTTCGGCTCCTCGGCTTCATCGTCGGCGGCACGGCCCTTGGCTATCTCGGCTTCTGGCTGATCCCATCCGCGCTGACGGCTTTGATTCCCTATGACAGGCAAGTGCTGGGGTCATCGCTGTTCTTCTTCATCGTGCTCATCTTCATCAATGTGCACCATTATTTTCTCGACAATGTGATGTGGCGCCGTGGCAATCCGGAGGTATCGAAGTATCTGTTCCGCTGACTGATGCGCAGACTGTCGAGCCCGGTTTTCGTCAGCTGTCGAGTATGCCATCGCGAGCGTGATCGTCAGTGCAACGGAGAGCCCTGGAATGGCGGAGTTCTTTCCGAGAGCCGCCTGGAAAGTACCCTGCGGTGGCATCTGTACCGGCGTTGGCGACGCCGGCGTGGCCCTCGACGCGTGAGTTGCGGCCGACGTGCGGCGGGATCGGCTGGAACGTCACGTAACCAATGAGACATTGCCGCGGGCATGGCGCTCGATGCGGCCTGCAAGGTCGAGTTCCAGCAGCACCATGGAGACTTGCGCGGCGTTGAGGCCGGTGTGGCGGATGATCTCGTCCACGCCCACCGGCGTTGGGCCCAGCACCTCGATCACGCCGCTGCGTTCGTCCTCACCGGGCGGGGGAGTTGCCGAAAAATCGGGTGCCTTTTCTGGCGGCGCAATGCTTCGCGTTCGCGTGCCCGCCAATGGTGCGATCGCACCGGAAACATCGGCCGCCTCGGTGACCAGGGTGGCGCCGTCCTTGAGCAGGCCGTTGGAGCCGGCGCAGCGCGGATCGAGCGGCGAACCCGGTACGGCAAAGACCAGCCGGCCCATCTCGCCGGCCAGGCGCGCGCTGATCAGCGAGCCGGAGCGTTGCGCAGCTTCGATGACCACCAGTCCGAGGGCGGCGCCCGCGACAAGCCGGTTACGGCGCGGAAAATCCTGCGCCCGCGGCTGCCAGCCGAACGGCATTTCCGAAATAACGGCGCCGCCACGCTCGGCAATGTCTTCGCACAAGCCGATATTTTCGGGCGGGTAGGGGACATCGAGCCCACCGGCCAGCACACCCACTGTACCAGTCGAGAGACTGCCCTGGTGTGCTGCCGTGTCGATGCCGCGCGCCAGGCCGGAAACGATGACGTAGCCGTCGCGGCCAAGATCCGCCGCCAGCATGCGCGCCATCTTGATGCCGGCGAGCGACGCGTTGCGGGCGCCGACGATGGCCACCGCCGGCAGGCGAAAGACGGCTGCCTCGCCCTTCACGGCAATCAGTGGCGGCGGATTGTCCATGTTTTTCAGCATCGGCGGGTAGTCGGCCTCGCCGATGCCGACGAAGCGGGCGCCGTTTTCACTGGCTGCGTCGAGTTCCGCTTCGGCTTCCTCCACGGAAGGAATGCGCATGATCCTTTTGGCTCCGCCCGAAATCATCAGCTCGGGCAGCATCTCCAACGCCGCCTCCGCCGAACCAAAGCGGTTGATCAATTCGCGAAACGAGGCCGGGCCGACATTTTGTGTGCGGATCAGCCGCAGCCAGCTCAGCCGCTGCCGGTCGCTGAGGCGCGGCCCGGCGGCGGGCTTGCTCAACCCTTGGCTCCGATCTTGCCTTCGGTGCCGGCAAGAAGGCGCGAAATGTTGGCGCGATGTTTGAAGATGACGATCAGGCTCATCACCAGGAACAGCCCGGCGGTCTCAGGTGTGCTCCAGAAATAAAGCGCGATCGGCACGATGACCGCCGCCGTCAGCGCTGCCAGCGAGGAATAGCGAAACAGAAAAGCCATCGCCAGCCAGACGACGATAAAGATCAGCGCCACATGCCAGCCGAGCGCGATCAGCACGCCGAGATAGGTCGCCACGCCCTTGCCGCCCTTGAAACCGAGCCAGACCGGAAACAGATGGCCAAGGAAGGCGCCAAGGCCCGCCCAGAGTCCAAGGCCGGCCCACAGTCCGTAGTCGTGTCCAAAATGGCGCGCGATCATCACCGCCGCCGTACCCTTCAACGCGTCGAGCACCAACGTCGCGGCGGCGAGGCCCTTGTTGCCGGTGCGCAGAACGTTGGTGGCGCCGATATTGCCGGAGCCGATTTTGCGCACATCGCCGAGGCCGGCGGCGCGGGTGATCAAGAGGCCGAAGGGAATCGAGCCGAGGAGATAGCCGAACAGCAATGCCAGGATAACGTTGTAACTCATTGTTTCCCCCGCATTTCCCCAGCAGAATATCGGTCGGCGACGTAGCGCGATCGCTCTAGCTCGAAAACACTGTGCGGCCCGCCACCAGCGTTTGCAAGACCATGCCTTGCAGCCGCGCACCTTCGAAGCAGGTGTTTTTCGAGCGCGAGCGGATGCCGCTTTCACTGACGATCCAGGGTTCTTCGAGGTCGATCAGCGCAAGATCGGCCGGCGCTCCCGGCTTCAGCGTGCCGCCCGGCAGGCCGAACAGCCTTGCTGGTGCGGTGGACAGTGTTTCGACCAGCCGAAGCAGCGGCACGTCGCCATTGTGGTAGAGCCGAAGCGCTGCTCCAAGCAGCGTCTCCAGCCCGATCGCGCCGGCAGCTGCATCGGCGAAGGGAAGGCGCTTGGTGTCGACATCCTGCGGGTCGTGCGAGGAGACGATGATGTCGATCGTGCCGTCCTTGACCGCCTCGATCATGGCCAGCCGGTCTTCCTCCGCGCGCAAAGGCGGCGTCAGCCGGAAGAAGGTGCGGTATTCCCCGACATCGTTCTCGTTCAGCGACAGATTGTGGATCGCCACGCCCGCCGTGACATTGGCCTTGTCGGCTTTCGCGCGCGTCATCGCTTGCGCTGCCATCGCCGTCGAGATCTTGGCCGCGTGGTAGGCGCCGCGCGTCAGCCGTGCCAGCGCCAGGTCGCGCTCCAGCGGGATGGACTCGGCCTCGCGCGGAATGCCGGCAAGGCCGAGCCAGCTGGCATACAGGCCTTCATTCATCACACCTGCCGAAGCGAGGTCGCCATCCTGTGTCTCATGTGCGATGACGCCACCGAAATCGCGGGCATAGGTGAGAGCCCGGCGCATCACCAGTGCGCTGGATATTGTGTGCCGCCCATCGGTGAAGGCGACCGCACCGGCCTCGCGCAACAGGCCGAATTCGGTCATCTCGCGACCGGCGAGGCCTTTGGTGATCGCCGCCGCCGGAAAGATGTTGACGCTTGCCGTGTCCCGGGCGGTGCGCAGCACGAATTCGACCAGCGCGACATTGTCGATCACCGGGTCGGTGTCGGGCATCATAACGACGGAGGTGACGCCGCCGGCCGCCGCCGCAACGCTTGCCGAAGCGATGGTCTCGCGATGTTCGCCGCCCGGTTCGCCGATGAAGACGCGCGCGTCGATCAGGCCGGGAATGATCGCCTTGCCGGCGCAGTCGACCACGGTGGCTCCCGCCGGCAGGCCCTGGTTCAGGGCAGCCTTGCCGGCGGCAACGATCTTTTTCCCTTCGACGATGACGGTGCCGACCTCGTCGATGCCGCGTGACGGGTCGACGATGCGGGCGCGCTCAAAGACCGTCGTGCTCATGCCACCCGGCCCTCGTTGCGGCGCGGGTCGAGCAGCGCTTCCATCACCGCCATGCGCACGGCGACACCCATCTCGACCTGTTCCTGGATGACGCTTTGGGGACCGTCGGCGATTTCGGACGCAATCTCGACGCCGCGGTTCATCGGACCGGGATGCATCACCAGCGCGCCGTCCTTGGCGGCCTTCAGCTTTTCGGCATCGAGGCCGAAATAGCGAAAATATTCGCGCACCGAAGGCACGAAGGCGCCTTCCATCCGCTCACGCTGCAGGCGCAGCATCATCACCACGTCGGCGCCCTTGAGGCCCTCGGCCATCGAGCGCGAGACGATGACGCCCATTTTCTCGATGCCGGTGGGCAGCAGCGTCGACGGCGCCACGACCCGCACCTGCGCGCCAAGCGCGTTCAAGAGCATGATGTTGGAACGCGCGACGCGCGAATGCAGGATGTCGCCGCAGATCGCTACGATCAGTTTCGACAGCGGCCCCTTGGCGCGGCGGATGGTCAGCGCGTCGAGCAGCGCCTGCGTCGGGTGTTCATGCGCGCCGTCGCCGGCATTGACCACCGAGCAGCCGACCTTCTGCGCCAAAAGAGCAGCGGCGCCCGCAGACTGGTGGCGGATGATCAGGATGTCGGGGCGCATGGCGTTCAGAGTCATGGCCGTGTCGATCAGCGTCTCGCCCTTCTTCACCGAAGAGCTCGCCACCGACATGTTCATGACGTCGGCGCCGAGCCGTTTCCCGGCCAGTTCGAACGACGACTGCGTGCGCGTCGAGGCTTCGTAGAAGAGGTTGATCTGGGTGCGGCCGCGCAGCGTCGAGGTCTTCTTTTCGGACTGCCGCGAAATGGCGACGGCGCGATCGGCCCGGTCGAGCAGAAGCTCGATGTCACCGGGGGAAAGATCGCGGATGCCCAGAAGATGGCGGTGAGGATAAAGCGGCAGGGACGAAGCGTCGGTCATCTCAAGGCGCTGCTATAGGGGGGAGAATTCCTTGCCGCAAGCGTCAGCTTGGCATTGCGGCCTTTCTCCCCGGTATTTTCGTCGCGCGCGCCGCCTGCCTTGGGCTATATCTAGCCGATTGCTTCGGATTCGAAGCCTCGTGATGATAAGTGCCTTTCTAGCGTTAGAAGGCCCTTCTACTTTCAGAAGGATTGGGCGTGACCGACGACGTGACCAACCAGCCGCCGCCGCTGACGGGCGGCAACGCCTGGCGGGGCGATCCGTTGCTGATCCAGCTTGCCGAGCGTTTTTCCGATCCGGTGCGCAAGGACCTCGACGGGCTTGGCCGGTTCGTCCTGACGCAGGAGGCGCAGGAGCTGGCGCGCCTCGCTAATGTCGAGACGCCGAAGCTCCGCACGCATGACCGTCAGGGCCGGCGCATCGACCTCGTCGAATTCCATCCGGCCTATCATGCGCTGATGCGCCGCTCGGTTGCCGGCGGCCTGCATTCCTCGATCTGGGAAAACGGCGATAGCGAGATCGGCCGTCGCCATCAGGTGCGCGCCGCGCGTTTCTACCTGACCGCCGAACTCGAGACCGGGCATCTCTGCCCCATCACCATGACCAGCGCTTCGCTGGCCGCCCTGATGGCCAGCCCAAAGCTGTTTCGCGAATGGGCGCCGCGCGTGACGACGCGCAAATACGACCAGAGTCAGAAGCCGCCGGTCGACAAGACCGGGCTGACGCTCGGCATGGGCATGACCGAAAAGCAGGGCGGCACCGACGTGCGCGCCAACACCACACGGGCCGAACGCGCCGGCAGCGGCTTTTATCGCCTCACCGGCCACAAATGGTTCATGTCGGCGCCGATGTCGGACGCTTTTCTCGTGCTTGGACAGGCGCCTGAAGGGCTTTCCTGCTTTCTCGTCCCGCGCATCCTCGGCGACGGTTCCGGCAACGGCTTCCGCTTTCAGCGGCTGAAGGACAAGCTCGGCAACCGCTCCAACGCCTCATCGGAGGTAGAGTTCGTCAACGCCATCGGCGAGATGGTCGGCGAGCCCGGCGCCGGCATAAAGACGATCATGGACATGGTCACGCTGACCCGGCTCGACTGCGCCGTCGCCTCGTCGGCAATCATGCGGGCGGGGCTGGCTGAGGCCGTGCATCACGCCCGTCATCGCCAGGTGGCCGGCTCGACGCTGATCGAACAGCCGCTGATGCAGCGCGTGCTGGCGGACATGGCGCTCGATGTCGCCGCCGCCACGGCACTCTCGTTCCGACTGGCGCGCTCCTTCGACGAGGCTGCCGGCGACCGCGGCGAGGCTGCTTTTGCCCGCGCCATGACCCCGGTGGTCAAATACTGGGTCTGCAAGATCGCGCCGCCACTGCTCTATGAGGCGATGGAGTGCCTCGGCGGCAATGGCTATGTCGAGGAAGCGCCGCTCGCCCGCTACTACCGCGAAGCCCCGGTCAATGCGATCTGGGAGGGCTCAGGCAATGTCATGGCGCTCGACGTGCTGCGCGTGCTCGGCCGCGCGCCCGGCCTGTTCGAGGAGGTGCTGGCCGGCATCGACCGCGATCTCGGCGCCGGCGGACGCGGAACCATTGGCGTGCTCAAGGCGGCCATGCAGGTCGCCGGCACCGATGAGGGGTCGGCCCGCCTGCTGACCGAACAGCTGGCGCTGTCGGCGGCAGCTGCGGAATTGCGCCGGCTGGGGGCAGGGCGGATTGCGGACGCCTTCGTCGAGACGCGGCTCGCCGGCCAGTGGCGCAACACCTATGGCATGCTCGATTCGCGCCACGATGCGCGCATGATCGTCGACACGCTCTATCCGCCGGTGAATTGAGGGCCTTCCGCCAGGCCTCGAACGAATTTGCCTGCCTGTGGAAAGCCGTTAACCTTAACGAATGGTTTCCGTTGCAGCCGCAGGCCGCAGACCCCACTGTCTTTGCCACCAAAGCAGGAATGCCATGCGGCACATTTTGACGTCCTTTCTGGCCTTGCACTGGGCGCTGGTTTTCGCCCTGCTGGCGTTCATCTGTGTCGATGGAAACCGCGGCGTTGCGGGCGCTCTGGGCGTGCTCGGCGTCGTCGTGGAAAACACTCGCCTGGCCGATCTCGACAATGCTGCCGTCGTGGCGCCGCTGGCCATCGCCTTGCTGGTCGTGGCGGTGCTGTTTTGCTGGGTCTTCGTCGAGAGTCTGGTTAACGCCGCAGCGAGCCCGGACGGAGCCGACAGTGTGGCGCGGACCGCCTTCATTTCGGCATCCGCGGTGTTGTCGCTGATCCTGATCGGCGGCGCAGCGCGAGGCATCAACGGCCTGTTTTTGGTTGTCGCCGTGCAATTGGCGGCACTTCTGGCCTCCTATGTCGCCATGCTGGCCGAGCGGAGGTCGGTCTTCGCCGTCATGGTTTCGCGGGAGGCAGAGAGTCGCGCCACCGCCCATGCCATGGCCAAGGGTGCCGCGCACGGCTCCTTGCTGTCGCGCATTTCCGGCCGTCCGGACATTGGTCCCAGCGGTCCCAGAGGCGGCTCCAGCCGCAGGGACGGTAACTGATGCGCACGCTGTTCGCATTGTGGGCCGCGCCACTCGCTCTGTTCTGGGGCTGGTTCTTCCTGTCGCTCAACGACATCAATTTCGGCTACGTCATGCTCAGCCGGCAGCTGCATGATTTCGTGTTTCAGCTCTACGGGCAGATGCTGGGCATCGATCCGGCGATCATTCCGGGCATGGTGGCAAGGGCCTGCGTCTTTGACGGCTTCCTGCTGATGGCATTGTGGGCGTTTCGCCGCCGCCGCAACATCACGGCCTGGGTCAGGCGGCAGGCGGGGAATCCGGTTCCGTCCGATCGCGTGGGTCAAGCGACTGGAGCCGGTCCAGAACTCCCTGCAGAATAAAGGCCGCAGCCGCCGAATCGATCTTACCGGCGCGCTTTCGGCGCGAGAAATCCATCTCGATCAGCGTCCGCTCCGCCGCCACCGTCGACAGCCGCTCGTCCCACAGCACGAAGGGCAAGTCGGTTATGCCTGCCATGTTGCGCACGAAGGCGCGCGACTTCTGGGCGCGGGGACCTTCCGAGCCGTCCATGTTGATAGGAAGGCCGAGTACAAACGCGCCGACATTATCCTTCTGCAGCTGGGCGAGCAGCGCTGCCGCATCCAGCGAAAACTTTTTACGTAGGATGACAGGGCGCGGATGGGCAAAGGACAGGCCGCGGTCGGAAACGGCGACACCGATCGTCTTGTCGCCGAGGTCGAGTCCGGCCAGCGTCCTGCCGCCCTCCAGCCGTGCCGGCAGATCCTCGATTGCTATGATGCCCAACGGCTTTCCCCAACCAGTTTTACAGTGACCCAGTCTAACCGTGACCCAGACTTGCCGTCACAAAGAGCGCGACACGTTCTTTTGAACCGCGAGCACACTATGTCACTTTAATTTTGCTGCCGGCGTTCTATCTTCCGGCGCAACCAAAATCGAGGAACACGATCGATGAAATTGACCTGGTACGGACATTCCGCCTTCCGCGTCGAGACATCAGGCGCGACCATCCTGATCGACCCCTATCTCGTCGGCAACCCATCATGGACGAGCGGCTGGGAGGGGCCGGCGGAAGGCGTCACCCATGTGCTTCTGACCCACGGCCACAGTGACCATGTCAGCGGCGCGGTGGAGGTGCTGAAGAAGAGCGGCGCCCAGCTGGTCGCCAATTACGAGATCTGCATGTACCTGGTCGGCAAGGGCGTCGACGGCAAGAAGATCAATCCCGGCAATCATGGCGGCACCGTCGATTGCGGTGCCTTCACCACCACATTCGTGCAGGCACTGCATTCCTCGTCGTTTGGGCTCGATGGCGGCCAGAACGTCTACCTCGGCAATCCCAACGGGCTGGTCCTGCATTTCCCGGAGGACAAGACGCTCTACCATATGGGCGACACCGACATCTTCTCCGATATGGCGCTGATCGAGGAATTGCATGAGCCGAAGATCGGCCTCGTGCCGGTCGGCGACCGCTTCACCATGGGCGGCGCGGTGGCGGCCCTGGCCTGCCGGCGCTTCTTCCACTTCGACACCGTCGTGCCATGCCACTTCGGCACCTTCCCGATCATCGACGCGACGGCGGAGAAGTTCGTGGCCGGCCTCGAAGGATCAGGTGTCGACGTAGCCTTGCCAGCCATCGGCCAAACGATCACACTATAGAGCGATCGTTGAAACGATCCCTTGTCGCAAAGGGGAATTAAACCATGGGTTTGAGAGAGACTCTTTGCGTTTCGATGCTGGTCGCTGCGTCGCCCGCATCCGCCGCCGAGGACTTCATCAAGGGCGTTTACCTCCAGACCCAGGAGCTTTGCGCGCAAGCCAAAAAGGACACGCTGCAGACGCTGATCGACACCGGCAATGTCATCTTGTCGGCGGACGGCCTGCAAAGCGTCGAGTATAATTGCGAGTTCGTCCAGGTCACCAAGGCGACGCGCTCGCCGAGCTGGGCGGTCACTGCCATCTGCCAGGAGCCGGGCTTTCTCTTTCCCGATATACTGTCGATCACGCAGATGAACGCGACCCAAATCGACATCGTCTCGGTGCGCCCGACCGCCGACGAAGGCGAGCAGGCCGGCAATGGCGGCAGCTATTATCTGTGCGAGGGTGTATCGCTGCCCTAGGCTGAAATGCCGCCCTGGCATGAACAGGGCTCTTCCCCAAGCACGATCGATGTTGCGCGGCACGCGCCACGCCGCTATAGCGCCATCTGGTTTTCCCAAAGGCTAAAGACATGTCCGTTGATCTGCAAACTGTGAAGCGCGTCGCGCGTCTCGCCCGCATTGCGGTGAGCGAGGAGGATGCCGAGCGCATGACCGGCGAGCTGAACGCCATTCTGGGCTTTGTCGAGCAGCTGAACGAGGTCGATGTCTCCGGCGTCGAACCGATGACATCGGTGACGCCGATGGAGATGAAGAAGCGCCAAGACATCGTCACCGACGGCAACAAGGCTGCCGATATCGTCGCCAACGCGCCGGCCACTGACGAGAATTTCTTCCTCGTGCCGAAGGTCGTGGAGTAGCTGGCCGATGGCAATCGAGATCGCCATCGAAACGCCGCTGCAGGACGATGTCCGCGCTTTGGTCGAGGAGCTCAACGCGACGCTGCTCGAACTGACGCCGCCGGAGCATTGCTACCATCTGACGGTCGAGCAGATGGCCGGCGACGACACCACCGTGTTCATCGCCCGCGACGACGGGCAAGCCATCGGCTGCGGCGCGCTGAAGCGCCATGATGCCCGCGTCGGTGAGGTCAAGCGCATGTACACGCGGCCTTCGCATCGGGGCAGGAAGATCGGCGCCAAGATCGTCGAACATGTCGAAACGCTAGCGCGCAGCGAAGGGCTGAAGCGTCTGGTGCTGGAAACCGGCGACCGCCATCCCGCCGCCTGGACCGTCTATGAACGCGCCGGCTTCTCGCGCTGCGGGCCGGTGCTGGATTATCCCGATTCCGAGTGGTCGGTGTTTTACGAAAAGAGCCTTTGATGAGCGAACTGACCCATCTGACGATTTCGCAGGCGCGCGCCAAGCTGCGCGCCAAGGAGATTTCGGCCGTCGAAATCACCGAGGCCTATCTCGGTGCCATCGAGCGCGCCAATCCGGTGCTCAATGCCTACATCGTCGTCACCGGCGACAAGGCGCGCGATATGGCCAAAGCTTCCGACGCCAGGCTGGCCAAGGGCCATGGCGGTGCGCTGGAAGGCATCCCGCTCGGCATCAAGGACCTGTTCGGCACCGAAGGTATCCACACCCAGGCCTGCAGCCATGTGCTCGACGGCTTCAAGCCGCGCTACGAATCGACCGTCACCGCCAATCTGTGGGCAGACGGCGCCGTCATGCTGGGCAAGCTTAACATGGACGAGTTCGCCATGGGCTCGTCCAACGAGACCTCCTATTACGGCCCTGTCGTCAATCCATGGCGGCGTTCGCGCCTCGACACGGTGGTGATGCCGACCACGCATCAGGGCGATGGCGGTTTCGTTTCGGCCGGCGGCACCAAGACCGCGCGCACGCTGGACAATGCCCAACTGGTGCCGGGGGGCTCGTCGGGGGGCTCGGCTTCCGCCGTCTCGGCTTTCCTGTGCGCCGGCGCCACCGCCACCGACACCGGCGGCTCGATCCGCCAGCCAGCCGCCTTCACCGGCACCGTCGGCATCAAGCCGACCTATGGCCGCTGCTCGCGCTGGGGCATCGTCGCCTTCGCTTCGTCGCTCGATCAGGCGGGCCCGATCGCCCGGGACGTGCTCGATGCCGCGATCATGCTGAAGTCCATGGCCTCGGTCGACCCCAAGGACACCACTTCCGTCGACCGGCCGGTGCCGGATTACGAGGCGGCGATCGGCAAACCGATCAGGGGCATGAAGGTCGGCATTCCCCGGGAATACCGCGTCGACGGCATGCCGGAAGAGATCGAGGCGCTGTGGCAGAAGGGCATTGCCTGGCTCAGGGATGCCGGCGCCGAGATCGTCGACATCTCGCTGCCGCACACCAAATACGCTTTGCCGGCTTATTATATCGTTGCGCCCGCCGAAGCGTCATCCAATCTGGCGCGCTATGACGGCGTCCGCTACGGCCTGCGCGTGCCGGGCCAGGACATTGTCGACATGTACGAAAAGACCCGAGCCGCCGGGTTCGGTCGGGAGGTCAAGCGTCGCATCATGATCGGCACCTATGTGCTGTCGGCAGGCTATTACGATGCCTACTATCTGCAGGCGCAAAAGGTGCGTAATTTGATCAAGCGCGACTTCGAGACGGTTTTTGCCGACGGCGTCGACGTCATCCTGACGCCGGCGACGCCGTCGGCCGCCTTCGGCATCGCTGACGAGGACATGGCCGCCGATCCGGTGAAAATGTACCTCAACGACATTTTCACGGTGACCGTGAACATGGCCGGACTGCCGGGCATTGCCGTGCCTGCCGGCCTCGATGCCAAGGGCCTGCCGCTCGGCCTGCAGCTGATTGGCCGTCCCTTCGACGAGGAAACCCTGTTCCAGACAGCCGCCGTCATCGAGCAGGCGGCGGGAACCTTCCAGCCGGAGAAGTGGTGGTAGCATGCCGCCTCCGTCTCGCATTTCCATCGTCGAGACGGGAAACGAACTGCTGATCACGAACCCGCCACGCACCTCGGATTTCAGGACAGTCTTTGTCCTGATCGGGGCCGCGATCGTCGCCTACACCGGCTACATGGGATTGACGGATATGTCGTCCGCAACGCTCACCAGCGGCACGCTCGGCCTGCTGTCCTTCGTGGCGGTCATTGCCCTCTTCACCTATTTCCTGGGCAAGGATTTCATCTGGCGGGTGTTCGGCAGGGAAACCCTGCGGCTGACCGACACCGCAGCCGTGCGCTCGGTGAGGGGTTCTTTGCGAAATCGGTGGTCACTGCCTTTGAAAGGGCATCTTAGGGTCGAAATCCTCGACCACACCTATCCCACGGACGAAGTGGAACTGTCGGAAGTCATCAGCTTGACCAACGCGAACGGCGTCCTTGTTTTCGGCAGGGAGTTAAGCCGCCTCGAAGCGGAAGCGGTAGCGAGTGCGGTCGAGCACTTCACCGGCCGTCACAATTTGAGCTGGAGATAGGCAGGCAATGTTCTTCTATCTCTCCAAGATCTTCTGGTTCTTCGTCCAACCACTCAACCTGGCGATCTTCCTGCTGCTTGCCGGCTTGCTCGCGGCGCTGATCGGCCGCCGGCGATTGGCGGCGACGGGCAGTGTGTTCGCCTTCCTGATTCTGGCGCTGTCGGCCTGGACGTCGCTTGGCGCCATGATGCTCAATCCGCTCGAAGAGCGCTTCCCAAAGCCGCCGCTGCCGCGGAAGGTCGACGGCATTGTCGTGCTCGGCGGCGGCTTCGAGGGCGCCATCAACTTGGCGCGCGGCGGCTATGAGCTGAATTCCGGCGGCGACCGCATGGTCGAGGCGGCGATCCTTGCCCGGCGCTTTCCCGAGGCGAAAGTGGTTATCTCGGGCGGCACCGGTGAACTGTTCATCGATGGCGAGGGGGATGCGGCCACCGCGCCGCGGCTGCTCGGTGCGCTTGGCGTCGACGCCGATCGCCTGATGCTCGAGAGCAAATCCCGCAACACCTATGAGAATGCCGTCTTCACCAAGGAACTGGTAACGCCGAAATCGGGCGAAACCTGGCTGCTGGTGACCTCCGCCTTCCACATGCCGCGCGCCAAGGCGCTGTTCGACAAGGCCGGCTTTCACACGGTCCCGTGGCCGGTCGACTATCGCACCTCGGGCAAGGAAGGCTTTGGCCTGTTTCGCGACAACGCACCCGATTCGCTGCAGACCACGACCATGGCGATCCGCGAGTGGATCGGGCTCGCCGCCTATTGGCTGTCGGGCCGGATCGACCAGCTTTTCCCCGGCCCGGGCGGCTGACCGATCACGGCTTGCCTTGCGGCGGAAAAGAACTGACGCCGCACCAGCACTGCCAGTAGCAGCAGCGTCGACAGCACGAACACGATCGGGTCGACGAACCAGCCGAGATAGCCGATCGAGAAGAACACCGCGCGCAGGCCTGAATTGAAATGCTTGCCGGCCAGCATGTTCATGCGCGCCGCGCGCCACACCGCCGTTTCGCTGACCGGGTTGCGTGACGCCTCGCCATAGGGGATCGGCACCGCGCCGATCAGGATCGTGCAGTAGTTGAAGAGACGGTAGGCCCAGCCGAACTTGAAGAAGGCGAAGGCCAGGATCAGGACCAGGCCAAAGACCTTGATCTGAAAGGCGGAGCGCGATGAGGTCGCGTTCAACGGCAGGTCGTTCAGCACGGCAAGGACCTGATCCGAGGCGCCAAGCAGCGCGAAACAGCCACCGAGCGCAATCAGCGAACTGGAGGCGAAAAAGGCGGTGCCTTGCTGCAGGCCGCTCATGATGGCGGTGTCGACGATGCGGATTTCGCGCTCGGCCATGGTGCGCATCCAGGCCTCGCGCTGCACGTTCATGGCCATCGTCAACGACACCCGGCTGACCAGTCTGCCGTCGGACGCCAGCGTATGCAGCAACCATGCAAGCAGGAAAAAAGCCAGCGCCGCCAGATCAGCCGTCGACAGATGGAAGGAATCGCCCATGCCGCCTTTTACCACAGGCAAAGCGGTCAGTTCGATGCTCCAATGCATGCGCCCAGAGGTGAGCTGCGGTTCTGGGACAACGACATGCATTGAAACAAGAACTTAAAGCGCGTCGCATGAATCCGTTTCAGCGCGACGCGCTTTCAGCCGGTGATGTCGCTGCCGGAGCAAACAAGGTCGGCAGGTGCAGCGCCGCAATCCGCAAAACAGCACAAACATCATGGAAAGTCCTATATGTAGGTCTTGATCCCATTCCCGGAGACGGCGCAGCGTGTTTCTTTCGGTTTTCGACCTGTTCAAGATTGGCGTCGGACCGTCGAGTTCGCACACGATGGGACCGATGACAGCGGCGCGGCGGTTTCTCGACGAGATCGCCGGCGATGACTGGCCGCGCCCGGCCGGCGTCAAGGTCGATCGCATTGGCGCCAGCCTGCACGGCTCGCTCGCCTATACCGGTATCGGCCATGGCTCGGATCGCGCCGTTGTCCTCGGACTTGCTGGCCTGACACCGCAGACGGTCGATCCCGATCAGGCCGAGGGAATCGCCACGCGCATCGCCGCCGAGAAGCGGATATCGCCACGCGGCCATCCCTCCTATCGCTTCGATCCGGCGACGGATCTGGTGCTCGACCGCAAGACGCCGCTCACCGGCCACGCCAACGGCATGGCCTTCTACGCTTACGATGCCGGCGACCGGCTGCTGCTCAAGCGCATCTACTATTCCATCGGCGGCGGCTTCGTGGTGTCCGAGGAAGAGCTGCAGCGGATGAAGGTGAAGGGCTCGGTGACCACAGAAGGCAAGAAGGTGCCCTATCCCTTCAAGAATGCCGTCGAGATGCTGAAGATGGCAGGCAAAAGCGGCCTGTCTATCGCCGACATGAAGCGCATCAATGAAGAGACGCATATGTCGCGCGAGGAGCTCGACAGCGGCCTTGATGCGATCTGGGGCGCCATGAAGGGCTGCATCGACCGCGGCCTGTCGCAGGACGGCATCATGCCGGGCGGGCTGAAAGTGCGCCGTCGTGCCCGCATGCTGCACGACAAGCTGCAGGAGCAATGGCAGCAGAACAAGCCCAACCCTTTGCTGGCCAATGACTGGCTGTCGATCTACGCCATGGCGGTGAACGAAGAGAACGCCGCCGGTGGACGCGTCGTCACCGCGCCGACCAATGGCGCGGCCGGCACATTGCCGGCGGTGCTGCGTTACTGGCTGCATTTCCACCCCGAGGCCGACCAGCCGAGCATCCGCGACTTCCTGCTCACGGCCGCCGCCGTCGGCGGCATCATCAAGACCAATGCCTCGATCTCCGGCGCCGAGGTCGGCTGCCAGGGCGAGGTCGGTTCGGCCTCGGCGATGGCTGCCGCGGGTCTCTGCGCCGTCATGGGCGGCACGCCCGAGCAGGTCGAGAACGCCGCCGAAATCGCGCTCGAACATCATCTCGGCATGACTTGCGATCCAGTCGGCGGTCTGGTCCAGGTGCCTTGCATCGAGCGCAACGCGCTCGGCGCCGTCAAGGCGGTCACCGCCGCCTCTCTGGCGATCAAAGGCGACGGCGTCCATTTCGTGCCGCTCGACGCCGCGATCGAAACAATGCGCCAGACGGGCCTCGACATGAACGAGAAGTACAAGGAAACCAGCCTTGGTGGGCTCGCCGTCAATGTCGTGGAATGCTGACCGTGCAACGCCACTGGCACTGTGGAGAAGTCGGGCAGGGCCGTTGACGCAATCGCGCGCCAGACTAAACCTTAAGCGATGGCACTCAATCTCCTAAAACTGTGCGTCGGTTGCGACAGCGTCGAGGACCTCGAAGAATGGATCGCCTTCCGCCTCGATGAGCGCCGCCGCGCCGGCGAACCCGCCGAGCACTGGCACACCACCCGCATGGTGCCGACGCGCGGCGCCGAGGTCACCGATGGCGGTTCGCTTTATTGGGTGATCAAGGGCAGCGTGCAATGCCGCCAGCTGATCACTGATATCAGGCCCTTCACGGACGACGAAGGCATCGGCCGTTGCCGCCTGATGCTCGACCTCGACGTCGTGCGCACCGACTGGCAGCCGCGCCGCGCCTTCCAGGGCTGGCGTTATCTCAAACCTTCGGATGCGCCCGCAGATATCGGCAAGGGCAAGGCCGGAATGGTCGAGATGCCGCCGAAACTGAAGCGCGAGCTCGCCGATCTGGGCTTGCTGTAGAGCCAAGGGCGCGGCCGCTTCTCCCAGAGCGTCGAGCGCTGGCCCTTCATCTTGTCCAAGGCTGGACTTGCAAGGGGGCCGACAACGCCACATCTTGCTTCTTATGAGCGACAAGAAGCAGCGCGTGCCCGCAAGGGCCAGTCCTGCGCCGGTCAAGCCTCAATCCAATGCCGGCGAGATCGACGCCTTTATCCGTCAGGCCCGGACGCTTGTCGCGACCGGCACGGGCCGGCTGATCCTTGCCCTCGACGCAACGATGAGCCGCCAGCCGACCTGGGATGTCGCCGCCAAGCTGCAGGGCGAGATGTTCGACGCCGTTGGCAAGGCCGGCACCCTCAGTGTCCAATTGGCCTATTTTCGCGGGTTGGGCGAGTGCCGCTCGTCGGCTTTTGTCGCCGACACCAATGCCCTGAAGCAGCTGATGACGCGGATCGACTGCCGTGCCGGCCACACCCAGATCGGCAAGGTGCTGGCGCATGCGCTGAAGGAAACGGCGGCGGCCAAGGTCAATGCTCTGGTCTATATCGGCGACGCCATGGAAGAGGATATCGACGACCTGGCGCAGAAGGCCGGCAGCCTCGGTCTGCACGGCGTTCCCGTCTTCGTCTTCCAGGAAGGCCATGATCCCGGCGCAGAAAAGGCGTTCAAGGAGATTGCGCGGCTGTCCAAAGGGGCTTGGTTCCGATTTGATCGGCGGGCTGCCGCGACCTTGGCCGGGCTGCTTTCGGCGGTTGCCGTCTATGCGACCGGCGGATTGAAGGCGCTCGAGGCAAGGGACAGGCCGGGAGACCGGCTGCTGATCGAGCATCTCAGGGGCGGCGGGAATTGATGGGCGCTATCATTGCACTTGTTGCACTGTTTCTGGTGCTGCTCGGCGCGGCGACGATCTTTGTCCGCGCCGATGCGCAAAAACTGGCAAGCGGCATGCGCACGCTCGGGCCGGTGCTTCTGGCGCTGGTCGGGCTCGCCGTGCTGGTGGTCGGGCGCGAAGGCATTGCCGGCCTCATTCTGGCCGCGGCCCTTGCCTGGTACGGTTCGATGCGAATGAAGCGGCCGTCGCTCGGGCCGGCGCCCGGCAAGCGCTCGACGGTGCGGACCGCCGCATTGGAAATGGAGCTTGATCACGATACGGGCGGGCTTGAAGGCCTGGTTCTGGCCGGCCGCCATGAAGGCAAGATGCTGGGTGCGATGGGCCTGGCCGAGCTGCAGCAGCTTTACCGCGAACTCCCCGGCGACCCGGAGAGCCGCCAACTCCTAGAGACGTATCTTGACGGCCGTTTTCCCGTCTGGCGCAAAGACGCTGAGGCGAACGGTGGCGAAGGGCTGGGTGTTGCGCCAGGTGCGGGCGCCATGACTAAGGAGGAGGCCTACAAGATCCTTGGTCTTGAAGCGGGGGCCGCCGCGGCGGATGTCCGCAAGGCGCACCGCCGCCTGATGCAGCGCCTGCACCCCGACATCGGCGGCACGTCTTTCCTGGCGGCGCGGATCAACGAAGCCAAGGACGTCTTGCTCTCCAATCACAACTAGTCTCCTTCGACGCAGTAAATTTCCGGGAGATGGTTCCGACGCCGCCCTACTGTTGGACGGCGTAGCAGGCGATTTTCTTTTTCTTCAGGGCATTGCAGGCATTCCAGGCCGCGTCCTTCGAGCGGAAGCCGCCGAACCGGGCGCGGTAATAGGTCTCGCCATCCTTCTGGAAGGCGACGGTGAAGCCGGAAGCAGCCCCAAGAACCTTGGGCGCCTGCTTGGCGGTCTTGTCTAGGAAAGCCAGGGCTTCGGACTGCTTGGGCGACGACGCTACCTGCACCGCCCAGCCAGCCGGCACCGAGGCCGTGTTGACCGGGTCGACCCCCTGAGGGGATGCAGGCGTGGGTTCGGCATAGGCAGCCACAATCTGCGCAGTTTCGACCTTCGGCGCCGTCACGATGACGGTCTTGACCTTCCTGGTCTTGACGACGGGGGCGGGCTCTTCGACCGCGGCCACCGTCTGTTCGTCGGCAGACTGGCCTTCAGCAGACTGCTCGTCAGCGGATGTCGGATCGTCATTGGACGCTACGGCATCGTCTTCAACGATCGGCTTGCCATCGGGCGTCGGCGCGTCATGCTTGGGCAGGAAGACCTTGGCCAGCGCCTTGACCGGATTGTCGCCGCCGGCCTTGGCGACCAGGGCGCCGCCGCCGCGGGTCGATGCGCGCGGCATGTAGGCGTTGATCAGGCCGGCCATCTGATTGTCGCGGCTGCGCCCCGAAGTGCCGCCCATGACGACGGCGACGAGGCGGCGGTTGCCATCCGAAACCGACGAGACGAGGTTGAAGCCGGAGGCGCGGGTATAGCCGGTCTTGATGCCGTCGACGCCCTTGATGCGGCCGAGCAGACGGTTGTGGCCATTGATGCGCTGGCGGCCGTAAAGGAAGGAGCGCTGCGAGAAATAGCCGTAATACTGCGGATAATGTTCCCTGAGCGCTATGCCAAGCATCGCCATGTCGTGGGCGGTTGTGAACTGGCCGGGATCGGGCAGGCCGTTGGCATTGCGAAACACGGTGCCGTCCATGCCGAGCGCGCGCGCCTTGGCGGTCATCATGCGGGCGAAATTGCTTTCGCTGCCGCCGAGCAGTTCGCCGAGCGCGGTCGCCGAATCATTGGCCGACTTGGTCACCATCGACAGGATGGCGGTCTCGACCGAAACCGCTCCGCCCGCCTTGACGCCGAGCTTGGTCGGCGGTTCGGCCGCCGCTTTGGCCGAGAACGGCACGGGCGTGTTCCTGCTGATCCGGCCCTTCGCCATGGCCTCGAAGGTCAGATAGAGCGTCATCATCTTGGTCAGCGACGCCGGGTAGCGCCGGCCGTTGGCATCGGACGAATAAAGCACCTTGCCGGTCTTGGCGTCGACGACGATCGCCGAAGACCTGGCGGCCATCGAGGACGCGGCATCCGCAACGACAAATGACATCGCCAAAGCGAGGATCATGATCATTTTGAGGGAAGATGCGGATTTTGAACCGAAGACCGACAACGCCTGACGCACTGATAGTTCCTTTGAAACTCATTGCCATGGAGGCGGCAAAGGGATCCGACCTCACTTGTCGTCAAACTATCGCGGCCAGCGTTACCAATCCGTTTATGGTAACCGGCGCGTTCACCATTTTCCTCGGGCTTGAGCCTTTCTTTATTCGAATTTTAGCTGTTGCCGGCGCAGCGCGGCCTGATGCCGCTGAAATCTTGACTTTTGTGCAGCGCACAATATATTCTCGTGCATTGCACAACCGCGCTCAGGCAAGGGCGCTTCAAAACGCCAAGGGAAACGTCAAATGACCCAGACCTACGAGGACTTCTCGAAATACGGCAAGGAGTTTGCCGATACCGGATTGAAGAGCTTCACCTCGCTCTCCAAGGGCGCGCAGGCGATCGCCACCGAAGCTGGCGAATACACCAAGAAGAGCTTCGAAGCCGGCAGCGCCGCGGTCGAAAAGCTGTTCTCCGCCAAGTCGCTGGAAAAGGCGGTCGAGATCCAGTCCGACTTCGCCAAGCAGAGCTATGAGAGCTTCGTTGCCGAGGCGACCAAGTTCGGCGATCTCTATGCCGATCTCGCCAAGGAGGCTTACAAGCCCTTCGAATCGATTGTCGCCAAGGCGAAGTAATTTCGCTCGAGAATACCAGGCACGGCCTTTCGGGCTTGCAAAACAGACCCGGTCGCGGATGCGCGGCCGGGTTTTTTCATGCCAGTTTCAATTCCGGGGCTTTGGCGGTTCACGATTTTGAAAATCGCCTCGGTTTGCCCACCTAGCCATATTGTCAGCTAACAAGAAGGGCTTAAAATCGTCCATCGAACACCTACATATCGAACTCGCCATGGGGATTCGAAAGAGGCAGGATTACGTGACTTCAGGTTTGACTGCCACAACAAGCGTGGTGCGGATGCAAAGTGACGGCGACGGCAATGAGGCCGGTCGCGGCACAGCCGTCATTACGCGCACGAAGACCAAGACCAAGAAGCCCAGCCTTTACAGGGTCCTCATCCTCAACGACGACTATACGCCCATGGAGTTCGTGGTTCACGTCCTGGAGCGTTTTTTTCAAAAGGACCGCGAAGCCGCCACACGCATCATGCTTCATGTTCACAATCATGGGGTGGGCGAGTGCGGGGTCTATACATTCGAGGTGGCCGAGACCAAAGTGTCTCAGGTCATGGATTTCGCCCGACAGAATCAGCATCCGCTGCAATGCGTGATGGAGAAGAAGTGAGGTAACATGCCGGCTTTCTCCCAAGGCCTGGAAAAGGCGCTTCACCAGGCGCTGACGCTCGCCAATGAGCGGCACCATGAATATGCAACCCTGGAACATCTGCTGCTCGCCCTCATCGACGACACCGAGGCGGCCGCCGTTATGCGCGCCTGCAACGTCGATCTCGACGAGCTGAAGCACACCGTTCTGACCTATATCGACACCGAACTCGACAATCTGGTCACCGGTTACGATGAGGATTCCAAGCCGACCGCCGGCTTCCAGCGCGTCATCCAGCGCGCCGTGATCCATGTACAGTCATCCGGCCGCGAGGAAGTGTCCGGCGCCAACGTGCTCGTCGCCATCTTTGCCGAGCGCGAGAGCCATGCCGCTTATTTCCTGCAGGAACAGCAGATGACCCGCTACGACGCGGTCAACTACATCTCGCACGGCATCGCCAAGCGCCCCGGCGCATCGGAGACGCGCTCGCCGCGCGGCGCCGATGACGAGCAGGGCGGCCAGAACGGCGCCGAGCCGCAGGAGGAAGGCGGCAAGAAGAAGCAGCAGCAGGATGCGCTGACTGCCTATTGCGTCAACCTCAACAACAAGGCCAAGGCCGGCAAGATCGATCCGCTGATCGGCCGCGAGAGCGAAATCAACCGCACCATCCAGGTGCTGTGCCGCCGCTCCAAGAACAACCCGCTCTATGTCGGCGATCCCGGCGTCGGCAAGACGGCGATTGCCGAAGGCCTGGCCAAGCGCATCGTCGAAGGCGATGTGCCCGAAGTGCTGCAGGACGCCACCATTTTCGCGCTCGACATGGGCACGCTGTTGGCCGGCACGCGCTACCGTGGCGATTTCGAAGAGCGGCTGAAGCAGGTCGTCAAGGAGCTCGAGGATTATCCGGGCGCCGTGCTGTTCATCGACGAGATCCACACCGTCATCGGCGCCGGTGCGACGTCCGGCGGCGCGATGGATGCGTCGAACCTGTTGAAGCCGGCGCTGTCTTCGGGTGCCATCCGCTGCATCGGCTCGACCACTTACAAGGAGTTCCGCCAGTTCTTCGAGAAGGACCGCGCTCTGGTGCGGCGCTTCCAGAAGATCGACGTCAACGAGCCGACCATCGAGGACGCCATCGAGATCATGAAGGGCCTCAAGCCCTATTATGAGGAATTCCACAAGGTGAAGTTCACCAACGAGGCGATCAAGGCTTCGGTGGAACTGTCGGCCCGCTACATCAACGACCGCAAGCTGCCGGACAAGGCGATCGACGTGATCGACGAGACCGGCGCCTCGCAGATGCTGGTGCCGGAAGCCAAGCGCAAGAAGACGATCGGCATCAAGGAGATCGAAGCCACGATCGCCACGATGGCCCGCATCCCGCCGAAGACGGTTTCGGCCGACGACGAGAAGGTGCTGCAAGGCCTCGACATCGAGCTGAAGCGCGTCGTCTATGGCCAGGACACCGCCATCACCGCGCTGACCTCGGCAATCAAGCTGGCGCGTGCCGGCCTGCGCGAACCGGAAAAGCCGATCGGCTCTTACCTGTTCTCAGGCCCGACCGGCGTCGGCAAGACCGAAGTCGCCAAGCAGTTGGCTGCCTCGCTCGGCGTCGAGCTGATCCGCTTCGACATGTCGGAATATATGGAACGCCACACCGTTTCGCGGCTGATCGGCGCGCCTCCCGGCTATGTCGGCTTCGACCAAGGCGGCTTGTTGACCGACGGGGTCGACCAGCATCCGCACTGCGTGCTCTTGCTGGATGAAGTCGAGAAGGCGCATCCGGACCTGTTCAACATCCTGTTGCAGGTCATGGACCACGGCAAGCTGACCGACCACAACGGCAAGCAGATCGACTTCCGCAATGTCATCCTTATCATGACCACCAATGCGGGCGCATCCGATGCGCAGCGCGCGGCGATCGGTTTCGGATCGACCAAGCGCGAAGGCGACGATGTCGAGGCCATCAACCGGTTGTTCACGCCGGAGTTCCGCAACCGTCTCGATGCGATCATCCCGTTCGGCTCGCTGCCGGTGCCGGTCATCCATCAGGTGGTGCAGAAGTTCGTCATGCAGCTCGAGGCCCAGCTCTCCGAGCGGGGCGTCACCTTCGACCTGTCGTCCGACGCGATCGCCTGGCTGGCCGACAAGGGCTATGATGAGCGCATGGGTGCGCGGCCGCTCGGCCGGGTCATCCAGGAGCACATCAAGAAGCCGTTGGCCGACGAGGTGCTGTTCGGCAAGCTCAAGAAGGGCGGCACGGTGCGCGTCACCGTCGAGAAGAAGGAAACCGGCGAAACCGGCCTGAAGCTCGAATCACTGGCCGACGAAGCCCCGGTGCAGCCGAAGCAGGAGCCGGAAGAGACGCCGAAAGCCCGCAAGGCGGTGGCCAAGAAGCCCGTCGCCAAGAAGGCGGTGGCGCAGAAGCCTCAGCCCAAGGGCAAGGACGAGCCTGAGCCCAAGGGCAAGGATGGCGGCAAGCGCAGCCTGGTGCCGCAACTGCCGCGCAAGAGCTGAAAGGTTCGCCTATGAAGGGCCCGGTGACGGGCCCTTTTTTCATTGGCTGGCCGGTTTGCCGACACAGCGCCCCTGCTTTTCAGGGCAGATGTTGTTAGGTCAGGCGGCGACGCCCTCGGGTGCAAACTTGCCCAGGAAGTACCCGCACGCCTTCCAGATGGCGATCGAAATCAGAACGCTCGCATAGCCATCCACGGCATAATGCCAGCCAAGGACGACCGAGCCGACCATGATGATTGCGGCGAATGCCCACATCAAAAGGCCGGCCAACCGTGAGCGGCGTGTTGCATAAAGCGCGAAAAGCACCGCCATCGCTACATGCATGGACGGGAAGGCGGATATGCCGAGACTGCCTGGCGTCGCCCCGATATAGCCGCTCCACACAAGGTCCTGCGTGCTGAGCGCCCAGATCGGATAGATGCGATCGGCGGCGGCGAGTGCTTGCATCAGGGAATGATAGTCGCTGCCCAGCCCCAGTCGCTCGTAAAAGCACGGCCCTGCCGAAGACAGGCCCATCGCCAGGAAAAAACCCGCCAGTATCCACACGAGCATGAAGCTCATCAGGAACTGGTGACGCAGCTTCGTGTCCCTGCGCGTGATGCAAGCGATGAAGACCGAGGCGATAAGGACGACGAACCAGGAATTGTAAGCCAGGTTGAACGATCTTACGGCGAGCGGCGACTGGACGATAAACCATAGCCATTCATGGGGCGCTCGGCCGAAATGCAGCACCCGGTCGGCCTGAGCCAATGCGTGATCCCATGCGAATGGCGAAAGGATCGCGACCGCGCCTTTCAACACACCGAAAGCGGATATGAGCGCAATGCACGCGGCCAGACCATTCAGGCTGTTGGCGTTGCGCTCGGCGTCGCCGAAGACGCCGCCGATCGATCGCAGAAAAGTGCCGAGCGGCTCGGGATCCCGCTTGATGAGTGCAAGGTGAAAAAAGCTGCCGAGTGCGAAGGCGCAGCCACCGATCCAGAAAGCGAAAAGAAGGTATTGGGCATAGTCTTCCAGCACGCCGAAATCCGGCATGTTTCCGGTGCGCAGGCCGACCGCGGCTGCCAAAAGCAGGGCAGCGATGGCCATCGCATGCAGCAGGCGGTGTCGCCGGTACGCGTCCGCCAAGGTGCGCAGAAAGGCCCGCCCGGCAGCTGCTTTTACCAACGGCTCTGATGTCGCAACCGAATGTTCCACGATTTTTAAAACCCAAACGCATCCCGGTACGGCACTTTATCACGGGGTGGTTTGATATTTTCCTAACCGACGTGGTGGATTGTGGCTGAGCGCATCGCCCTGAGGCGCGCGCCACCTCAACCGTTCAGCGCTGCTCGGATCTTCGCCGCGTTCTCCGTCAGCACTTCGGGCTTCTCCATCTGCCCCGTATGCGGCTTGAGCGCGATGCCTTCGAACCGCGGGATGACATGGACATGTAGGTGGTAGACGGTCTGGCCGGACGCCGGTTCGTTGAACTGCAGGATGGTGACCCCGTCAGCGCCGAAACCCTTTTTGACCGCCAGCGCGACCGTCTGGACCGTGGTGAACAGCCGGCCGAGCGTCGCCGGATCGGCATCGAGCAGATTGCGCGACGGTACTTTGGGCACCACCAGCGTGTGACCGGGGCCTTGCGGCATCACATCCATGAAGGCGACCACGGCATCATCCTCGTAGATGCGGTGCGAGGGGATTTCGCCGCGCAGGATCTTTGCGAAGATATTGCTGGGGTCGTAGGCCTCGGTCATGGCGGCGCTCCGGGAGTATGCTCCCGGTGTAGCGAAGCTGTCCTGGACCGGCAAGATGGTCAGGTAAGATGGTCAGGCGAGGGCAGGCGCGGATCGCTATTCCTCAAGATCCTTGCGGAACGGCGTATGCTCTTCCAGAATTTCGCCCATCCGCTCGACCTCGCGCCGCTCACGCCGGAGATAATCGGCCACAGCATTGCGCAGGCCGGGATGTGCGATGTAGTGCGCCGAATGCATGGTCACGGGACGATAGCCGCGCGCCAGTTTGTGCTCACCCTGCGCGCCGGCCTCGATCACCTTCAGCTTGCGCTCGATGGCGAAGTCGATGGCCTGATGGTAGCAGACTTCGAAATGCAGGAACGGGTGGTCCTCGATGCAGCCCCAATTGCGGCCGTAGAGCGCATCGGAGCCGATGAAGTTGATGGCGCCGGCGACATAGCGGCCATTGCGCTTGGCCATGACCAACAGGATGTCCTGGGACATGCGCTCCCCGATCAGCGAGAAGAACTTGCGGTTGAGATAGGGCCGGCCCCATTTGCGGCTGCCGGTATCCATATAGAAGGCGAAGAAATCGTCCCAGGCCCTTTCGGTCAGGTCCTTGCCGGTCAGCCGGTCGATCGAGATACCGTTGGCGAGCGCCTCGCGGCGCTCCTTCTTCATCGCCTTGCGCTTGCGCGATGCCAGCGTGGCGAGAAAGTCGTCATAGGTCGAAAAGCCTTCGTTGAAGAAATGGAACTGCTGGTCGGTGCGGTGCAGGAAGCCGGCTGCTTCCAGCGTTGCAACGTCGCTTTCATTGGCGAAGGTGACATGCGCGGAGGACACGCCGAGCTTTTCCGTCACCGCCTTCAGGCCCGCTGCGAGACCGGCCTTCACAATGGCGCTGTCCTCGCCCTTGCTGACCAGCAGGCGAGGGCCGGTGACCGGAGAGAACGGCACGGCGCATTGCAGTTTCGGATAGTAGTTGCCGCCGGCGCGTTCGAACGCATCGGACCAGCCGTGGTCGAAGACATATTCGCCCTGGCTGTGCGATTTGAGATAGCAGGGCATGGCGCCCAGCAATCTGCCTTGGGCATTTTCCAGTCTGAGATGATGACCTTGCCAGCCGGTGCGCCGCACGGCGCAGCCGGAATCTTCAAGCGCGCTCAGAAAAGCATATGAAACGAGAGGGTTATAGCCGTTTTCTGTGTCGCTGCGGGTTGTGCCGGTAAAGCCGTTCCACTCGTCGCATGTGAAGGCATTGATGCCGGCGGCGACGCGGATGGAGAACTCCGCATTCGCCGTTTGCCCATCGCCTTCGTCACCCTGATCCATGAGGCTTATTTAAGCTCTGTCGGGGCCGCTACAAGTCACGTTTCAGGCACTCCCATCAGGCGACTTTGACCAGATCGGGTTCGAACCCTTCGAACGTCATCTGGTCGGCGTATTTGAAGGTGAGATCCACCGCCGGCTGGTCATGCACCGTCCAGGTGATGACAGGCATTTTAAGCCTTTCGCGCACGAAGCTGACGAACGGGTTCGGCAGATCGCCCGCGGCATAGGAGGTGAAGGCGAGGTCATGCGCCAGCATGGCGAAATGCGCCTCGATCAACTGGTTGTCCTTGCCATAGGCCGTGAGCCCGCCCGGAATTCCTGGCGCATCCCTGGGGAAATCGCGGACCAGCCAGTGGTCGAACGACATGATCGCCGCCTTGCCCTTGTAGCGCTCCAGCATCTTGCCGACGCTCGCCACCAGGCCCTCGTCGTAGCCGGGCACGCCCTTCAATTCGACCACCAAAGGCACGCGGCCGTCGACCAGGTCGAGCACCTCCTGAAGTGTCGGCACATGGTCCTTGGTGCCGCCGATCCTGAGCGCCGCCAGTTCCGCTGCCGTGCGCTGCCAGACGAAGCCGTCCTGGCCGGTCAACCGCCTGAGATCGCCGTCATGAATGATGACGGGGACGCGGTCGGACGACAAATGCACGTCGCATTCGATCGCATAGCCGCGCTCGGCGGCAGCAGCGAAGGCCGACAGCGTGTTTTCCCAGCGCGTCTTGTTCATGTCGTGAAAGCCGCGATGCGCCACCGGGCGGGCGGTCAGCCAGGAAAGGTCGGTCATTGTCTTGGTCCTGCTCATGCGACCTCGAAGACGGCTTCGATTTCCACTGCGGCATTAAGCGGCAGACAGGCGGTGCCGACGGCGGAGCGGGCATGCTTGCCGCGCTCGCCAAGGGCGGCGACCAGGAAATCGGAGGCGCCATTGGCGACCAGATGCTGCTCGACGAAATCCGGCACTGATGCAACAAAGACGGTGATCTTGACCAAACGCTGGATTTTTTCGAGATCGCCAAGTGCTGCTTTTGCTTGGGCCAAGACATTGATTGCGCAGTACTTTGCGCCTTCCTTGCCGGTTGCGGTATCGACGTCGCGGCCGAGCAGGCCGCTTGCCTGCAGCTTGCCGTCCTTGAGCGGCAACTGCCCGGCGGTGAACAAAAGATTGCCGGACCTGCAATAGGGCACATAGTTCGCGGCGGGCGCTGCGGCGGCAGGTATTGTCACGCCGAGATCGCTTAGCCGCTTTTCGATTGTTTCACTCATGGTATTTCCCTATTGCTTGGAGACGCCGCGCTGGCCGGGCCGAAATTGCTATTTTTGCCTCGCTTCCGCCACGACTTTTTTTAAGCTGGACCATCTTTACCTGCGGCCTGCCATCAGCTGCGACGATCGGAGCCCCTTATGCGCGCAACGCGCCTTGCCTTCCACGCCGTTCTCTTTCCGGTGCTGTTCTCGATGGCTCCAGCCTTTGCCGTGCCGGCGCTGCAGGCGCATCGCGCCGTCTACGATCTTACCCTCGACAAGGCGTCGGACCGCTCGGGCATCACCGGGATTTCCGGCCGCATGGTCTATGAGTTCAACGGCTCGCCCTGCGAGGGCTATACGGTAAAATTCCGTTTCGTCACCCAGATCGCCACCGGCGACAACACCAGGCTGACCGACCAGCAGACGACCACGTTCGAGGACGCCGAAGGCAAGACCTTCTCGTTCGTGACCAAATCCTTCGTCGACCAGAACCTCGACAAGGAGGTCAAGGGCACCGCCACGAAAGAGACCAAGGGCCTCAAAGTCGACATTGACAAGCCCGAGAAGAACAGCCTGGAACTTGCCACCACCCAGTTCCCGACCCAGCATCTGGTCGAACTGATCGGCAAGGCCGAGAAGGGCGAGAATTTCTACGAAACCAGCCTTTTCGACGGTTCGGAGGATGCCAACAAGGTGATGACCACCACCGTCATCGTCGGCAAGAAGGCCGAGGGCGACAAGGCCGACCCCGAAGCGCCGGCGCTGGCCAAGCTTGCAGGCGACAAATACTGGCCGGTCGACATCGCCTATTTCGACGAGACCGACAAATCGGGCGAAGAGGTGCCGGAATACCGCATCAGCTTCAAGCTGCACGAGAACGGCATCACCCGCGACCTCACAATGGACTATGGCGAGTTCTCGATGACCGGAAAGCTGGTCAACCTGTCGCTGTTCGATCAGACCAAGCCTTGCCCCGTCTCGAAATAGCAACAATGCGGCGCTGGCCACGGCAGGCTTGATGGCAGTTCCCGATGGCGGTCTATGTCGATGCGGCAATCTGGAAATGGGCCGGCCATCGCTGGTGCCACCTGATGGCCGACGATACGGACGAACTGCATCGTTTCGCCGCCGAGCTTGGCGTCAAGCGTTCGTCCTACCAAGGGCCGCCCAGGACATCGGCGCCGCACTATGACATAACCGGCTTCGAGCGCGACCGGGCGGTGCGGCTCGGCGCCATCGAATGCAGCCGCGAGGAGATCGTTGCGATCTTCAGGCGCGTACGGGTACCCAACGGAAAGGGCCGATCGTGACGCTAACGGCATTCTTGGCTTATTGCCTTGCCATCACACTTGCCGCCGCCACGCCGGGACCGGCGATGTTCACGGTGATCACCAACGGCGTGGCACGCGGCTTCCTGCGTGCGTTCGTCGCCGGAAATGGGCATTGCCGCCGGCGATGCCGTGCTGGTCACCCTGGCACTGCTCGGGCTGGTGGCGCTGGCCCAGACCTTCGAATGGGTGTTTCTCCTGTTGAAATACGCCGGTGCGGCCTACCTGATTTTCCTCGGCATCAAGATGTGGCGGGCCGCGGCCGCGCAATCGGCTGCGCAAGGAATCCCCCAAACCGGATTGTCGCGGTCGTTCCTGCTTGGCGCCTCCGTGGCGCTCGGCAACCCGAAGGCGATCCTGTTCCACGCCTCGATCATGCCGCTGATCCTCAACCTCGACACCATGACGTTTGCCGACGGCCTGCTGGTGGTGGCAGTCGTCGTCGGCGCCAATATTCTCACCATGGGCATCTACGCCGCGCTGGCGGGCAGGGCATCCGGCTGGTTCAGGACGCCCGGACGCATGCGGCTGATTAACCGGTTCGCCGGCAGCGCCATGATCGGCACCGGAGCGCTGATTGCCGCACGCTGAGCGATGAAGCACCTCACCGCTTGCGTTTGCAGCGCTTCCCCTCTATATGCGCGCTCATTCCACACACGGACTTTGGTGTCTGCCCGGGAGAAATCCGGCTGAAACCTCCGGTGGCGTTCGAGGACAAAGTCCAAAAATGCCTGTGTCCGTGGAGGCTAACCGGAAAAGGAACTAAGAATGGCACTGCCTGATTTCAGCATGCGCCAGCTTTTGGAAGCTGGCATTCACTTCGGCCACCAGACCCACCGCTGGAACCCGAAGATGGCGCCTTACATCTACGGCGCCCGCAACAACATCCACATCATCGACCTGTCGCAGACGGTGCCTTTGCTGCACCAGGCTCTGAAGCAGGTTTCCGACACCGTTGCCAAGGGCGGCCGCGTGCTGTTCGTCGGCACCAAGCGCCAGGCGTCCGACATCGTCGCCGACGCCGCACAGCGTTCGGCCCAATACTATGTCAACTCGCGTTGGCTCGGCGGCATGCTGACCAACTGGAAGACGATCTCGAATTCGATCCAGCGCCTGCGCAAGCTCGACGAGATGCTGGCCGGTGAGGCCCAGGGCCTGACCAAGAAGGAACGCCTGAACCTCGACCGCGAGCGCGAGAAGCTCGACAAGGCGCTCGGCGGTATCAAGGACATGGGCTCGACGCCCGACCTGATGTTCGTCATCGACACCAACAAGGAAGCGATCGCCATTCTCGAGGCCAAGCGCCTCGGCATTCCGGTCGTCGCCATCATCGATTCGAACTGCGATCCGGACAAGATCGACTTCCCGATCCCCGGTAATGACGACGCGGCGCGCGCCATCCAGCTCTATTGCGACCTGATCGCCAAGGCTGCCATCGACGGCATCGCCCGCCAGCAGGGCGCGCTCGGCGTCGACATCGGCGCCTCGGTCGAAGCTCCGGTCGAACCGGCGCTTGATCCGGCTCCGGCCCCGGCTGCGGACGCTCCGGAAGCTTGACAGTCGAAGGCCGGTTGCGGCCTTCATCATTCTCATATTTGGCACGCTAGACGGACGCATCACCGAGTACCGGTGGTGCGTCGGTGCATTTAAAACAAAGAGGCGACAATGAGCATTTCGGCTGCACAGGTCAAAGAACTCCGCGACTTGACCGGCGCGGGCATGATGGACTGCAAGGCGGCGTTGACCGAGACCAACGGCAACATCGAAGAGGCCATCGACTGGCTGCGCAAGAAGGGCATTTCCAAGGCCGACAAGAAGGCTGGCCGTACTGCCGCCGAAGGCCTGATCGGCGTCGACTCCGGCGTCCGCGAGGCCGCCATCGTCGAGGTTAACTCCGAGACCGATTTCGTGGCCCGCAACGAGCAGTTCCAGGAGATCGTTCGCAATGTCGCCAAGGTCGCGCTTGCTTACGGCACGACGGAGGCTGTCTCTGCCGCAAAGTATCCGGGTTCGGACAAGTCGGTCACTGACACCATCAAGGACGCCGTTGGCACCATTGGCGAGAACATGAGCTTCCGCCGTTCGGCCAAGCTCACCGTCCCGCACGGTGCTGTCGCAACCTACGTCCACAATGCGGTTGCCGATGGTCTTGGCAAGCTCGGCGTTCTGGTCGCGATCGAGACGACGGGCAATGAGCATGCCGCCAACGCCTTTGGCCGCCAGGTCGCCATGCATGTCGCCGCCACCAACCCGCTGGCGTTGACCGCCGAGCAGATCGATCCGGCAGCGGTCGAGCGCGAGAAGGCGATCTTCGCCGACCAGGCGCGCCAGTCCGGCAAGCCGGAAGCGATCATCGAAAAGATGGTCGAAGGCCGCCTGCGCAAGTTCTACGAGGAAGTCGTGCTCCTCAAGCAGGCCTTCGTGCTCAATCCCGACATCACTGTCGAGCAGGCGCTGAAGGATGCCGAGAAGGACATCGGCGCTCCGGCCAAGATCTCCGCCTATCTGCGCTTTGCGCTGGGCGAAGGCATCGAAAAGGAAGAGACCGATTTCGCGGCGGAAGTCGCGGCGGCCGTGAAGAAGTAGTTTTAAAAATAGCCCCGAAAAGGGCTTCTCAGCTCAGGCAACTCGGCCGGGTGTCCGCAAGGATGCTCGGCCGATTTCTTGTGCGGTGTCGATGAAGGCCCTGAGCTTTGGCGCCGTCGACGCCCTGCGCGGGAAGTAAAGGAAGAGGCCGGGCTCCTCGATCGCCGTTTGCGGCAGGATCTGAACGAGGCGGCCGGCTGCCAATTCCGCGCGCACCAGCGGCTCGAACACATAGGTCAGCCCGACGCCGGCAAGCGCAAGGTCGATCGCGGCCAGCGAATCGGTGACGATGACCGTACCCTTCGTCTCGGCCACGACATCCTTGCCGTCCTCGGTCAGGTCCCAGCGATAGAGTGCGCCGGAGCGCACAAGCCGGTAGCCGATGCAATTGTGGTCCGAAAGATCCGCCACACTGCGCGGACGGCCATGCCGGCCGACATAGGCGGGGGAGGCGACGATCACGGCGTTGAATGGCGGCGTCAGCCGGACCGTGACCATGTCCTGTGCGATCATCTCGCCCAGCCGGATGCCGGCATCGAAACCCTCGCCGACAATGTCCACCAGCCCCTGGTCGGTGAGCAATTCGATGGTCACATCAGGATAGCGTTCAGCCATCGCGGCGACCACGGGAGTGACGGCAAGTGGAACGGCGATGTTGGGAACGTTCAACCTGAGCAAGCCGGAGGGCCGGCCCTTGATGGCTCGGATGCGGTCCATCCGGTCGGCGATATCCTGGAGGGCAGGGGCTGCCGTGTCCACCAGCGCCTTGCCGGCTTCCGTCAGCGAGACGCTGCGCGTGGTGCGCGCAAACAGCGGCTGGCCGATCCGCTCCTCCACGAGGCGCACCGCATGGCTGACGGCGGATGGGGACATGCCCAGTTCGGCCGCGGCAAGCGCAAAGCCGCCGCGTCGCGCAACGGCGACGATGACAGGCAAATGGCTGAGCAGATCCCGGTCCATTCGTGCATGATATCGCATAGTCCTTGCGAACAATTCAATCTTCTCGATGCCGACAGGCTGGCCCACATTGCCGTCACCGATGCACAAAGGATAAAAGACATGAATGCCTTGAAATACGCTACCTTCGCCGCAGGCCTTGCTCTGGCGCCGGTCGATGCCGGCGGCGCCGAGCCGTCCGGTCAGCGCGCGCTCGCCGACGAACGCGCCGTCATCCGCATCGCCGATGCCATCGACCGTGCCGTCGATGCGCAGGACTGGAAGCTTGCCCGCTCCTATTTCGCCGACCGTGTCACCGTCGACTTCAGCAGCCTGTCAGGACAGCCTGCCGCCACCATCCCCTCCGACGATCTGATCGGTACCTGGGCCGGCAACCTGAGGGGCAGCAAGACCAGCCTGCATCTGCGCACCAATCACCAGGTGATCTTTGAGGCGGACGCGGCGACCGTCTCTTCGAACGGCTATGCCTGGAACCGGATGGAAGGCAATGGCGACCCGCTGTGGGAAGTCTGGGGCACTTACGAGCACCATCTGGTTCGCTCCGGGACCGGCTGGAAAGTCGACGGCTTCATTTTCCGCGCCACGCATCAGCGCGGCAATCCCTGGGTCAAGACGACGCCTGGCCAATGAGCCGGCGTCAATAAAAGTCGGGATAGGAAAACACCATGACCATGAGCTATTACACACTGGGCAACAGCGGCCTGCGCGTCAGCCGGCTGGCACTGGGCACCATGACCTTTGGCACCGAATGGGGCTGGGGCGCGGACAGGGAAACCGTGCGCGCCATGGCCGACGCCTATGTCGAGGCCGGCGGCAATTTCTTCGACACCGCCGACCTCTACACCGGCGGCACAGCCGAAACCTGGCTCGGCGAATTCATCGCCGAGCGAGGCTTGCGCGACAAAGCGGTGATCGCCACGAAATTCACCTTCAACGCGGAGCCCGGCAATCCGAACGCCGGCGGCAATGGCCGCAAGAACATCTTGCGCGCCGTGGACGCCTCGCTGAAGCGGTTGGGCACTGACTATATCGACCTCTACCTCCTCCATGTCTGGGACGGGCTGACGCCGGCCGAGGAGGTCATGCGCACGATGGATGATCTCGTGCGTGCGGGCAAAATTCGCCATGTCGGCCTGTCCGATGTGCCGGCCTGGTATGCTGCCCGCGCGCAGACGATCGCCGAGTGGCGCGGCTACGAGCCGGTGTCGGCCCTGCAGCTTGAATATTCGCTGGTGGAGCGTTCGATCGAAAATGAGTTCGTGCCCTTCGGCACCCGCCATGGCGCAGGAATCATGGTGTGGAGCCCGCTGGCAAGCGGGCTGCTCAGCGGCAAGTACCGGCCGACGCAGGAAGGCCATGCCGGCCGGCTCGACGGCTTTCGCAACACCACTCATCCGGGGTTCCAGAAGTTCACCGAGCGCAACTGGGCGATCGTGGCGGAGCTCGAAAAAGTTGCCGCCGAACTCGGACGCAGCATGGCGCAGGTCGCGCTCAACTGGGTGGCAACGCAACCGGGCATCGCCACCGTGATTCTTGGCGCCACCAAGCTGGCGCAGTTGCAGGACAATCTGGCGGCGTTGGATTTCACTTTACCCGCCGAGCTTCGCGCGCGGCTGAATACGGTCAGCAAGACACCGCCGCCATTCCCGTACGCCTATTTCGGTTCCGACATACAAGCCCGGGTTACCGGCGGCGCCGTGACCGGCGACAAGCCGTTGGGTTATGCGCCGCCGCTGCTGGTCGAGGGCGACGCCGTCAGCATCACCAGCAACTGACGGGCCGCGACGGGAAGGCGGAATTGGGCGAGGGGGGCGCCGCGGCGGAAGGGCGGCCCGAGGGGTTAGTGAAGACGGGGCACCGCCCCCCCGCGGCGCCCCCCCCAGCCGCCCGGCACCGGCGGCACCCCGGGGGTATTAAAA